>JAPOQZ010000041.1 GCA_026710435.1 bacterium | reverse complement strand
GTCTGGCAGCGGCGCTGCCGAAGCAGGGCAACGGGACCACCCACCACCGGGCGCTGCCCCACAACAAAGTCGGGGCTGCTCTCGACCACATACGCCAGGCCGGTGCCGCCAACCCCGCCCCCGCCCTCGCGGTCGAGTTCCAGATCCTCTGCGCTGTGCGACCGTCGGAGGCACGACTCGCAACCTGGTCCGAACTCGACCTAGACGCGGCCACATGGACGATCCCTGCTGAGAGGATGAAAGCGAAACTGGAACATCGGGTACCACTCAGCACCGCCGCCGTCGCCGTACTCAGCCGGGCGCGTGACCTATCGGACGGTACCCGACTGGTGTTTCCCAACAGCCGGACCGGTGGGCCGCTCGGACCCGAGACAGTCCGGGCACTACTACGACGGGCAGACGTTGCCGCCGTGCCGCACGGATTCAGGTCTAGCTTCAGGGTTTGGGTTGAGGAGTGCACCGACACGCCAAGGTCGGTGTCCGAAGCTGCTTTGGCGCATGTCAACCGAGACCAGGTCGAAGCCGCCTACCTACGGTCCGATCTGTTCGACCGTCGTCGAGGGCTCATGAACCAATGGGCAAGCTACATCAGCTGTTCACCCCAATAATATCCTCATATAACCGCAGCAAACGAACAAACAATTCTACGCTAACAGCCATGGAACACATAAGAATCCTCCGTCTCAGATAGTGTCAGGTTGTACCACACCTTTAAGGTATTGAGACTCGCGAAGCTTCCGGTATGGCTACGAAAAGAAAGAATCGAATTGCGACTGTCGAAGGTCCGCTCTCGGCTCAACGCGATCGCTGGCCTCGATGGCGAAGCGTTCACCGACGCAGTACGCGAAGAACTCGACGGTCTCGAATCGGAGTACAGCGACCTTGAGCGGAGGCATCGGGCGGCGATCCTGTCGGAAGCGCACGAGGAACGGGCCGCGGTGGGCTTGTTCCCCGACGGTGACGACCAGGACGGCGCGGAGGACCGCCAGTCGCTTGGCCGGGTCACCTTGGCCGACTATCTCGGACCCGCTGCCGCCGGGCTCTGGTCTCCGCGGTGCTGCCGCCGAACTCAACGCCGCGCTTGAAGTTCCCGAAGCTGGCCCCTCCCGTGGGGTAGCGGTTCGTGGCGGACAATCGAACCCCCGCTTCACGCCGCAGCACAACCCCCCCCCCCCATACCATCCGCATCCTCCCAGGTCACAGGCACCTTTGGGGGTTTGGTTGTTTCATCCGTTTTCGGCACCGTTTTGTACAAACCCGAGGCTGAACTGATAACCAGACAGATACCCAATACAGGAAACAATCGGAAACATGAGACGACCAGCCACACTCTCAGCCACGTTCGTCAAGACCGTACGCCGACCCGGACGCTACGGAGACGGACGCGGCGGCCACGGGCTAACCCTGCTAGTGAAACCGACCAGAATCGAGGGTCGCCTATCGAAAACCTGGAGCCAACGCATCCGCCTCAACAGCCGCGAAACCAACCTCGGCCTCGGTTCCTACCCGGCAGTGACACTAGCCGAGGCCCGCCGCCGTGCCCTCGAGAACCGCCAAGCCATCGAAGAAGGCCGCAACCCGAGAGCTGCCAAGACACCAACATTCGAGCAGGCAGCCAACAAGGTGATCGAACTCCACTCCGCCAAATGGCGAGCCGGTAGCAGAAGCCGAGGAATCTGGGAATCCAGCCTCCGAACCTACGTATACCCAACAATCGGATCCAAGCGCATCGACCTGATCACCTCGGCAGACCTCATGGCCTGCCTCGCCCCCATATGGTTCACCAAAGCCGAAACCGCAAGACGAGTTCGCCAGCGCATCAGCGCTGTCATGAAGTGGGCTGTCGCTAAAGGTCACCGCCAAGACGACCCGACCGCGACGATCACCGCCGCCCTCGGCAAGAACAACGTCCGGCGTCAACACATGCGATCAGTGCCCCACAGCCAAGTATCCGAAGCACTGGCCACCATCCGAGCTACCAGCGCTTGGGGGGGCACCGTGTGCTGCTTCGAGTTCCTCACTCTGTGCGCCGTGCGAAGCGGCGAGGCGCGGCTCGCAAGATGGGACGAGATCGACCTTGACTCCGCAACATGGACCATACCGGGCCGACGGACCAAGACCGGCGAACCCCACCGGGTTCCACTCAGCACCGCCGCTCTTGCCGTCCTCAACAAAGCCAAGGAACTGTCCGACCAGTCCGGCCTCGTCTTCCCATCGGCAGCCGGCCAACCCATCTCAGACTCGACGATCAGCAAACTCTGCCGAGAGAACAGCGTCAAAGGCACACCCCATGGGATGCGATCCGCCTTCCGCAGCTGGGCAGCGGAGATAGGGGCGGACTGGGCGGTCGCGGAACTGTGCTTAGGCCACCGCGCAGGTTCCGATGTTGAGCTTGCCTACCAACGTTCCGACCTACTCGAACGCCGCCGGGAACTCATGGAAACCTGGGCACAGTACCTCAACCCATGACGTAGCCACCGCCCGAAGGATGCCCGACAACGCAGCCGGCATGGTGCTGCGGGCGCCGATCGTACCGAGTCCCAACGACAGCTGCGAACGGTCCGCCGGAGGAGGGATGCCATCCTTGTCACAAGTCCTTGCATTCCCCACCTGGAAGGGGATGCTCTCAACTGCGGCGATCTGACCGCCGCGCTGAAACCCGTGACGGCCATGGTCGACTGCCTCGTCCACCACGCCTAGGTCATCGCCCTCAAAGGGCAAAGCTACCGATTCGGAAGCAAACGAAAGGAGGTCACCCACTAGACCGCGCGGTTTTTCAACCGGCCAACAAACGCTCAACATTCCACGGCCTTGACACGTCGCCGGGAAACGCCCCAGCTCAGCTGCTGATGCCACACGATCTGCGCTGGAGCGTGAGCATGCCTGAGGCTGTCGACGGTTGGTCTGGGCGATAGGCTCTCTGGATGTTCGCGACACGGGACAATTCCATGTCGGCACGGTGGAGTCGGTGGAAACTCCGCTACAAGAACCGGAGGTCTTCGGCAAGGATGCCAAGTTCGCGGGACATCCCAACACCGGGATTCGGTTCGGCTAGCTCCGATCATGGTCTTAGGAGGAATCTCCAACCGACGGCACATGACGGTACCTCATGGGGATGTGATAGCAGACACATGGGTGTCGTTCGAGCGGGCAGCCAACATGGGCGTCCGGGTGACACCGGCCATCCCGATACTGTTCTTCGGGGACCTCGACGCGTACCGGGAGTCGCCGTTACGTATCGTCACAGTCGGGCTGAACCCATCGCAGAGCGAGTTCCCCCCACACGATCCGTTCTGTCGGTTCCCCCTCGCCGCCGATGTCGGTCCCAGCGACCAAGACCGCTATCTAGCTAGCTGCACTATCAGCACACTTCCGTGCAGCCACCTACAAGAGCTGGTTCGCGAGTTTCGATCCGCTCCTCTACGAAACAAACACCAGCTACTACCCCACAGCGGCCGCTACGGCGCTCCACACCGACATCTGCTCACCGGTCGCTACCAACCCGACCTGGAGCGGCCTCAGCAACAGGGACCGCCGGGATCTCGAAACCGACGGAGGACCGCTCTGGCACCAAGTCGGCAACCAACCATCGGTCTTCATTTTAAGGCCCCACCGCCACAAACCGCTACCATCGGCAACGACCACTTGGACCAGCTACTGGCCAACGACAAGTCACCGATCCGAGGCCGAGGTCCGAACTGACCTAGCTTGCCCGTCAAGAAGTGCTCTGAACCCCAAATGGCTTGTAGCCGTGTTTCCCCTGGTAGATAGCAGTTTAGTAAAGACGTGTTACTACTTCTGGTACTACAAGCTGTTTTAGTAAAGAACTCGGATGTGATCTACAGGAGGAGATTCTACGGGCGGGTCGCAGCCAACCCCGACATTTCGACCCGGGAGGCTGGGCATACTCATCCCAGTCCTGTTTCTCGATCCGGGACCTCGCTGGGCTCTATCCGCGATGGCTTCTAGAGGCCCGCGGGTGAGAGAGGGTCATCGGTTCGAGGCCGTGACATTTCTTGGAGCCGTGGTGAAGTTGTCGCGGCCCCAGCAGATAATTGAGTTGTCGGTGCGTAGTCCGCATGAGTGAGTTTCAACGATCGTCAACATAGCCCACCTAGCCGCGATGACACTCCGTGTAGAACCCCCACAAGAACACCCCCCAGAGGTCTGGGAACAGTCCGTAATGGCAATGATCGTGCTACGACAGGCTGACACGGATGCGTACCTCCAGTTCACCACCGGCCGAATCGACAGTTTCACCGCCCTGGCAGCAGTCAACGCATCCTTTGTCCGCCATCCCGTACCGCAGAGCATCCCCCCAGGCGACAGATCAACCCTGACACGCTTCGAGGCGGCACTTCTCAACATCGGTGCCGAAGAACAGTGGCACCCCGACCACCGCGAGACCCGGAGAGCGTTCACCCACCGCTACGAAGGTGTCCACAAGGCCCGGAGCCGAAACGGCCCACTTCTTGGCGGGGAAAAGGAAGACATTCACTGTGTGTTCCAAGAGCTATGCACACTGCGGGGCTTGTACACGGAACCCAATACATGGACACCGCTCGATCCGAACGAGAGCGCCGCCCGCCTGGAACTCCACACGGCCACCTCCGGGCACCCGTAACCGACTTGGTCGACACCGGCACAGCCCCGAAGGGCTTGTTGCAGGTGTGGGTCCGACTCCTGAATGATCTCAGGTCCCCGTAGTGAACACGCGCCGATAGCTGGCGCAGGTATCTTCCAAGGATGCGGGCGCTGACGGACGCAGGGCCCGGGCGCGGCACATGACCACGAGCTCCTCGACCAACGGCTTACATTCCCTCGGCCTGGCCAGCTTGGGGTAGCCCTTGTTGGCTTCGTCGACCATCTCACCTCCAAGGTAGGCCAGCCACGTCTCGATGTTCCATGTGGGTACACAGATGAGCACATTGTCGGTGTCACCCGGCGGGGCCATTCCCTGTTCCTCGCAGGCGGCCTTGAGGGAGGCCTTCCGCTTCGCTACCCCGACGGAGTCGCCATCGACCATGACGATCAGATACGCCCGCTCGCCACGCTTGGAACGAACCATTCGAAGCTCTTTAGGAAACTGATTACATACGAAATACTCAGCTGATCCACGGCCCGTTGGTGACAGTACGAGTCGCAGGTCACGCGTAACCCAGCCCATCTTCTCGAGGAAGCTTCTAACAAAAGTTGCGTGTTGCTGGTCCTCACAAAGCAGGATGATGCGGACATTCCTGCTCACCCTTCCCAACCCCGAGCTACCAATTCGGACAGTCTGTGGGTATGCCCTGACGATCCGGGACTAAGCCTTTGAGGGGTAGTCGCTCCAGATTCGTTGCGCTGTAGGATCTGTCCGTGTTCGGGTCCTAGGTAGTCAATCAGCTCCGGATGGTGAGAGCAGATAACGGCCTGGGAGGGTGTTTCCTGGCACAACTTGACCAATGCCATCAGCCATGGTTGGATTTCTGGGAGCGCCACGTAGTTCTCCGGTTCGTCCAGGAACACACAGATACCCTCGTCGTCGTAACTGAGATGGAGCAGTCCGTACAGCACAGCCAGGGCACGCTGGCCGTCAGAGAGTTCACTGAAGCGAAGCCAGTATCGCCCACCCCCCTGTTCGGTGCTGCCATCGCTGGCGTCGAAGCTAAACATCAGTGCACGGGTGTCCAAGCCCGCCTGCGTGAGGCGTAGATCGTCGAAACCAGGGATCACCGACCGGAGAGCCTCGACATGAGCAAGGGCCAACCGTGGAGTTTCCTGGACAGCGTGGCGGTACCAGTCCACGAAGTTGCTGGCATGACGATTCAGAAGCCGGTCCTCTCGATTCGACTCGGTGCGCAGCCCGTAGGGTCGGACGGTGCAGACCACGGTGTTCCGGACGGCCTTCAGGAAGGACGTGATACGAGTGTTGGCGGGATGCGGCACGACACGTGCCAGAGCGGACTCGCTCCAATCCGCCCCATACGTAGGCCCCTCCGTACCATCATCCTGGTAGAGCTGCACCGTGCCCCCCTCACAGTTGAACAAAACGGTTTCGTCCTCACCGGCCAGCTTCTCGTGAGTTACCCACGAGACACCACTATCCGCGTGGTGTTCGACACGGAGCCAGTAAGAAAAAACCTCACCACCCGCCCGGACTTGGAGAACGAACTGCTGGTGCCGGTGAGTTTGCCAACGGGTGAGCGTGGACGGCGGGAAAGCGACGGAATCAGCGATCTTGGCATCGCCGGCCAGCAACTCGCGCAGCCCGTAGACCACATCAAGCACGGCCGTCTTGCCGGTGCCGTTGGCTCCGAGGAGCAGCGTGATGTCCTGCAGGTACAGGTCGAAGTTGGCCAGGCACTTGTAGTTTTCGATGTAGACGCGTTCAAACACAATAATTAGATGGTACTCCGCCCCCGCTCATCCTCCGGTGGCCTGGCCGTTCCTGCAGGTATGGGACGGATACCTGCAATACCCGACCCCCCGAAACGCTGTGATCAGGTACTACGCTTGGGTTGCGTTAGTTGCCGTTGCTAGTAGGGAAAGAATTTTCGCGTTCTGGGCTCTGTGTGCAGTCCAGTCGGCCGTTCCTGCCTATATATGGGGTTAGAGGTGTGTAGTCCTGGCGTTCTGGGCAGGGAAAGGAACAGGTTATGGAAGTTGTGGACACCCGAGTGTTGGAGTGTCTGTATTCGGCGCGTTTGGCGTCACCGTCCCAGCTTGGGGTTCTGCTGGCCGAGTTCGGGAAGGGAGAGCTTGCCCGGGCCCGGCATCGTCTGTACAAGGCGGGCCTGGCCGATTACCGCCGCCGCCAGAGCGGCGGCACGGTGTGGGTGTTGACAGCCAAAGCGCACCGGAGCGTGGCCGCGACCCTGGGCCTTCCACCCCGTCGCTTTATAGGGATCGACGCTTTGAACAACGCGCATACCCTCGGCACCACATAGCCCCCGAGGGGCTGCACCATCTACGTACGAGACCGGCGGCGGCGTCCCGCCGCAAGGGCCAACACGCCGCCGAACCCCGGATCACCCGGCTGCCACCTCTTGGGAGCAGAACGGTCCAAGGGGTGGTCTGTCACACCCCCCCCCGGTACCCTCGAACCCCGAACGGCTCCGAAGGAGACAACATGGCCATGAGTGTGCTGTTCCGCATCGACGACAACGGAAACATCGAAGTAGTAGACGACGGCCCCGCCCCGGATGTGGTCGTCGACACCGACGGGCAGCTACACACCGAAACCGGGATCATCACCCACGCAGGCGAAGACCCCAACGGGGAACTGTGGCGCTGGCTGTCGTAACAATCCCGGTCCGATCAACCACCGACAGCAACCCCCCCCCCCCCCCCCCCTCCCGGACCCGGCACCCCCCGCCCCCCCCCCCGGGAACCCCCCCCCACCCCCCACCACCCCCCGCCCCCCCCCACCCGC
>JAPOQZ010000044.1 GCA_026710435.1 bacterium | reverse complement strand
CTGCGACTACGAGGACGGGAGCGTCTACGCCGACGCCGGCCAGGGCGGCTTCGAGATCCGCACCTTCGTCGCCGTCAGCGGGGCAGCAGCCGGCTCGACTGGGCAAGTGCACTTCTACGCGCCCATCCCGATCTTCTCCGTGGGCTGCACGATCGCCAGCTACGACCTGAACGGCTGCCAAGACCCTAGAGAGTAATGCGGCCGTAGATCGACAGCTCCACGGCCTCGAACTCCACGTCGAAGGACATCTCGTGGTCGTCGAGGAACTCGGGAAGCTTGACCGGTCGTGTCTTGGTCCCCTCCGGGCCCTTGGGCAGGTGCTCGGTCGGTCCGTACTCAGCCTCCAGCCGGGCCACCTCGTCGTCGGGCAGCCTGTCGATCCTGCAGGGACAGCCCTTCATCTGGGGGATGCCCTGCTCCCGGTCGATGAAGTCGGGGTCGTCGTCCGATGTGAGCTGGGCGTCGGAGAAGTCCCACATGCCCGACATGTTCTCCAGTCCCTTACGTGACTCCGGCTTCCACCAACCGTGGGGGACCCGGACGAGGCCGTCGGGCATGGTCGAGCGGATGAACACCCGGCCGACCATTGTCCCGATCGAGGTCGTCACCCGGGCCCAGCCCCCCTCGTCGACCCCGAGCGATGCGGCGTCGGCGGCCGACAGGTAGAAGGTCGGGTCCTTGGCCCGCTTGCGGAACTCGGGGACGTGGCGCTGACCGGTGCGGTAGTACTCGTCGTCGGGAAGCCCGATGAACATCTGCATCGGGTACTCGTCGGTGGACTGTGGCGTCTGCCGGTAGTAGGGAAGCGGATCGAAACCGAGATCGTCCAGGATGGACGAGTACAGCTCGACCTTGCCCGACGGGGTGGCGAAGCCCGTCTTCAGGTACTTGCGCTCCGTGTTTGATGGCGCCGGCTCGGGGTCGGGGCTCGGAAAGCGTCCCGCCGCCACGACATCGGCGAAGGCCTGGCCGCTCGGCTCGACTCGATAGTCGAGGAACTCCTCGCCCGTCTGCCACGGGAACACCTCGCCCATGCCCATGCGCTGGGCCAACCCGTGCCAGAAGTAGACGACGCTCTGGCACTCGCCGGGGGGTTCCATCGCCTGATCGCTGATGCCGGCCAGCAAGCCGGGTCGCTCGAGCCAGGAGTCTCCCGGGAGCACGTAGTCGGCCACCTGCGCGGTGGGTGTCATGGCATGCTCGTACACCACGAATAGGTCCTGGGCCATGAGCGCGTCGTAGATCCGCTTGGTGTTGGCGAACGACATCAAGGTGTTGTTGGCCAGGGCGAAGAACGCCTTCACGGGGTAGGGATCCTCCTCGGCCATGGCCTTGAACACCGCCATCGGGTTGGCCATGTAGCACCCGCTCACCAGGTTGGCCCACTTGTGACCCCACACCCGCAGGGTCGGCTCGTTCAGAGCCATCTGGGCCCGATACGTGAATGCCGGGTGATCCTGTGCGCCGAGCTGCTTGTCCTTCTGCTCCTGGGGGAGCACATCGTGCATCTCGATCTCCGTGTCGGACCTCACTGCCGGGTTGAAGCCAACGAAGACTTCGCCCCCCTTTACGTCGAGGTTGCCCGTGATTGCCCGCAGGGAGCACTGGAGCCGGATGGCCGAGGTGCTGTTGATCAGCTGGTCGGTGATCGGCGTCCACGGGAAGCATGCGCTCCGACTGGTGGCGTACACGCGAGCAGACTCGATGATGAGTTCGGCGTCGAGGCCGGTCATCTCGGCCACCCGCGAGACCGGGAACTGGCGGATCCGTTCGGCGAACTGGTCGAAGCCGACGGTCCATTCACGGACGAAGTCGGCGTCGTAGAGCCCCTCCTCGATGATCACGTTGAGCCAGCCGAACAGGAGCGCGGTGTCGGTGCCCGCACGGATGGGGAGCCACAGGTCGGACAGATCGGCGTTGCCGCTGCGCCGGGGGTCGACGACGATGAGCTTCGCCCCCCGGGCCTGCGCCATCCGGATCGACTTGTGCTCCAAGGTCCAGCTGTGGCGGCGAGGGTCGTGGCCCATCAACACGATGCAGTCGGAGTGCATGATGTCGCTGCGGGGGTACCAGCCATACACGAGCCGGCTGACGGCTGCGGTGTTGCCCATGCAGTAGGCGACACCGCCGATCCAGTTGGGAGAGCCGAGGTGGTTCATGAACCGCCGGCTCAAACCGTTGTCGAGCCCGATATTGGCGTCAGAGGTGGCCATGGCGAACGCTTCTGGCCCGTAGCGCTCGACCACGGTCGTCAAGCGGGCGGCGATGTCATCGAGGGCGTCGTCCCAGCTGACCTCCTGCCACTGGCCCCCGCCCCGCTCACCGACCCGCTTGAGGGGCCGCATGAGCCGGTCCGGGTGGGCGAACGACTTCGGCGCATACGCCCCCTTCATGCACAGCACGCCCTCCAGGATCGGCGTGTCCCGTGAGGTGACCTTGACCACGCGGCCGTCCCTGACCTTGACCGAGACGGGGCAGAAGCCGTCACAGCTCGCGCAGATGACGTCCTTGACCTCATCGCCGCTTCCGGTTATGAATCTCTTGCTGGTTGCGGGTCCCTTGTGGTCCGGTGCAATCGTGGTCACAGCAATCGATCCTCTCGCCGGTCCCCTCCTAGCGCTAGCCGTCAGACTACATCACGGTTGCGGCGACAGCGGTGCCGGAGCGGTGCCGGGTCGGTCGCCTCAACTCGTGGACTGCGGGCCGTGTGTCGGCCGAGCCGGTGGATGACACCGCCGCCGGCTCACATCAGGGCGAAGTACTCGCGGTGCTCCCACTCGGTCACGTCGTCGGAGTCGACAGCATCGGCGCCGCTGGCCTCGACGAAGCGGTTGAACTCGAAGCGCTTGAGTGTGAGCCAGTAGTCGAGGAACTGGTCGCCGAACGCCGCTCGGTAGACGCCGTCGTTCTCTAGGGCGTCCAGGGCGGCCCCCAGATTGGTGGGGAGCTGCTCGACCTGCGCGGCGTAGGGCTCGATCTCCATCGGCCCGGGGTCGAGAGCTTGCTCGATTCCGGCCAGACCGGCCTCGATCTGGCTGGCCATGTACAGGTAGGGGTTGGCGGCCGGTTCGCCGACCCGGTTCTCGATGTGGCTCGCCGGATCTCCGGGGCTGGAAATGACGCGCACCATCGCCGCCCGGTTGTCGAATGCCCACGCCGCCCGGTCAGGGGCGAGGGAGTACGGCCGGTTGCGCCGGTAGCCGTTGACCGTTGGCGTCGTGAAGCTCGACGCCGCCGATGCGTGGGCCAGGATCCCGGCAACATAGTGGCGGCCCACGTCCGAAAGCGGCTCTTCTCCGCTGGGGGCGAAGACGTTCTCCCCGGTGTCGAGACTCGTCAGCGACTGGTGGAGATGCCAGCCGGACGGGTAGAAGCTGGGGATGCGGGGCTTGCACATGAAGGAGGCGAGGTGGCCCATCCGGCGGCAGATCTGCTTGGTCGCCGTCCGGAACAGCACCATGGCATCCGCCGGTTCCAGTCCTCGAAGGACGTCGAAGGTCGTCTCGATCTGGCTTGGTGCCCACTCGTCCTCGAGCGTCCGCAGCGGGAGCCCGAGCGAGAGCAGGTGGCTCCGCAGCGCCGAGAGCACGTGGTCCACCTCGTCGAGGTGGTTCTCCAGCAGGTACGAGTAGCCGGTGGCCACCGGCATCACCTCCGGCGGGTTGGGCGGCATGCCCGGAGCACCGAGCCCCGCCGGATCGAGAGACGGGTCGACGATCCTGGTGAGATACCACTCCACCTCGAGACCGGCGACGAACCCGTAGCCTCGCTCGGCCAGCCGCTGGAGAGACGCCTTCAAGACGCTCCGTGGCGACAGGGGGAACGGTCGACCATCCCGGTGATGGAGGTCGGCCAAGATCCAGCCGGTCCCCGGGGCCCAGGGCAGGACCCGGAAGGTGGACGGGTCGGGCACCATCGTGACGTTGGGAACCCCGCTCAGCTCGTCGACCCCGAAGCCACCTCCGGCCATGAAGGGGTTGAACACGATCGAATTGGCCGGGTCGAGGGAGAACGGGGCCATCGAGATCTCGCTGCCGCTCTGCAGCGCCGCCTCGAAGGCGGGGATCATCAGCGACTTGCCTCGCAGGAGCCCGTGCTGATCGGGCCAGGACACCCGGACCG
>JAPOQZ010000165.1 GCA_026710435.1 bacterium | reverse complement strand
GGTGATTTTCGCGTTCTCGGGGTTCGGTGGGGTGGAGGTGTAGCCCGCTCTTCTGTGACGAACTCCCGACTCGGGACACTAGGAGGGTGCTGAGCAATCCACCAGCGGCCTGCCAACCGCCCGCATAATCCCTGGGCCGGCGGGCGGCAGGCCCGAGTAATCGTCATTGTTCAGCACCCTCCTAGGCGAAGTGGTTGAGGCACTAGCCCCCAACCCGATGCCCGGTCGATCCGATGCCCTCGACAACGGATACGAACTCGCATGGTCCCCTGCGGCCGAGCAGCATCCGAGACTCACGGCGGTCCTCGAGCAGTTGGTGGTGACAATCCGCCAGGTCGAATGGTGATCGGGACTCCGGACCACGGACACTGATTGTCCGCTCCTGCGTAGGCAGGTGATCGGGCACGTCGGGAAGGCGAGGGCCCCACGTTGGCTCGTAGGTACCATCCGCGCCCGAACATGCACTCCGTTGCGAAGGGTGAGGGAATGCTGAAGAGGGGTCGGCCGCGAGTGTTCAGGGACCATCTTCGTGGCGATGGGTTCAGACGCTCGGCGGCACTGCCGGCAACCCTGCTTTTCTTGGTTGCCTGCGCCGGCAACACGGGCGCGCCCCCCGCCGGCTCGGGACATTCGTTCGGCATCGACGTTCAGGACACATGGTGGGAGGGGCACGTTTCAGGCTTCGTTGAGATACCCCCGGTCTCTGTGGACGCGCCACGCTGTGTCGCGCTGCTGGGCGAGATCCGACCCATGGCGATGCCTGGTGTCGTGTCGAGCGGGCTCCGGGTGCCGAGGATCGGTCTGGCAGCGGCACAAATACAACTCGACGAGGCGGCTCCCGGCGGTTGCGATGTCGGGTATCTCGACGAGGCGGGATACGGCCCGATCCGAGACGCCCGGGTGACCGTCGGCACCACGTACCCATTCTATCGTGTGTTCCGCCTACCTTCGGGAATAGCCACCCCGCGCCGGCCTCTGGTTGGATCCGTGGCTGATCCGCTCGACTCTGCGGGCCGCGTCGTGGAGAGCTTCGAACCGCTTCACCTCACCTCCCTCCCCTCCCCGGACCTCCTGCCGCCGGTTCCGATCACCGAACAGCACACAATGCGACCGGCCGGGTCCGGCTTCGCTTATCCGGACGGCGCGACACCTTGGGAGGGAACCATCTTTGGTTTGGTCGACACCCGGCGGGTCCCCGTCCCCCCACTCTTTACAACACGAGCTAGCGCCCGGTCCGGACGTTGCGTCCTTATCCTCGGGTGGCTTTGGCCAGGTGCAACACCGGTGGAGGGGAACCCCGCGAAGCCGAGATTCGGCCTTATCGCCGATGGACGCCTCCTGGGCAGCGGAGGGAAGCTCGAACGCTGCGACACGACCGCAGCGGCCTTCGCGGGATTCAGGCGCAACACGGAAGGCCCAACCACTGTGATCGCCGATGGCTACCCCTTCTATGAGCAGATCTTCATCCCAGAAACCATCCGCGGTGCTCCCGAAGCGATCACGGTCAGATACCCGTGGAGCGAGAACCAGTGGTTCCTGTTCGAACCGTCCGTGCTGCCACACCCACCGGACCCACCGGCAGGCACTTCAGACGCCGCGCGCCCTGTTCTGCTCCTTCCGGCAGGCGACCCCGCCATCTCCACGTTCACCAGCGGTTTCAGCTTTAGCAGGACGCAACCACCGGACACCGCGACCTCCATCGCCATCGTTGAATGGGAAGGCCTGGTCCGGGGTCTCACAACCATCCCGACCACCGCAGAACTCGGTTATACCCACCGCTGCCTGGCTGTGGTCGGCACCCTGGCAGTTTCCCGCTTCGAAGGCTTTGACCTCACCACGCCTCCACTAAGACCGGACGTAGGGCTGATGATCGACGGCCGACATGTCAACCCGTCGCCACCACAGTCCTGTGACACGTCCCGGCTCCAGAAGCTCGGCTACGTATGGCTAGAAGCGGCAGGCAATCCGGCAGGTAGCAACGATGGCTTCTATCAAACATTTGCCCTCACCGACCGCCAAGCAGGCAGCATCCAAGCCGTAACGGTCGGATCACCATGGTTCTCAGACGTCCGATTCTACGAACCGACCATCCTCGCCGCGATTCCAGCAGGCTGAAGGACACGCACCACCCGACAACGACCACCAACCACACCCCACCCGGTCTGTCTGGTTCACCGCTCACCTCCACGCCGGTTCGCGCCATCCTCCCGCGAACCCCTGACCGGGGTTCTGGCGCGACGCCCACCACGACGGACTTGCCGAACGACGACACCGGACGACCGGTGGACCATCCAACGGAACCCGTTCGAGACCGCCACGGCGGCACTGATCGTGGGATTGTTTCCTGAACTCGGAGCGTCGATCCAGGCGTTCCCGTCCGAGTGGAGTCCATCCTGGTGGCGAAACGCAGGGTAAGACCCTGGTCGTGGCAGACGGCTGCACGCCTCCACGGCTGCCGTGCAGAGACGCTCGCGAGAGTCCTCCAGCGGATAGGAAGTCCGCTGCCCGATAGGACCTACGCCTAGGTGTGCATTCTTGACATGAAGTTTCCATGTCTCCTTTCTTGCTGGCATCCATTCATGTTCACGTTGATCTGCTATTGTTTAGAGGAGTGACCGGAAGGGGTTTCGTTGGGGAAACCAGGATGAAGAACCGGAAGGTCGCAGTTCTCGGTGGTCGTCCTCCGCTCGACTCCGAGAATGTGGCCGGGGCCATCTTGGTCACGGCCAACCGGCAGCGCAGGCGTCAAAAGCGCGGCCGGTAACAAGCGGCTTGGCGGGCCGGGATGCTCCCATGTCGACAGTTGAGCCGACATACCACCCCCGGTCCGCCAGGCGCGCTCCTAGGAGCGTGGCAACAGCGATCACAGCCTTCCTCGCCACCCGAAGGGTCCATCCTGACTCCCTTTTTGTTACCGCACCGGGTCAGTGCCGGAGTCTCCGAGAATCTCACCGGACCATGTCGTTGGCTTACGTGGCTGTCCCTGGCGGCCGATGTCGGCGCGACGCCCAGCAACGTTGCGTAGATCCGCGTACACACCGGGCTAACCATGAGTCCCGTCTACGTAGTGATGGCGCCACGGTGTTTGAAGGCCGGCGACCGGATGGTCAAGAGCGGAGTTCACCCGAACGGTTCTGCGAGGCGGTACCCGACGCCGGATCGGATGAAGATGTAGGAGGGGTTGCGCGCGTCGTCCCCGAGTTTGTATCGAAGATTCTTGATGAACGAGCGGAGAAGGCGCTGGTCGGCTGGGCGGTCTTCGTTCCACACTCTCTGCAACAACTCGTCGTGGGTCACTACGCGTCCGGGGTGCCGGTCGAGTTCGAACAGCAGCTTGCACTCGGTCGGGGTGAGACGAACCGGGTTGCCAGCGACGGTCACGGCCCGTTCCAAGTGGTTGATGACAAGCTCACCGTACGCGTAGGGTTCGGTCCGGCTGTACAGTTGGGCGGCGGCTTGGCGGAGCGCGGCTCCGATCCGGGCGACCAACTCGGCCGGGGAGAACGGTTTTGCCACGTAGTCGGCAGCACCCAGTTCGAATGCACGGGCGATGTCCTGGCCTCCCCGTCGACCGGACAGCACAATGACAGGGAGGTGGGAGTTGGTCCGCTCGTGGCTCAGCAAATCGAACCCATCGCATCCGGGGAGGACCAGATTCAGAAGCACGAGTCGCAGGCTTTCTGAGTCGAGCAGATCGGTCACCTCAGCCGCATTGCCCGTGACCACCGACGCGTAACCTGCATCGGCAAGAGTGTTACGAACGTAGCGTAGGATTTGGGGATCGTCGTCGATGACCAGAATCCGGTCACGCGACCCATGTTCGGCATCTATAACTCCATCGACAGAGGCGGCCGGTTGACCGCTACCGGCTCCGTCGACAATGGGGATGGTGAACATGAACCGCGTCCCGTTCCCCTCCCCGTCGCTCTCTGCCCAGATACGGCCGCCGTGTGCTTCCACGATGCCACGGCAGATTGCTAGGCCGGCGACTTGGTGGTCTCTATCGGGGTCAATCCAGGAGAACTTGGTGAAAAGGCGCGGTAGGTGTTCGCCTGCGATCCCTCGTTCTTCGTCGGCAACCGAAACCACGACATGGGCATCGTGGGACCAGGCTGCCACTCGTATAGCGGACCACTCGCGGGAGTATTTTGATGCGTTGGAGAGCAAATTGTGAAGGACCTGCACGATCCGCTGGCCGTCCGCCGCGACTCGGGGCATGTTCGGCATCAAGTCCATCTCGACACTGTTGCGATAGCCGCCGCTTCGGAACGCGTTGCGCGCCTGGTCGATCAAAGCCGCTACATCGGTGGGTTCGGTATTGGCAGCGAGGGTTCCGGACTCGATGCGGGTCAGGTCCAGCAGGTGGTTGATCAGGTCCCGCATGTGGTCGGCCTGTTCTTCGATGATACGGAAGAACTGGCGTGTCTAGGCCGGGTCGAGCGGTGATGATGCACCTAGAAGGGTGTCAAGGTCGAGGTCTTCGCTTATCCGCAGGATCGCCTCGGTTAACCGAGACAGCCGGCTGCGCAGCACCGCGTTCTCCGCCCGCAGGCGTTCGCCGTCGCTCAAAGCCGCCCGCTAGCTCCTAAACGAGTCTTCGCCACACACCCGCCTCCGCCCGTGTAGCGAGACAGGGATACCCGTGCTAAGGCGCTCCCGGCTTCAAACATACGCGCACTCGTCTCCACGTGAATTGCCAGACGTTCGTGCACTACCACTCTAATTCATCATCCGAACCACGGTAACAGCAACACGATACGCCGAGACGCTCAAATCCTTGTTTCACCACTCCCCGGCCCTACAATGCAAAAAACACAGATTCCAAAGGAGAAAAAAGTTTTCTTCATGAATGTGCTCCCTATTCCCTTTGAGCCCTCACTTACCGAAAGGAGGGGCCATTGCTCTCTGGTGAATACACGCTCCCGATGGGCGACTGACCGGGCGCTACCCGTTGTGGGACAGCGCTGGTCCAGTGGGGGATGGGCACGGTCGCGGTCGTCGGATGTGCGGTTGATGCTTGGTTGGGCACGGTGCGATCACCAGCAACCCTGGCAAATAGGTCGGAACCTGCACCGGACCCGGGTTGTCTCACCCACCCTTCGGGACCATGGTGGGCTCAGGGGACTCCTTGCGAGTAGTCCCCATCACGGCGGGGCCCTGATGTCGGTGCCGGACTCGGTCCGAAGGCGCGGACAAGGCGACTCAATACTACGATTGATCGAGAGCGTTAAGCCGAGGGTTGTGGACCGATTCAGCAGACGCTGTTGCAGCTCTCCTTGATCATGTTGGTGGTTGTTGCTTCCTTGCCGGCAGTATTCCCGCCAGGGGTAGTGGACCCGTCGGTGGCGCAACAGTCCGCCACAGCGGTGCCGACTCCGCCGGTACCGCCCGCCATAGGGATCCGGATCGCGCCTGGGACCGTATCGGACCTGGTCCGAGCTGTCGGGCTGCCGCATATGGTTGTCGACATCGCCCGACGCGAGTCGGATTCTGATCGGGCGGTTGTACGCCTGAACCCGAACAGGTCCACAGATCATGGCATGTGGCAGATGAACGACCGCTGGTGGAGGACGGTAGGCGAGGACCCGGACCCGTACGATCCGGTTGACAACGCCGCCATGGCAGCCGCCGTCTACACCGAACAAGGACCTTGCGTGTGGGAGCCGTCGCGGAACCATTGGGAACCGGTGCACCGCTGCGACCATAGCGGAGGGGGCATCGTGAGATGAGTCGCCACGCTACTAACCGTCCCCCTCACAGAAAGTTGTACGGGTTCCTGGGGATGCTTGTACTCCCGGTGTTACTGGGCCTATTGCTGGTAGGGCCGGGTCCGACCACGGTCACATCTCCGGTAGGCACCACGGCTGGCTCGACCACCGCGGTTTCGGCGGTGCCTGCTCCCCCCCCGACTGCCGCCATCACTCCTACCGATGCCGTGGCTGACTCGCTCCCAGCACCCCGTGATTGTACCCCTTCCCTTCCGAGGGGTTTCCGTGTGGCAGAGACCGACGCGCCGGCAGTCTCGGTGGAACTGTCGACCGCGGCATATCCTTGCGCTCGGGAGGTCGGACTCGTACCGGCGGATGACGTGCAGGCTGCAGCAACTCTGGCGTCAGCCGGGGTCGATGGGCCTCTGTTGCTGGTGGGGGACGGGATCACCGATCTGGTTGCGGCGGAGTTGGAACGGCTAGCCCCCGATACTCTGCTGATAGCCGGCCTGGGAGGGTATGACATGTCCGCCCTGTCAGGATACGAAGTGGAGTTCCTCGACATCGACGAGCAGGCCGTGCTCATTGCTTCACCCCTCGTCGTGCCCGACCACTTCTGGCTGATCACGCCCCCGGGGTCGAATCAGGGTTTGCAGGGCGAGCGGCCCATACCCCGAGAGACGTGGCTGGTTGACGGGGACACGGCGGTGGGTGCGGTGGCAGTCGCGGCAACCAATCTGGGAGCGGCGGTGGTTGTCGTCGAAGGTGACTTGCGAGCGCTTCCTGCCAAGACAAGGAGGTTGCTGGCACAATCTGAAGAGCTACGGCTGCTGTCCGACTTCGACGAGCAGGCGGCTTGGCAACTTGAAGTAGTGCGGCACGGTGCTGAAATACCGGGCGGTGGGCTGTTGATGTTCGAGGAGGCTTCCCCCCGGCGGCTGGTCGCCATCTATGGCCATCCCGAGACTTCGGCTCTAGGCGTTCTAGGAGAGCAGGATCCTCAAGGGGGTGTCGAGCGGCTCTCCGAGATAGCAGCCGGATACGGTGCCGACGCTCGACTGACGGAGGATGCAATTATTGAGTGGCTCGGCTACGGACGATCCTCGAAGGAGGCGGGCGCTGACCGCCTCGCAGCAGCTCTGACTCTTCTCACCATTGTGGCCGCGCGGCTGTGGAAACCCGAAATGGCGTTAACCGCGGTCGACGACTGGTTCCCTGTCCGGGCAGGTGGACATCAGCGTCTGGGTATGCAGCGGTTCTTCACCCAACTCCGCCTCTTCGTGGGCAACGGAGCGACGGTCAGGGATGTGGCTGAGTGGCTCACCCTCGAGTATGTGATCGCACAACATGAGCGGGTAGCCACGGCGAAACTCTCAACGACCGGTGACACGTTCCGGTTTCGGCGCGAGGCCGGCCGGCTGCGGTTTTTCTCAAAAGGTGAGCGGGTGGGGATGAACGACTCTAGGTTCAACGCTCTCGCGACTTTCCTCTTCGAGCTGGGGTGGTCCGGCTACCTCTATGAGAAGGATCATGAACTCAGCGACGAGGGAGAAGAGATGCGACTCGCAGGGGACCTCCCGCCGACGGGAGCCTTCGACACATCAGGCCCGGAGTACGAATGACGACCTTGAGGATTCTCATCCCGAGGGTCTTCGACGAGCCTTGGGATAGCGTAATCATTGCGACCTACGGTGCCGATCTCGAGTTCTTCGAGCGGGTCCTTCTCAGGCAACTGAGCAAAACTCGATACAGGGTGATCTTCTCAGATGGTCGGCAGGTCACGCGGTGGCTAGCCGAGTCACATGGTCGAACACAGCTTCGCCAGGTGAACAGGACCTACGTCCTAGCGCCTGTCCGGGCCAAGGGAGCAGCTCACGCCAAGATGATCATGCTGCTTAGCCAGGACCGGGGTCTGCTTGCTGTCGGGTCGGGCAACCTCAGCATGAACGGTTACGCGTCCCAAGGTGAGTGCTTCTCTAGATACAGCTGGTCAGAAGATGATCAGAGCCAGATGGGGGAGTTTCTCGCCGCCAGGAGCTTCATCGATCAGATATGCGAACAGACGCTGGTCGATCCGTTTGTTACCGACTTCGTCAGCCAGGTTTGGCAGGACGCACCGTGGCTGTACGGGAGGGTACAAGATGGCGATTCACGGGTACGCCACAACCTAGAGCGGACTCTTCTCGATCAGTTCGTGGATGCGATCGGCGGACGCACCGTGAACGAGCTCGTTGTGCACGCTCCCTTCTACGACCACAGGTGTCATGCACTCGCCGGACTTATCCGGCGAACCTCACCAAGGATGATCAAGATGCTCCTGCAGGAACGTCGCACCTCGGTCGACCCCGAACGACTTGCTGTGGTGCTGGCCGATTCAAGGGCGCGCATCGACGTCCGATCTGCCGACGCCGAGGACGCTGGTACCTTCTTGCACGCGAAGTTCCTGATCGCCCGCTGCGACGACGCTGCGATCTGTCTGCAGGGATCTCCCAACATTTCGTCGTCAGCTCTCATCCGCACTTACGCTGCCGGCAACATCGAACTAGTGAACCTCTTGGTGGGCGACCCGAGCGAATTCGATCACCTCACCTCCAGTCTCGACATGAGCCGGGCTCCAGTCAACGTAGCTCAACTCGGTCTGAGCATCGCGAGCGACGGCGATGATGATGAAACGCGGCTGCGACTTGCCGTGGAGCGGCTCACTTGGGTAACTCCGACACTGTCGGGCTACTTCGACCGAGAAGTGTGGGTCACGCCTCAACTGATCATCGCCGGCGAGCCAGTTGCCCAAGTCGAATGGGAGTTGGACGAGCCTTCCGGTGGCAAGACCAGATTCGCCGTGACGCTCGGAGAGAAGCCAGCCGATACGCTTAACCGAGTCGCTGTCGTGTGCTTTACCTTTGACAATGGCGAGGAGTCAACACCAACGTACCCGTACCATCGCAACACGCTGATGGCCCTCACTTCCGGTCAGGAGCGCACGAACCTACTAAAGCAAGCCGGCGACTTCGAACTCGACGACGAGGAACTCCAAGAGTTGCTCGCGCAGCTGGAGGAGGCGCTTGTTGTCGACGGCCGAAGCATCTGGCGGATGATCAAGAGGAAGGTGCCAGAGCCGAGCGACCACGAGGAGACCACTGCGTCGATGATCTACGAAGACCTGGACTGGGACGCGATCCAATCGCACCCCAAGCTGGCGCAGTACAGAAACTGGGATCAACCCTCATCAAACCCGACCGCCCTTGGGATACTCCTCACATCGATAGCCCAACGATTCGAAGCCGCCGGGAGCCCAGCCCACAGAGGAAAGTTGGACTCGGATAGAACTGTCTCACCCGCTGATCCGCTTGATGATCTCGCCCAGAGAATCGACGCCGAAGACGAAGAAGCCGCCGAGGAAGAAGAACGTGTACATAACCGCCGTCGAGCGACTACACGGTCACGGGCAAAACGGCAGTTCCACAGCTTCGTCCAGCGGTTCGTCAACGGCCTCACCGACGAAACCTTCGTACAGAACGTGGGGCCAAGTGTCATCGTTCCCAGCTACGTGATCTTCAACCACCTCTGCTGGAAACTCATCCAGATCGACCTCGCCAACCCCCTGCGGCTCACCCACGCGCAGACATCCCTCTGGAGGTTCTTCTGGGGAGACAAGAGGGAGTCCGGATACTTCGCAACCCTCAGCACCGGCGAACAGGAAGCCGCACTCGAGATCCTCGACCGCCACCACTCCGAGGCTGTTCTCCTCTGTTCAATATTCCAGGCCTTCAAACACACCCAGAACCAGCAAGCCGAACAGCCGACGATCGACGTTCGCGACGCATGGCGCACGATCCTCACTCACCCCCTCTTCCAACCTACCCCCAAAGCCGTCGACCAAGCCGCCACTCAGATCCAACACGAGTGCGAGTCAGGGCCGCATCTCATCAACACGCTGGACCGGCTAGCGGTCAGCGTCGCTAAGGCCGAACCCCGATCGACCATCAGTCGTATCCTCGGATGCCAGCTGGGACAAGTAGTCATCAGGAAGGGACGGGTGAACCGTGGACCACTCGGAGAGCGAGTAGAGGACATCTATACCATCGACAATCTGGACACTCGCATGACGCCCCATTCGGCATCCCGCTCTTTCTCAGCATTGGCCGCCCTCGACCCCGAAATCGGATACATCCGACTCGAAGACCGATCACACAACATCATCGCGTTCGCCGACTACCAGCGTGACACATTCCTATACGCCAACCGCGTGACCAACGACGACCAAGACCTTGACCCACCAGCCATCGAGACCCCTCCCTGGCGCGTTCCTCTCCAGACCCTGCACGAAATGGCCAGTACCAAAGTCGCTATCGCCTGAGATCAGAGCCCGGGCGCTCATCATGGCGTGGATCATCGTCCGGTGCGGGCTGACGTATTCATGAGGGTGGTAGAGGCCCAGCCGGTGGTCGGTCGGGATCATCCGCTGCGGGCATGGCATGTGGCGTTGAGAGGCTGTGAATTGTTCGACGAGGACAGCAGCGCCGCTGTTGATCATGTTGTGGACATGTTGTTGTGGGAGGATTCTGATCCTTGGCCGCATGAGACGATCAGTTGGGTTGTGCTGGCTGGTGTGGGGTTACTTTGTCCTGAACATTCTGGACGTGTGGTGGTTTGACCCGGCGGCCGATAACCGCCCATTACCTGCAACTAGGTCCGAGGTCTTACAGGCTCAGTCCGTGGCCGCGGTCGGGCGGGTCCGCTTCGGGTTGCTTGACCTCGATGTGGCCGCACCGCCACCCCTTCCGCGAGCACCGACAAGACGTGTAGGTGGGTGCCGCGGTGGCGCGGTGCCCGACGTCACGGTCGGCGGTGGCCACGCTGAGCCATCTGATCTGGTTTCCCAGCTGCATAACGCGCAGGATCTGACCCTGTCCCGGCTACAGAAATACCTCGAACCCCTCGGCGCGACGCTACGTATCCACGCTGTGTTCGACAAAGGGGGGAAGGAATACAGCATCCCCATCCGCGTCGGACGGCAGGCGTCCTAGAACCCGCAACGAGGCTCGCCAGCCCGACGGGTAGACCCCGAGCGGGAAGGTCTGCCGACCGGCCAGCAAACCCATGTCCCGTGTCCACACGCACCTTCTCCCACCCCTCCCCACGATTCCGTGGAGGACCACACGGGCGAGGACGGCAACACCGATAGGGCGGTGGCGGGGGAGTGATGGCATGTCCGTCGGGGAAGCGGTACTTGGAGGCAGGTTGGGTCACGCGGGACCTACATAACCCTACGTAGACAGGGAGGGGTTTAGAGCGTGCGCGGATAGCTAGAAGCGGTCGCCCCCACGGTTAGACGCAACCCGCTTCCCGCTCGAAAAAGCCCTGGTCATCGCCGTGGACTCGTCAACCCGCGCAGCCACTGTTCCCCCACACAAGGAGCTATCCGCGCATCCTCTTATCCGAGTCTAAGATCGTTCAGAGCCTTGACCAACTCAGCTCGTGTCTTGTCGGCACTCGTAAGAAAGTCGCGTAGCTCTTGGGGGGTTGGCCAGCCATGACCAGCCCAATATCCGGGAAGGCCCTCTGGGCCAACTGGATAGCGCTGATCGTGTATAAGTGCCTGAAGGTACTTTATTGCCTCTTCAATCTCCTCTAGATAACTACGGGCCCGCTCGCGATTCTGTTCGTGCACAGGCTTAAGTCGTCCGATAGCTCTCCCCGCTTCTGCTGACACCCTAGAACCCTCTTTGGTCTGATGAACTCTTCTTCTTATTCTACCGCAGACGTCTTGTGTATGGTAGCGGTTGGGTTCGTAGCTGACGAAGTTGCGGTCTCCAGGTCTGCGGGTGTATCCATTGGGCGGAGCCGCCGTCCGGGGCCTCGGCTCCCGCTCAGGCCCCGCCGCTTTTTGGCCCGCTGTCACCCCATTGCCGAGCCTTGGCTCGGCGTGGACTCCCAAGGCGCCATAGGTCCCACGGAACTGCTGGCAGATGCTGGCGGATGGGATCGGTCAGCTAAACGTGGCGGATCGCCCGGGCCGACAGCATTCGGGTCCTGCAGGCGTAGAACCCCGACTCCGACACCGTGAACACAATGGCACCCGACCTAGGTGGGGTGGCGCCTCACTTGTCATGGCCTGGAGCGCTTCAAAGTTATTGGGGGACACCATCTGGCCTCTCGGCAGTTCGTTGGCCCGTTTGGCACAGCCAGTTCTGCCTCCAACTCGGTGATCCACCGGCGGCAGATCAGTTCCTCCGTATCAGCAGAGGTGAGACCTGGCTGTCAAGGCACCTGTCGATCCTCTGCCCCGGGAGTCACCCAGAAATATCCAAGCAGAAGGTGAGATCTGGAAACCGCTCGAAGTAAGCGGGAGGCTCAGTCGGTACTAACGGCAGGATGGGCCGGTAAGGATGGGGGTCCCCTCTCGAGAACAATCACAAGGGAGAGGGAAACCCTTTGGGGCCCCCGCCCGGGCAATTCCCAGGCTACCTCGGCATGGCCCGACTAGCCGTTTCTGCAGGTACCGGGGCGGATGCCTGCAATACCCGGCCCCACCGAAACCCCCCGACTAGGCACAGCGCGAACTGCCCAGACGCGTGAACCCTGCAGAAATACCTGCAACACCTCACCGAAATCGGCCTTTACCCGGCAAGGTCGGGGCCGGTTGGCATACTCGAAGCCATGGGGCGCGTCGTCCGCTTCCCACTTGCAGTATCCCCCGATCCGGCTCCGGATCACCCGGTGCGACGCATTCCGTCCCTGGCCGGAGCGGTGGAGGATTTCTTCGCGGGGGCCGGGATCTCGCCGCCGAGACCCGCCGCACCTATCGCCCATGTGCGTCGCGATACCTCGCAGCGACCCACAACTGCTCACCCTCGAGGGTGTCATCCGGTGTTGGCGGCGCAGCACGGGCCTACCAGTAGATGGCGATGATCTCTGCGTCCAGGAACCGCACGGCGGTGCTACCGCGCGTGGAGGGCGGTATCGGAGCCTGGGATCCGTCTAAACCTGGATGGACAAGGCCCGCGCCTACCGCGGCCGCCGCTCGCAGGTGACAGGCCCTCTCGGAGGTCGTTGCCACCCCAAGTGCTGAGTCGACACGGCGAGTCGCCTCCGCGAGGACTGGGCGGCGGCCGTCAACCGTGTCGGTCCAGCCGGTGGGCTGCACCACGGCAGCGACCAAGTCGGCCACCTCAGCGGGGTCCGGTACTTGACCGTGAATTTCTGCCAGCATTGTGACGTAGCGTCGGAGCAGGGTGTCGTCCCCTTCCCCTGAGAGCGAGTGTGGTTGGTGCGATGCATCTACGGCGATCTCCATTGCATGGAGATCGCCGAGCTCTCCGATCTGCTGTCAAACACGGGGTGGATGTCGTGCGTCCAGCCCACCCACTCGGACCCATATCCACACACCTGGCCCTGGCATCAAAGATGAAGCCGCCACGTAACCCGTCGAGCAACGACCGAACAGAGCGGCAGCCGGACGCCAGTTCCGGATGACGCTCTGGCCAGGTGCGAGCGTCGCGACAACGAGCCATCAGTGGATTATCACCTACATCGACCCCTTGAACGGACGTGCGCGTGGTGTCACCGAGTGAGTCCGCTATCTATGTACTCGCCCCATGCCTCCATAACCGGTAGGCGTAGATCGAACAGGTCGGAGCGGGCGTACGCACCCTCAACGCCCCTAACTGTGTGAGCCAAGGCCTGCTCCGCCACCTCGCGGGGGACGCCGGTCTCAGAGCACCAGTCCCGAAAGCTCGACCGCAGTCCATGAACGGTTCCGATGTCCAGGCGCCGGAACGTAGCGGCGAGCACCCCGTGGCCGGCGGGTTTGCCACTTCTGCCAGGGAACAGCAACTCGCCGTCAGAATGCCGGTAGGCATCGGCAAGGACGCCGAGCGCGGATCTACTCAGCGGTACCCGATGTTCCCGGCCCGCTTTCATCCGCTCGGCGGGAACCGTCCATACCCCGCTTTGGCGGTCGATTTCCGATCTGGTAGCAAGCCTGACTTCGGTGGTTCTGGCAGCAGTGAGTGCCAGGAACTCGATGGCCAACCGAGTTGAGGTAGCTAC
The DNA here is from genome assembly GCA_026710435.1 of bacterium. Lineage (GTDB taxonomy): Bacteria > Actinomycetota > Acidimicrobiia > Spongiisociales > Spongiisociaceae > JAPPFW01. Next base: position 385 of record JAPOQZ010000165.1, on the reverse strand, counting down.
ACCTGACTCCCGGACTTTCTGCAAAGCGGCTGCTACATCAGAATGATGGAGAGCCCGGTGGTGGGTCGTCGCCTTGCTCCGCTTCGGTAGAACCGCGGTGAGAGCCGGCCCTGCAGCGTCGTCCGGCCGGTAGCCCTGCGCTACCGCCCACCGCATCACTTGGCTGATCCGCCGCCGTAGAACCTCCGCTTGTCGTGGCGCCGTGTGCCAGATCGGGGAGAGTACAGCTAGCACGTCTGCGGTGGTGATCACGTCGACTCGCCGGTGACCGAGTTTCGGATAGACATGGTGGCTGAACCCGTTACGCCATGCTGACTCTGTTCGGCTGCCCGGCTTCCAGCCGTCACGGTGCAGGGCGATCACCTTTTCGGTCGCCCGCGCGAAG
>JAPOQZ010000181.1 GCA_026710435.1 bacterium | reverse complement strand
GCCCCGTCCGTAGAGCTCCTGTCCCCCCGCCGCATCTCCCGACCCTCCCGCCGCAACTCGGCCAACTCTGTCTGCTCATCGGACGTCAACCCGGGCCGCAGCCCTGATCCCGCTCAGCCCGGCGCACCCACAGCCGCAGCGTCTCAGACGCGCAGCCGAACTTCTCAGCAATCGAACAGATCGCCGCCCACTCAGAACGGTGCTCCCCCCGATGCTCCAACACCAACCGGACAGCCCGCTCCCGAACCTCCGGCGAATACATGATCGGTCTACCCATGACTCCATTATCTCCCAACTAATCGAGTCTCCGGGGAAACACTCATACTTAAGGGACCTCCGGGGCGGTTCACCAAGCACCCCACACCCCCGAACCACCCCAACCCGACCCGCGGACCCCACCCGAGAGGGAAACCCTCGGTGGATTCAGGTTGAAACAGGAGCACTCGTCGGGGATCGCTAGCCGGCCCGCATCCGCCTACGAGTTCGACCAGCGCAGCCAGCCCCCCAGGTATTGGTGCTACTGCTCAACCCAATCGGTGTGTCGTCATTGTTACCGGACCTGACTACTTACCGAAGGCCGCCGTGGTTCGACCCGACCGGCCACATGTGCATAACAAAAACACCGAAGTACAGTAAAAGTGATAACCAAGAATCCCAAAGGGCCTTCTACCTGGGAATATATGAAATTGGAGGCGGAGAGGGAGGGATTTGAACCCTCGAGGGAGCTTGAACCCCCTACTCGCTTAGCAGGCGAGCGCCTTCGACCGCTCGGCCACCTCTCCCCTTGTCCATCACAATAGCCTGCATGTTCGATCCAGGAATCCCCGGACGCCCGGCGGTCTACGCATTCCGATGGACAACGGCGGGCCAAGCCGCCCGCCGGTTGATGGCCATAGAACGACCATTCTGTCACCTCGTAGGTGGCGAGTGGTGCGTGTGGTAGCTCGATCGATCCGACCGGTAGGCCGGGACGGCTCAATCAAAGGCCGGCACCGGCGGCACGCTGTAGCGGAGGGGGTGACCGCCGTTTGTTGGTCTCACATCGTTTCTCAACAGTTGATGAGCTTGATCGTGATGATGAATACTATGGCGAGGGGTGAGTTGCGCTAGCCGGTGGTGAGTACGCCGGTCGGTGTTGCGGCGTAGTTGCCCATAGTTCGACAGCCACGAATTAGTACGTTCGACGGTCCATCGCATGCCGAGGGGTGTGGGTAGTTCGGTGTGCTTCGCTTGGCCTCGTGGCCGCTTCTTCGCGCAGATGACGTCGGTGATCCCGACGGCTTCGCAGAGAGCTCGCACTGCTTTGCTGTCATAGCCCCGGTCTAGGTGCAGGGCCTCGACATCGAACAGGAGACCACGGTCGATGACAGCTTCGAGGGTGGGTTCGAACAGGATGCTGTCATCCCGGTTGGCGCCGTCGGTGGCCCAACCAACCGCAATACCGTTGGCGTCCGTCGCGATAGACCATTTCCAGCCGGATTTGGTCCGGTCGCAGGGGTTCTTTGCCGGTTCCTTCCCCACCCGGACGGTGCCTTGTGCCCGCTGCCGTCAACCGAAACATCGGAAAGGTCGAAGCCCATGATGCGGTCGTAGGCCGTCAACGCTTCGGTTACCACAGCGTCGAACACTCCCGCGTCTGTCCACTCGTCGCGTCGGGCCCGCAGTGTGGTATCGGACACTGCTCCGCCCGAGAGGTGTTCGGCGGTCACCCATGAGCAGCCGGTCACCAACCGGATCAAGATTCCCCGAAGAACAGATTCGGTCTGGGATGCGGCGACGGTGACCACCCATGGGATGGT
>JAPOQZ010000042.1 GCA_026710435.1 bacterium | reverse complement strand
GTCCGCTCGACGTCGGAATCGAACCGTCGGTGTATACGGCTATCTACCATTGTACAACGAGCCTGTGACAGATGCAACCCTCTGGTAACGGTGGCCGGTTCGGGTTTGGCTCGTCAAGCCGAGAACGCAAGCGAAACAGAGATACAGGACACTAGGAGGGTGCAGAACAATGACGATTGCTCGGGCCTGCCGCCCGCCGGCCCAGGCATTTTGCCGGCGGTTGGCAGGCCGCCGGTGGATTGCTCAGCACCCCCCTAGGGCCTACCCATTCCCCGGCGGCCCCTGTCGCGGTCCCGTGGCGATCTTCTACGGCGACCTCGCAGCGGGCAGGGAGCGTCACTCCTGAAGGGCTGCACGCAACAGATGCTTGGTTCGATCGGGACGACCGGGCAACAGGCCGGCGGGTAGGATATTTCTACTGAACCTTTTTGGGAGGCTGGAGTGCCCGCAGTCAAGGTAGCCTTGGCCCAGTTCGTATCGACCGACGATGTCGATCACAACCTCACCACCGTGGAGCACCAGATCGCCGATGCGGCCGCCTCGGGGGCAAGGATGATCGCGTTTCACGAACTCGCCACCACGAGCTACTTCTGCTTCGACTACCGCAACGCCGCCCGGCTGGACCTTGCCGAGACCATCCCGGGTCCGAGCACGGAGAGGATCGAGGCCGCGGCCGCTGCGAACGGGATGCATGTCGTGTTCCCGCTGTACGAAGCGGTGGGGGGCATGAGGTACAACACTGCGGCGATGATCTCGCCCACCGATGGGTTGCAGATGATCTACCGGAAGTCGCACGTGCCGACGTCGAAGGCCCGGAAGGGACAGCCGGGAGCTGACGAGGCGTGGTATTTCTCGCCCGGCGACACGGGCTTCGACGTGTGGGAGACGTCGCTCGGCCTCAATGTCGGCATCGTAATCTGTTACGACCGCCACTTTCCCGAAGGTCCGAGGACCCTGGGGATCAAGGGCGCCAACATCATCTTCGTACCTACGGCGTCCTACCGAAAGTTCATCATCGAGACGATGTGGGAGTCGGGATTGCAAGCCATGGCGTGGTCCAACACCCTCTATGTGGCCGGTATCAACAAGGTCGGTCCGGTCACAGGACCAGGGATTGGAGGCCACTATCCGGGCCGATCCGTCTTCTTCGATCCTGAGGGAGTCCGGATCGGGCGGGCGGGCGACCAGGCCGGGATCATCTACGCGGACGTCGACCCGGACCATGTCGCGGATTGCCGCAAGGCTCTCAACTTCTACAACTACCGGCGTCCCGATCTCTACGGGACCCTGGCCCAACCGGTGCGGTCATGACAGCGCAGTCGACGCAGGACTTCAGGCTTGGCTCACTCATGGGCCTTCTCGCCGAGATGCAGGGCGAGTACGAGACTGCCCGCCCCCGTTCGGAGGAGCTCTACCGGCGCGGGCTGAAGGCGCTTCCCGGCGGCAACTCGCGGTCCCAGCTCTACTTCGAGCCCTTTCCCTTCTACGTGGAGTCGGCGGAGGCGCAATGGCTTCACGACGTAGATGGGCTGACCTATCTCGATCTCGTCAACAACTACACGAGCCTGGTGCACGGGCATCTGACCGACGAAGCCCGGCAGGCCATCGCCGGGCAGGTGGACCGCGGTGTGGCTTTCGGTACCCCCACCGAGAACGAGGTTCTCCTCGCCGAGGAGATCGTGGGGCGGATGGACGCCGTCGATCAGGTCAGGTTCGCCAACTCGGGCACCGAGGCGTGCCTGTACGCGATCCGCGCCGCCAGGGCCTTCACCGGCCGGGACGACATCATCAAGGCGGAAGGCGGCTACCACGGCGGCTTCGAAACCGCCCAGGTCTCGGTGAAGCATGTGGGCATGGACGCCACCGAGAGCGTCGTCGAGACCGGGATCCATCCCGGCGTCGCCGGCCACACCCACATCATCCCGTTCAACGACGCGGAGACCTCGGTGCGGATAATCGACGAGGTCGGTCCCCGATCAGCGGCCGTGATCGTCGAACCGATGCAGGGGTCGGCCGGAGCGATCCGGGCCGAGCCCGGTTACCTCGAGGCGATCCGCGCCGCCACCGAGCGTACGGGCTGCCTGCTGATCTTCGACGAGGTCATGACGCTACGCCTCGGATACGGTGGCCTCCAGGGCGAGATCGGTGTCTACCCGGACCTGACGGCCATGGGCAAGATCATCGGCGGGGGTACGCCGGTCGGCGCCTTCGGCGGCCGTGCCGACATCATGGCCGTGGCGGATCCGCGCAACCGGGATCCGTTGATGCACGCCGGCACCTTCAATGCCAACCCGCTCACCATGGCGGCCGGCCTGCACACGCTCAGGGCGCTCACGCCCGAGGCCGTGGAACGGATCAATGGACTGGGCGACGAGCTACGTGATTGGATCAACCGGACCTGCCACGAACGCGATGTCCCGCTCGTAGCGACCGGGTACGGGAGTGTCGTCCAGGTCCACGTCGGGACCGCAACACCGCGGTCCTTCCGGGATTCGGCGGCCGTGCCGAAACTTCCCCTCCACCTGCTGTTCCTCGCGATGCTCGGCGAAGGGGTCTTCACGGCTCCCAACCGGCTGTTGATGACCATATCCACCGCCATCACCGACGAGGACATGGATGCGATCAAGGCTGCCTTCGAGAAGGCGTTCACCCTCCTGACCCTGAGCAACTTCGGTCCGGCTTCGTCGTGACGCAGGCGGAGTTCGACTACGCCGCGCCAGCACCACCGGCGACCGGCGAAGAGGCCGTGTGGTTCGAACACTGCCGCGGGCACCGGCTCATGATCCAGCGCTGCTCTCGGTGCAGCGGGTACCAGTTCCCCCCGCGCTCCGTCTGCAAGCAGTGCCTGGCCGGGTCGCCCGATTGGGTGGAAGCCTCCGGCCGCGGGACCGTATTCACCTACACGATCCAACACCGCGAGGCTCCCGGCTTCGCGGGCCGGCGGCCCTACGTGGTTGCGATGGTCGAACTGTCCGAGGGTCCCCGGCTGCTGTCCCGGATTGTCGGAAGCGACGATATCCACATAGGAATGGCCGTCGAGGTCCGGTGGGCCTCCATCGGTAATGACTTCGACGTGCCCGTGTTCGTCTCCGCCGGGGAGCCCGCCAGTGCCGGCTGAGCCCATCCTTGCCATCGTCGGCGCCGCCCACGCACCCTCGCAGGACTCGGGGTCCCTCACGCCGGCCGGTCTGATGGCCGAGGCCTCCGCGGCGGCGATCCTAGATGCAGGAGTGGACAAGGCCGAGATCGACGGGCTGTTCAGTTCGTCGTCCTTCTACTACATGCCAACCCTGAACCTGGGCGAGTACCTGGGAATCGTCCCGCGTTACAGCGACTCGACCACGATCGGGGGTTGCTCGTTCGTAGCCCATCTCCGCCACGCCGCCGCGGCTATCGGCGCCGGCGAGATGACGACGGGCCTCATCGCCTACGGCAGCACGCAGCGGTCGATAGGAAGCCGCTTCGTCAAGTCCATGTCCGAGCCGCTGCCCTACGAGGTCCCCTACGGACCTCTCTGGCCGATCGCCGGGTACGCCATGCAGGCTCAGCGGCACATGTACGAGTTCGGCACGACCCCCGAGCAACTCGCCGAGGTCGCGGTGTCGGCCCGGAGCTGGGCGAGGCTGAACCCGGCGGCGAGGATGCGCAAGCCGATAACCATCGACGACGTCCTTGACTCACCGATGATCGCCGACCCCCTCCACCGGTTCGACTGCTGTCTTGTCACGGACGGTGGAGGCGCCCTGGTAGTCACCTCCCCGGAGCGGGCAGCCGACTTGGTGGGGAATCCGGTCTACCTGCTCGGGGCCTCGGAGGCCCACGTGGCGCGCTACATGTCCGCGCTTCCCAGCTTCGTTACCTCGCCCGGGGCGCTGACGGGGCCGGCCGCTCTGGAGAAGGCACAGGTCGGGCTCGACGACATCGACCACTTCCAGCTCTACGACCCGTTCACGATCGCGGTCATCATCGCCGTCGAGGACCTCGGCCTGTGCGCCAAGGGTGAGGGAGGACCTTTCCTCGAGGACCGCAAGTCCCGGCCGGGAGGGTCTATGCCGCTGAACACGGACGGGGGAGGCCTGTCCCACCGGCATCCCGGGATGCTTGGCATGAACCTCGTTCTGGAGGCGGTGGCCCAGTTGACGGATTCTGCGGGCGACCGCCAGGTCGAGGACACCCGACTGTCCCTCGTGCACGGCTTGGGCGGCGTCTACACGGCTACCGCGACGGCGATCCTGGCCAACCGCTCGGGCTTGGGATGAGCCCCGCGGGTCTGCCGTGGTCCGAGTCCACGACAGGCCCGCTGCTGGAGGACCGCTGCGGATCCGACTGGATATGGGACCGCCAGGTGGAGACACGGTCGGCTGAGGAGAACGTCGAGGCCGCCGACGCTGCGTGGCGGTCGCAGGCTGCGGGAATCGTCGGAAGGTCGCCCTTCTACCGGAAGCGGTTCGCCGAGGCGGGCGTGGATCCCTCCAGGGTGCACTCGGTGACGGAACTGGCGGAACTCCCCACCATGTCGAAGGCGGTCACGCTCGCCACGCGGGAGGAGTACCCGCCGTTCGGCGGGCATCTCGGTGTCGAACCGGCAGATGTCAAGCGTGTGTACCAGACCAGCGGATCGTCCGGCCGCCCGAGCCTGATCGCGATGACCGGGCCGGATCTGGAGACCTGGACGGAGATCGGGGCCCGCTCCTACTACGCCACCGGTATCCACCCGCATCACTCCGTTCTGACCACATTCGGGGCGGGACCCTTCGTCGCCGGCCACACCCATTGGACGCTTGACCGGATCGGGACCTGCCGGGTGCCGGTGGGGCCCGGTGACCTCGAGCGGGTGCTGTCGGCCTGCAAAGCCGGCATCGTCGACACCTTGCTGGCAACTCCCTCCTTCGCCCTGTATCTCGCCTCGGTCTTCGAGAACCGGGGTCTGGCCGGACCCGACGCCGGTCTCAAGCATCTGATCGTCGGGGGTGAACCCGGTGGCGGGATCCCGGCGGTCCGGAAGCGGATCGAGGAGGCATTCGGAGCGGATGTCACCGAGGCGTCGGGAATCGGGGACGTCTCCCCTTCCCTGTACGGGGAGTGCCTGGCGAAGGACGGGATGCACTTCTGCGGTCAGGGATACGTGTGGCCGGAGTTGATCGACCCGGACACGGAGACCCCGATCAACATCGAGAAGGGCGCGGTGGGCGAGATGGTCTACACCTCGCTGGTTCGCGAGGCCATGCCGGTCATCCGCTTCCGGAGTGGGGACATCGTCAAGATCACCGGCGTCGACTGCCGTTGCGGGAGGACCAGTTTCAAGCTGCGAATCGAGGGCCGCGCCGACGACATGTTCATCGTGAGAGGGGTGAACGTCTATCCGTCTGCCATCCAAGCGGTTGTCGCCGACTACGAACCTGCGGTGACCGGGAGGGTCCGGGTCGTTCTCCCGGAGGGTGCCGGTTTCGCCGTGGATCCTCCTGTACCGGTCGAGGTCGAGGTCCCGTCCGGGTCTGCGGGGCGGGTAGGCCTCAGGTCGGCAATCGAGGCGGCGATCCGGTCCCGCCTGGTGTTCCGGGCCGCGGTCACCTTCGTGCCACAGCACGAGTTCGGTGACGCCGGGTACAAGACACCCCCGGTCGTACGCCGCCCCGTCCCGCCTGCTGGTCAGTGACGGAGTGAGCACCCGGATCCGAGCCGCATCCCCGCCCGCGCTTCTGGACTTGCCGCGGTGACGAAGGGCGGGACGAGGCTGAGCGGCGCGTGGCGAGGAAGCTCGTACAGGGCTCACGCCGCACATCACCGCCGGCACGATCCAGCCTTCCTGAGCGAGATCGGGCTCGGGCCCGGAGACCGGTTGCTCGATGTCGGATGCGGCGACGGTGCGGTCGCCGAGTCATTGGCAGCCCGCTTCCCGGGAGCGACCGTCGTGGGCATCGACTCCGCGCCGGACATGGTCAGGACCGCGTCCCAACGCAGCCTCCCCAACCTCCGCTTCGAGTTCTGCCGCGCCCAGGACATCGCTTTCGACGACCACTTCACGGTGGCGATCTCGATAGCTGCGCTGCATTGGGTTCCGGCGGCCGACCACCCATTGCTGTTGGCAAGGCTGCTCCGGGCACTACGCCCGGGCGGGCGCATCCTTGCCGAGTTCGGAGGGATCGGCAACGTCGCCAGGACCCTGGGACTCGTTACTTCGATCGCCGGGAAGCCCGACTTCGCCGGAGACCTGGGAGGAGTCGGGGTCCCCTGGTACTTCCCGGATCCCCGCGATTACCGCGCGATGCTCGCCGGTGCAGGGTTCTCGGTCGATACCTGCGAGTTGGTGACCCAGCAGCGTGAGTTCACCGAGCGCGAGTTCGTGGGGTGGCTCGAGACCCAGGCGTTGCTGCCGTGGACCGCCCGCCTCGACGGTGCGCAGGCCACAGCCTTCGTCCACCAGGTCGTATCCGCGGCATCGCCCGCGGCCCGCGACGGCGACATCTACCGCGAGACCTTTACCCGGGTGCGGGTGAAGGCCACGAGAAGGTGGTGAAATCGACACGCGCCGCCGTCCAGGTGGATGACCTCGACGCGACGCGCGACGGCCTCATGACTCGCGGGATGGATGTGGGCGCATTCGTGAACAGGCAGTGGGCTCGTTTATCGAGTTGAACGACCCGGAGAACTATCCCCTCCTCATCGTGTTCCAGCAACCAGAAGTGGTGGACCCTCCTAAGTGACCATCGTCAGACGGTCGACCTTGATGTGATCAGCGTTCTGCATCGCCCGGGCAAGGTCGTAGGCAGCCTGGAGTCGATACCAGGTGTCAGGGCCTCCTCCGAATGCCTTGTCTAGCCGGATCGCCATCTCGGGCGAAATGCCCGACCGGCAGTTGACCACATCCGATAGCTGTTTGCGACTGACCCCCAGCTTCCTTGCGGCTTCGGTGACACTGAGCCCGAGCGGTTCCAGGCAGTCGTGACGAACGGACAGTCCGGGATGGGGTGGGTTCTTCATAGTCATGTCGCCGCCTCCTTCAGTGGTAGTCGATCAGGTCGACATCGGCCGCGTGGACTCCCTCGAACCGGAACACGATCCGCCAATTGCCAGAGACCCTTATAGACCAGTGGCCGGCGAGGTCGCCTTTCAGTGCATGGAGCCGGAAGCCGGGAAGATCCATGTTCGGTGGGCCGGTCGCCTGATCGAGACGCGCCAAGATCCGCTCTACCTTTGCAGCGTGTGCGGGAGGTATGCGGCGTCGGTCTCCCCTTTCGTAAAGGAGCTTCAGGCCTTTGTGCCGGAAGTGGATGATCACCCAGGTAGTGTAACCTGTCACCGCTCAGGTGACAATACGGAGCTTGGCCGCCCGGGATCCCATGACGGACGTGGTCACCCACGTCTCGTCGGAGACCGCTTCCCATGCACCACCGGGATGGTCCCTCCGCCGCCTTCCACGATCACGCCTTCCTGGTCGACCACCGGACGGGCCAACTCCAAGGACCTGGAGGTGCCTACGAAGTTGGACACGACCGGCCGGCCATATCTCGGCTGCCGGCGGGCGGGCCTCGGCGGCACTGAGCTCGAGGGCTCGGAGGAGCCTTCCGAGAGTTATGTCGACGGACGGGACCGAGCAGTCGGCCAGGAGGTGTAGCCATTGGATGGCTGACCGGCCGAGGGCGGACGGAACAGAGACCTGAACACTCCTCCGTGATCGAGCCGGGAGCCGGGGCCTCGAGACAACCGGCGGCGTCAGGCGCCGGCCTCCGAGTCGTGCTCCCGGCCGGTCAGCTTTCCCGGCAGCTCGCGTTTGAGGAGCCGCTGCGTCGGGGAGTGTGGCAGTTCGTCCACGAACTCTATGTAGCGGGGGACCTTGAACGGCGCTAGCCGTGCTGCGCACCATGCCCAAAGCTCCGCCGCGGTCGTCTCGCAACCCGGGATGACGAACGCCTTCACGTCCTCGTCCGACAGCTCCGACGGTACGCCGATCACGGCGGATTCGACGACCGCCGGGCAGCCGTCGAGCACGGCTTCGACCTCGGCGGGCGACAGGTTCTCCCCGCGCCGCCGGATGACCTCCTTCTTGCGCGAGACGAAGTAGAGGTACCCGTCCTGGTCCTCGTGGACCAGGTCACCGGTGTGCAGCCAGCCGCCCTCGAGCGCCGCCTCCGTTTCCTCCGGCATGCCGAAGTATCCCCGCATCACGGCGGGGTTCCGCAGCAAGAGCTCCCCGGTCTCGCCGCGAGCCACATCGGCGCCTTCCACGTCCACGATCCGGGCTTGGTTGATCTCGCCCAACTCGGGGTGTTGCCGCAGCTTGCCCATCGATCCGTATGGCGTCTCGCCTCGCGGCCAGATCGCCCCGTACGGGGATTCCGACTGGCCGTAGCCGATGACGATACGCACCCCGAAGCGCCGCTCGATCTCCCGGTGCCGCTCCTCGGTGAAGGCGGGAGCGGTGTACACGAAACGCACCCGGTGGTTACGCTCCACGTCGCGTTCGGGCCGGCGCATCAGTATCTCGACCATGGCGCCTATGGCGTTGACCTGTGTGGCGCCGTGCGCGGCGGCCTCGTCCCAGAAGCGCGATGCGGAGAACCGTGGCAGCAGGACCAGCGCGGCGCCGGCGGCAAGCGAGCCGAGCGTCGAGTACACCTGCGCGTTGAGGTGGAATAGCGGGAGGGAGGTCATCAGCCGGTCCGCCTCGCCGAGTCCGAGCCACCAGGGGAATCCCTCGGCCGTGAGGACGTATGTGGCGTGAGTGTGCATCACCAGTTTCGGGATCCCCGTCGTGCCGGAGGTGGCGATGAAAGCGGCGAGGTCTCCGGCCCGTACCTCGGGCAGGAAGCGAGGTGTCTGCCGACCGGCGGCGATCTCATCGATTCCCGCGACGGGCACTGCGTCAGGAGGGTTGGAGGCGAGCCCGGCGGCAGCCCGGGAGCGGGAGTCGAGCACCATGGCTCGGGGCTTGGTCCGCTCCACGACTCCGGCCGGCTCACTCGCCGGGGCGGCTGGATTGAGCGGGACGAACGTAGCCCCCGCCTTGTTCGCTCCGAGCCACTGGAAGACGAGGTCGGGACTGTTGGGGGCGCAGAAGGCGACACGATCGCCCGGGGAGACGCCGAGCTTCAGGAATTCGGCCGCCGCGCTATCCGAACGCTGCTTGAGCTCCGCGAACGTCGTCACCCGGCCGTCGAAGTGGAGCCAGGGCCGGTCGACGAACCTCGCCGCCGCCCGGTCGACGAGGTTGCCCGTGGTCCGCTCCATCAGGTCCTGCGGAGCGCTCGGCCGGGCGTCCTTCCTGTGTGCTCGTAATCATCGATGACGGGGACCCCGTTGACGATGACGTGCGAGATACCCTCGGGATACTGTGCCGGGTTGGCCAGAGTTGCCGGTGCGTGGATGAGGTCGGGGTCGAACACCACGAGATCGGCCTTGGCGCCGTCACGGATCATGCCGCGATCGGAGAGCCCGAGAATCTGAGCGGGGAACCACGTCATCTTGCGGATGGCCTCCTCGGTACTCATCAGCCGCTCCTCCCGGACCAGGTCTCCGAGCATCTTCGGGAAGGTGCCGTAGGTGCGGGGGCTGGGGAACTCACCGATGAGGATCCCGTCGCTGCCGACCATGCACAGCGGATGGGCGAGCAGTTTCCGCACCGTGACATGGTTGTTGGAGTCGTGACCGACGAAGGACAGGGCCAGCCGCTCCTCGAGCAGGAGATCGCACAGAGCGTCGAGGGAATCCCTGCGCAGGAGGTCGGCTATCTCGTGCAGGTTCAAGCCGTCGAACCGCCGGTTCGCCTCCTGTGCGAACCCGGTCAGATGCCAGCCCCTCGGATCGCGCCACCTCGACTGTCGGGGATCGGTCTCGGCCCGCATCCGGGCGCGGGCCTTGGAATCGGCCAGCCGTTCGAGCAGGGCGTCGGGGCCGTCCTCCTGCAGCCAATCGGGCAGGGCCACCGTCGCCCGGCTACTCCCCTGGTTGTAGGGATAGGCGTCGAACGTCACCCCCATACCCTCTTCCCTCGCGTCGTCGACCATCCGGAGGAGCGGGCGGAACTGGCCGTTGATCCTCCACCGGCTGGCGTAATGGGAGAGGTGGAGCGGTACGCCGCTCTGCCTGCTGATCTCGATCGCTTCCAGGAACGGGTCCCTGAAAGCGTCGCCGAGGCTGTAGCGGACATGGCACACGTGAATCCCACCCTCCTCGCTCACGACGCGGCAGAGATCGACAAGCTCTTGCGTGGAGGCGAAACCACCGGGGGGGTAGGTGAGTCCGGTGGAGATGCCGAACGCGCCCTCGGCGAGCGCAGTACGCAGCAGTGCCTTCTGCGTGTCCATCTCGCCATCGCTCGAGGCGCGGTCGCTCCATCCGACGGCGGCGATGCGAAGGGGTGAGTTGCCGACCACGTAGGCGATGTTCACCGCCACCCGCTCGTCGTAGATGTCGAGGTACTCCGTCACGGAGGTCCATGACATGCCCGGCGGCTTGGCGCCGTCGAGACCCGCGTTGAGCACGGACCACCGCTCCAACTCGTCGGGATCCTCGAACGGTGCGTATGAGTTGCCGTCCACGCCTATCAATTCCGTGGTCACGCCCTGGCGCACCTTCACGTCGTGCTGCGGATTGTCGAGGATCGCCATCGTCGAATGGGCGTGCATGTCTATGAACCCGGGACACACGGCCATGCCGGTGGCGTCGATCGTCTTGCGGGAACGCACCGCGGAGGTGTCGCCCCGCAGCAACCGGATGGTGTCCCCTTCGACGGCCACGGTCGCGTGGAACCAGTCGATCCCGGTACCGTCGTAGACGCGTCCGCCTCGAATAAGCAGGTCGTACATGAGCTGCCGGCCTCCTTCACGATGCGGCGCTTGCAGTGGCGATGTGGAGCATACTGCTCGCGGTCGCTCCCCCGGGCAGTCCGGGTGGCCGGATGCGTGCTCGACGCGATCCCTGCTGCGACACCCGCTCTCGCCGCCGTTGCTACCGTCGCGGCGTATCCCGATCCCCGGCCACGGGACGGGAGCGATCGTCAGGAGGAGAGCTGACCCCATGCCGACCGGGAACCGTCCCACACCCGAACCCGTCCACTTCTACTGCCGTGGTGCCCGGATCGAGGCGGATCTCTACCTGCCCGCCGGGCGGCCGCCGTTTCCCGCGGTGGCGGTGTGCCACGGCTTCGGCAGTATCCGCAAGTACTGGGTCAACGACATCGCCGGCGAGTTGGCCGACCGGGGGATAGCGGCGCTGATCTTCGACTACCGCGGTTTCGGCGACAGCGAAGGCCCCCGGGACCGGCTCTTCCCGCTCGAGCAGGTCGAGGACACGCGCGCCGCGATCGGCTTTCTGGCTTCCCTGGAGGCAATCGACCCGCTCCAACTCGGCTTGTACGGGGTCAGTTTCGGGGGTGCCGTGGCCCTGTACGCGGCCGCGGTCGACAACCGGGTCCGGGCCGCCGTCTGCGCGGTCGGGATAGCGGATGGTTACCGGTGGCTGAAGTCGCTGCGCCGCCATTGGGAGTGGCTCGAGTTCGAGAAAAGGCTCGAAGCGGACCGCGAGCGGCGCATTCTCACCGGCGAATCCGAGCTGGTGGATCCTGGCGAGATCATGATGCGGGATCCCGAGTCGGCGGAGTTGGCGGCGAGGCTCGACGCGGACTTCCCCGAGCGTTCCTACCGGCTGACGCTCGAGTCCGCCGACGCGATCATCGAGTTCCGCCCCATCGATGTGGTCGAGCAGATCTCGCCCCGGGCGGTGCTCCTAATCGGCGTCGAGGACGACCGCTTGACCCCTGCGGGCCACACTCGAGAACTGTTCGAACGGGCGGGCGAGCCGAAGGGCTTGATCATGATGCGGGACGTAACCCACCACGATGTGTACCAGCCGGGCCACCTTCGCGACCTCATCGGCCGCGCGGCGGCGTTCTACCGGGAGCATCTGGCGTAGGAGGGTGCTGAGCAATCCACCAGCGGCCTGCCAACCGCCGGCAAAATGCCTGGGCTGGCGGGCGGTAGGCCCGAGCAATCGTCATTTTTGAGCACCCTCCTAGTGTCCCGAGTCTTTAGTTTCGGTTGTGTTTGGAGACGTGCAGTCATGCGACGGGTTGGTTGTGTCACAGGCCTGTTGCATGCTTGTAGGTAACCGCAAAGCACCAACGGTCCGCTTTCGGTACCGACCGGACCGTGATTTGGTTCATGTTGTCCACCCAGCCCCTCGTAGGGGGTACGGCGGGACGCGTTCGACGCCGAGGAGGGGGCGGTTGGGGGAGGGCCCGCCGGAGGAGACCGCCTCGACGGTTTTCGCGGTCTCGGCTCCCCGGAACCGGTGCGTGTCAGGCGTAGGAGGCTATCTCCAGCGAATTCCCGATACAGGACACAAGGGGCGGAGACGCTCCTCAACGCAGCGCGGGCAAGACCTCGTTCACGAGCACCTCGAGTTGCTCCAGGTGATCGAACATCGGGTTCAGCATGATCATGCCGACGCCTTCGTTCCGCAGGGCGTCGAGAGCCTCCGCACACCGGTCCGGCGATCCCCAGACCGCGCACCGCGAACCCAGGTCGGCGCTCCGGTAGTGGGCCGCGAAGAAGGCCCGCACGCGGGCTTCGGCGCGGTCCGGGTTGCTATCAACCGCCATGTACACCCGCTTCGAGATCGAGAAGGTGGCCTCGCTCCTGCCCGTCTCTTCGAGATAGCCCGCCAAGAGCCGTCTCTGGCCGACGAAGTCGTCATGGGACGATGATCCGGCGCCCATCCAGCCGCTTCCCATACGGACCGCCCGGCGCAGAGCCGCAGGTGCGTGACCTCCGAACAGGATGGGCGGATGGGGATCCTGGAGGGGCTTGGGTTCGATCCCCAGGTTCTCGAAGCTCCAGAAACGCCCGTCGAAGTCGGTGGTCCCGGACCGCCACACTGCCTTCAGGACCTCCAGGCCTTCCTCGAACCGGGCGGCCCACTCCCCGGAGGGGATGCCGTAGATGGCGGCCCGTTCGGCATCCCCGAGGCCGACCCCCACTGTCAGCCGGCCGGACGCCAGATGGTCGATGGTGGCGAGCGTCTTGGCCAGCCGGATCGGGTTTCGGAACCCGGAGAGCAGGACCGACGTACCGAGGCGGGCAGTTTCGGTCAGGCCGGCGACGTACGCCAGCAAGGAGAGCGGCTCCAGCTGGGCGGTGACCGGACCGTGCCGGGAACCGGTCTCCATCACCCACAAACTGCCAAAGTCAAACGACTCCGCCCGCACCACGAAGTCGCGGACCAGGCTCAGGTCGACCGGTTCCCCGATGAACACCTGGGGGATGGCGATCCCGAATTCGAGGCCGGTGGCGGTGTTCACGAGACCATGGTCCGTTTGATCGAGACGGCGACGCTCATCGGCCCTGCCCGGCGGGGGCCAGAGCTCTCGCCATGCCGGCAACGTCGCCCGTCACGGGTACCACCACGACCTCGCCGGCTCCTGCATCGAGCCACGACCCGAGGGCTTCGCGGCACTCGCCGGCAGTGCCGGCCACCATCAAGCGTTTCACCGTGCCGTCGTCGATCAGGTGGAGTGCGCTCTCGACGCGCTCCGGTGGGCCGGGCCAAGGACCGACGATGCCGCGCAGCGCGTTCACGGTGGTCTCGGGTAGCCCGCTCGCGGCGGCGATGTGTGGCTGGTGGGCTACGTAGCGGGCAAGCAGGCGCCGCCCCGCCATGAGCGCCTGTTCCGGGTTGTCGTCCATCGCAACATTGACGATCTGGGGCCGGGCGAACATGTCCCACCTACGGTTGCGGCTCGCCACGCCTTCGCGTGCCGTTTCCAGGAGGCTAGCGGCGCCCTCGGGTGGCAGGAATCCGTTGAGAAGGATCCCGTCCGCGACCTCGCCGGCCGCGGCCGCCATCATGGCGCCGGTTCCCAGCAGATGGATCCGCGGAGCTGCAGGAGGCACGCTGGACAGCCGCCCTCCGCTGCTCCGGACCATCCGCCCTGCGAAGCCGCGGTCGTCACCGCTGAGAAGTCGCCGCAGGGCTTGTGTGTACTCCCGGATCTGGGTCCCGGGCGACCGGCGCACTATCCCCTGGTTGGCAGCCAGCGGGTCCCAGTATTCGCTGAGCGCCACCTGGACACGTCCCGGAGCCAGTTCGTCCAGCGAAGCCAGGGTCGAGGCCATGAGGTCGGGGTCACGGGTCCAGCTGTTCGAGAGAAGCCCGAGCCTGATGCGGGATGTCCTGGATGCGAAGGCGCCGAGGACGGTCACGCCGTCCCTGACGAGCCGGGTCTCCACCGTGTAAACCGTGTCGTACCCGAGACCGTCCAGCAGGGTTACCAGCTCGAGCTGTTCCGGGAGGCCGGGCCGGTCGAGAAACGCCCAGGACAGTCTCATCGCCGGGCAGAATGCGCAGCAAGGTCGGTGGCGCCGGTCGCCCGGGCATGTCGCTCGACCGCGTGGGCCACCGAGAGGACCTTTCCGTCGTCGAACGCCTTGCCGATGAGCTGCAAGCCGATCGGCAGCCCCCCGTTGCCGCGACCGCACGGCACGGCGGCGGCCGGATGTCCGGTGAGGTTGGGCAGGACGAGCAGCCGGATGTACTCGTGGAGCACGTGCGAGGCTCCCGCGGCGTCGGCCATGGTCTCGCCGGGACGGGGAGCCACCCTCGGTGTGGCCGGAGTCGCGATCACGTCGATCCCGGAGAGGGCGGTCTCCACCTCCTCGACCAGGGATCTGCGGACCTGCTGGGCGCGCACGTAGTCGACCGCCCGGAAGAAATACCCGGTGAGCAGGGCCTTCCGCAGCCGGGGTCCGTAGTCGTGGAAGTGCTCCTCGAGCCATTGCTCGTGGGCAGCAGCCGCCTCCGGGTAGACGATGGCTTTCTCGGCCGCGATGCTGTGGGCGGCGTTCGGGATGGTGACCTCGACCAGCTCCGCTCCCAAGGTGGCCATGCCGGCCAGCGTCGCGTCGAAGACCTCCTGCACATCGGGCTCGAGGCCGGATCCGAAGTAGTCACGCTCCACACCCACCCGCAGTCCGGCCAGGTCGGCCCTGGGGACGAACTCCGAGGCCCGGGCGCCGCGAACCGAGCCCGGATCGCGCGGGTCGTAGCCCTCCATTGCAGTGAGCAGCATCGAGGCGCCGGACGCCGTCAGCGCCATGGGACCGACCGTGTCGAGCGACCACGATGTCGGCACCACGCCATGGCGGCTGATCAGGCCGAAGGTGGGTTTCACCCCTACCACCCCGGTGAACGAGGCAGGGATCCGGATCGAGCCCCCCGTGTC
Source organism: bacterium (assembly GCA_026710435.1). Lineage (GTDB taxonomy): Bacteria > Actinomycetota > Acidimicrobiia > Spongiisociales > Spongiisociaceae > JAPPFW01. Next base: position 14,642 of record JAPOQZ010000042.1, on the reverse strand, counting down.
GGTGCCGGTCGCTCCCAGGCAGACCCCCGCCGCGAGAGCCGCGGCCGAGCCCGAGCTGGATCCTCCGGTCACCCGGTCCGGGTCGTGGGGGTTGACCGTCCGTCCGAAGTGCTGGTTGTCGATTGCGGAGTGGGCGAATTCGTAGTTCTTGAGCTTGCCGATCAGGACCGTTCCGGCGTCCCGCAACCTGGTCACGACCGCTGCGTCCTCCTGCGGGACCCAATCGCGGAGCACCCTGGAGCCGGCGGTCGTGCGGATGCCCGCCGTCGCGATGTTGTCCTTGTGCGCCACCGGGATGCCGTCGAGCGGTCCTCTGGTGGTACCCGACCGGCGCCGGCCGTCGGAGGCAGCGGCTTCGGCGAGGATTCTGTCACGACGGCGGACCGTGATGAACGCTCCCACTTCCGCCTCGAAGCGGGCAATCCGCTCGAGCATCGTGGTGGCTAGCTCAACCGCCGAGAGTTGTCCGGAGTCGAGGTCGGCTGCTGCGGTGGGGATCGTGAACTGCGGGCGGTCGATCAACGGGTCGCCTGCCCTGGATGGTGCGGTGTCGCCGGCATGATCGAGCCACACCTACGGCCGGCGACCCGGAGTTGGTCGGCGATCTGTCCGGTTTCTCGCTCGATATCACCCGGCACCGGAGCATCCGTACCGTCTAGGAGAGCCGCGATCGCGCCCGGGATCGGGCTGCTGGGCCGGGGTGCGGGCGTCCCGGGGAGACTCATCGGAAAGCGGGGATGATGTGGCGGCCGTAGGCCTCGATCGTGGCGTCGATCTCATCGTGGATCAGGTACAGGTTGATGACATCGACCCCGAGATCCGCGAACCGCGCGATCTTGGCTATGTGGGCCTCGGGCGGACCGACGAACGTGAAGGCCCGGGTCATTTCCGGAGTGACGTAATCGGCGCCGGGGTTGTGCATGCGGCCCTTGGTCTGGTAGTCGTATCCGGATCGACCGGTGAGCAGGTCCGTCATGCTGGTGGGCAGCGGACCCTCGTAGTTGCCGGTGAGCTCCGCTACGTGATTGGCTACGGAGGGCACGAACCAGCGGAGCTTGTCGCAGCCGCGGTCCATGTCCCCGACAAGTGCAGGGGCGGCGACCATCGCCAGTAGCGGACGGGCAGACTCCGTGTCCCCGGTCGTGTCCCCCGCGAACCCTTTGGCCAGTTCCAGGAAGTCCTCGTGAGCAGCCTGGACGATGAATCCGTCGCAGTGGGCTCCGATCGTTCCAAGCGCCCGCGGTCCGTAGCCGGCCCCCCAGATCTCGATGGGCCAGCCGCGGTTCCAGCGCAACGTGACCTGTTGCGAGCCGATCAGGGCGGATCCGTCCGTGACCAGGCCGCGGATCACCCGGATCGCCTCGCCGAGTTCGGCGACCGTGGCCGGCCGCCGGCCCAGCGTCCGCGGAGCTGCGTCGCCACGGCCGATGCCGCAGACCATCCGGCCGGAGCTCATCTCGTTGAGCGTGGCGAGAAGCGCGGCGGTGACCACCGGATCTCGCAGCGTCGGGTTGGTCACGCATGGTCCGATCGAGATGGACTCCGTGGCCTCCGCGATGCGAGCGAACACGGGCCACGGATCCATGAACAGGGTCTGTGCCTCGTTGAGGTATGCGTAGTCGAACCCGGCGGCCTCCAGTTGCTGGGCACGCGAGATCAGCAGATCGGGGGGTGGATCGCTGAGGAACGTCGCCGCGAACTTCACGGCGGCTCGGTTCCGCCCGGGTTGGCGGCCATCACATCACCAGCCCTCCGCCAGGACGTCGATGGCGTCGCGCATACGTTCCGGAGTGTCGCGAGAGAGGATGAACAGGTCCACACCGGTCTCCGTGTATTCCCTCATCCGCCTCCGGACCTCATCCGGCTGCCCGAAGCAGCCCAGCGCTGCGACCACGTCGTCCGGGAGCAGCCTGGCGCCGGCTTCTACCTCCTCATCGGTCGCCGGCCACTTGATGCGGTCCTGGAGCCGCGCCAGCAGGTCAGGGGCAATCCCGGCCGGGCCCGCGATGTGGGGCTGCTGGGCCACGTAGCGGGCGACGCGGGGTTTCTCCTCGGCGAGCAGCCGCTCCCGGTCGCCGATCTTGATCCGGATCATCTTGGCGATCTCGATGTCACCGAGAGATCGGCCCTCGTTGGCAGCGCCCTCGGCCAGCTGCCCGATCTCCTGCGCGGTGGCCTCCACGGTGTGGTTGCCGTTGAGGATCACACCGTCCGCGATCCTGCCGGTCAGGCGTAACATCTGCGGTCCGACCGCGCCGATGAAGACCGGGATGTCGTGGGAGGCGGCCGGGCTCTCCATGAACACGTTCCGGAGCGACACCAGCTCGCCGGTGTAGTCGACGGGAGCAACCTTGGCCCACAGCAGCCGGCATGACTCGATGACCTCCCGCATCGCCCGGATGGGTTTTCTCATCTCGATCCCGACCTGGCCGGCCAGCGGGTCCCACCAGGCACCCAGCCCGAGGATCGTGCGGTCCGGGGCGAGCATGTCGAGCGCCGCGAAGCTCTGGGCGATCAGGGCGGCGTTCCTCGTCCAGATCGGGATGATCGACGTGCCGAGCCGGATACGGTCGGTTACCGCGGCGTACGCGGCGAGGGGCGTCAGGGCATCGGCGGCGATCTGCGGCTCGGATACCCATAGCGAATCGACGCCTTGGGAGTCGGCATACCGGGCCAGATCGAAGTAGTCGCGAACCCCGCTGTTCGGTAGGTTCAGCCCGAAGGCGTTGGTCACCGAGCACCCCGGCGAGCCCTGACCGGAGCGATCGAGGCGCTCGGCAGGTGGCCGGTCACGGGGCGAGCTCCTCGGCGATCTGATCGAAGTTGTTGGTCATCGGGACGATGATCGGGTAGGAGGCACCGGCTTCCACCCACTCGCCGATACGGCTCCTGCAGTGCGCGGGGCCTCCCGATATGGTGAGGCGGTCCACGATCTCGTCCGAGACGAGCCGCATCGCGTCCTCGACGCCTCCGGGCCGGGCCGGCCAGCCGCCCATCGTCTGGCTGATCCTCGCGATGAAGGCCTCTTCGAGGCCGCTGGCCTTGGCGATGTGGGGCTGCTGGCCGAGGTACTTGGTGACGAGATACTTCGCGACCTGCCGGGCCTCGGATGCGTCATCGGCCATCGCTACGTTGACGAATTGGGGTCGGTCGACCTCCTCCGGGTCCTTTCCGGACTTGGCCGCTCCGGACTTGATGTGATCGACGGCCCACCGCGTGTAATCGGTCGAGAGCAAACCGTTGATCAGGACACCGTCGAAGATCTCACCGGCGAGTTCCATCATTTTTGGGCCTGTCGGGCCGAGGTACAGGGGAACATCCACCGGTACCCGGGGCGCTTCGTGCCCGAGGTCGAGCGTCAGGTCCCGGACCTTGACGAGCTCGCCTTCGAGGGTTACGCCTTCTTCCAGCGCCAGCAACCTGCGCAGAACGCCGGCGTACTCGCGCATCTGGGTGAGTGGCTTGCGACGTTCGATGCCCTGTTTCCACGCCAGCGGATCCCAGTAGGCGCCGATTCCGGCGACCACCCTGCCCGGAGCCATCTCGTTAAGAGTGGCAATCGTCACGGCCATCAGCGCCGGCCCGCGAGTCCACGTGTTCACGACGCCGGGGCCGATCGTGATACGGCTGGTGTTCGCTGCGAACGCGCCGAGGATCGAGAACGCGTCCCGGGCGAGCCGCGTTTCGGCGACCCAAGCCGATTCGTAGCCGAGATCCTCGATCTTCTTCACCAGCCGCACCTGCTCCAGGGCGGAAGGTCGATCGAGGAACGCCATACCTATTCTGTCCACAAACGTCTCCTTGTCGTCCAGGTCCCGTTCGCTGAGTAAGCGACCACCAAGACGGGCGGGGCGCCCACTCCGGGCACCCCGCCACCTAACTCTTCTTTGTCTCTTTCTCGTATGCCGGTCTACGACGCCGGAGTTGCCGTCTCGAACCGGTAGTCACTCGGCGTGAAGTTGGTGGGCCTCCAGTCGGCCACGCCAGGTCCGATCGCCCAGATCGAGTCTGTGACGGCAATGGGTAGCAAACCCCAGGTGTCGTACACGGCCTGGTTGAACTCGGCGGCAAGCTCGCCCCGCTTTGCGAGGTCGATCTCAGCGGACATCGTGTCGTAGACCCGATCGACGGTTGCGGCATCGTGGTAAGCCCCGTAGAGGCCGCCGTCGGCGTGAGCCAGCAGGCCGATGCGCACCAGTGTCTCGAAGGCGCCGGTCGACGTGACGAACCAGCCGTGAATGGGGTTCGGGTCGGTGATCGTGTTGCCTTCGAGCCTCAGCAGGTTGGGTCGTATCGCCGTGTAATCGACGGGCTTGATCACCGGATCGAGGCCCACAGCATCGAGGTAACCGGCGATTGCTTCCATCAGCGTCGGCAGTTCAGGAATGCTCGACCAGGTGCTCCAGGAGTACAACGTGACCGGCGTACCCTCCCACCCGTTGGCGGCGATGATCCGGCGTGACTCGTCGGGATCGTATGGACGCGGCTCCAAATCGGGGTCGTACCCGAGATGGGTCGGCACGTTGATCAATGAGGCGGCCGGTATAGCAGTGCCTTCCGGATAGATCGCCCCGATGAGTGCAGCCTTGTCGACCGCGAGGATGACCGCCTTGCGGAACTCCTCGTTGCTCATCTCGAAGTGGGGTTCGTAGCTATGCGCCAGTGCGGCCATTACCGTCGCGATGGCCTTTGGCCCGCCGACTCGGAGACCCGCGTCGCGAATGTTGCCAACGACTTGTGGTTCCATGAGGGCCAGATCGACATCGCCCGTCTCGACCAGGGCCAGCCGGGAGAGGCTTTCCGGCACCACCTCGATGACGAGGCGCTCGAAGGCGGGCAGGCGGTCCTGGTTCCAGTAGTCGAGGTTCGCTTCGTAGACGATCTCCTCGCCCACCTTGTGCTCGACGAACTTGAAGGGTCCGCTGCCGATCGGGGCGGCGTTGAAACCATCGGTCCCCACCGACTGGTAGTAGGCCTTGGGCAGGATGGGAATGTCGCCCTGGGCAGCCGTGAGATCACCGAGCAGCGCCGGATTCGGCGAGTTGAAGTTCACTGTGACCGTCAGGTCGTCGATGACATCGATCGACCCGAGGATGGTCTTGAGGGCCTGGCAGCGGCTGCATGTGGCCGTCTCTTCGGCATACCGCTCGAAGCTGAACTTGGTGTCGGCCGAAGTGATCGGAGTGCCGTCGTGCCACGTCATGTTCGGGTGCAGCGTGAGCGTCCACGACATGCCGTCGGGTGCCATCTCCCAGCTCTCCAGAGCTCCGCCTTCTGCGCTCTCCTCACCGTTCTGGCTGAGGCCGACGAAGAAGTCGTACATCGGTCCGTAGATCGACTTCTCCAACGAGGTGCCGATGCTCGGGTCGAATACTTCCTTGCCGAAAGTAGGCAGCGCCACGGTGAGGGTGCCGGTCGGGCCGGCCGGTTCGGGTTCCGCCATTGCCTGGGTTGTGGTGGTTTCTTCGGGTTCCGCCATTGCCTGGGTTGTGGCGGTTTCCTCGGGTTCCGCCATTGCCTGGGTTGTGGTGGTTTCTTCGGGTTCCGCCATTGCCTGGGTTGTGGCGGGCGCCTGGGTTGCTGCCGGTGCCTGGTCTTGTTCGTCGTCACCGCAAGCTATTGCAACGAGAGCAAGTGCCAGGAGGGCGGCGAACAGTCGTCGGATCTTCATCCGTGTCTCCTCCGTGATCTGGTTTCTGTTGTGGAGGGTGTCGCAACCGGTCGAGTCTCAACTCAAGCGGACTACCTCCCTCGGCCTTCGCTAAACCTAGCCCGAATCGCGACGCCCTGCCGCTTGAGCGCTGCTCCAGTCCTGGTCAGCCGCCCCTGATCCCCGATGCCGGTCCCACCTGCCGGCCTGGTGCTCATCCGTCGCCGGCCGGCGGAGAGCTGTCTCGGGTGAAGGCGTTGGCCGTGACTCTTCATCGTTCCGGACATACCCGGCGGCAGCATGCCACATCAACCACACCATCGCGACGGGGCCCGGCCTCGCCCGACGGCTGAAGGTCGCGCCAGGCAGAGACGGGCCTATCGAAGAGCCGAACTCGCTGGTCAGAAGCGCATATCCCACACCCCGCTCGCCCGGTCCGAGCCCCGCATGGAGTATCGGGGCTATCCGCCACGGCGGGCCTCGCGCGTCGCTGCCTGTCCCTATGATCCCCCGTGTGGTGAGTACCACGACCCGACCGACAACTCCGAGGCCGGCGAGCGCCACATGCACGCAACGGACGAGGAATTCCTCGCGTGTCCCCAATCGGGGAGAATTCCTGGGACGGGCGACTAGTGTCCTGTATCGGGAGTTCGCTGGAGATAGCCTCCTCTGCCTGGCACGCACCGGTTCCGGGGAGCCGAGACCGCGAAAACCGTCGAGGCGGTCTCCTCCGGCGGGCCCTCCCCCAACCGCCACCTCCTCGGCGTCGAACGCGTCCCGCCGTACCCCTTGCGAGGGGCTGGGTGGACAACATGAACCAAATCCCGGTCCGGTCGGTACCGAAAGCGGACCGTTGGTGCTTTGCGGTTATCTACAAGCATGCAACAGGCCTGTGACACAACCAACCCGTCGCATGACTGCACGTCTTCCAAAGACCACCGAACTAGAGACTCGGGACACTAGGAGGCTACTGAGCAATCCACCAGGCCCGAGCAATCGTCATTGTTCAGCACCCTCCTAACCGGATCCCCCGAATGCCGACACATGAAGAAACGCCTACGCCCCTCGGCGACTACGGAGGGCTCAGCAACACGCAGGAGAAGCGGTCCGGAGTTGCGCATTCCCAGTTCATCGCGGACCTGCGGGTGACCAATGCGGGCGAACCGGCATGGTTCCGACCCGAGGGCTTCGTGGGTCCATTGACCGGAGCGCCCGACCTCCACGGGTGGAGCGGGTAGAGTCTACGGTCCTAGCGATCCCCGAGGAAGCCGCATGGATTCGATGGCCGACGCCTCCGCCCCACAGCGCGCACGGGACCACGCCTCGGATCAGGAACCGGTCCTGTCGGTCCGCGATCTCAAGACCTACGTGTTCACCCGCCGCGGTGAGGGTAGGGCCGTCGACGGTGTCAGCTTCGATGTCTATCGCGGTAGAACGTTGGGCGTGGTCGGCGAATCCGGATCCGGCAAGAGCATGACGGCGCTGTCGATTCTCGGGCTCAACCCGAAACCGGAGACCCGGATCGTGGGAGGTGAAGTCACCCTCAATGGGGACGACCTCCTCCCGAAGACTCAGCGCCAGATGCGGGCCGTACGCGGAAAGTTCCTCGGCATGATCCTCCAGGATCCGATGACGGCGCTGAACCCGGTGCTGACGATCGAGGACCAGGTCTCCGAGCCGCTTCTCGTTCACGGATTGCACTCCCAGCGAGGGGTCCGGGACCGGGTCGTCGAGCTCCTCCGCATGCTCCGCATCCCCGGTGCGGAGAGCAGGCTCGGCAGCTTCCCGCATCAGTTCTCGGGAGGGATGCGCCAGCGGGTGGTGGGAGCGATCGCGATGTCGTGCAACCCCGACGTGCTGATCGCCGACGAGCCCACGACCGCCCTCGATGTGACCCTGCAGGCGGCCTACCTCAGGGTGCTGAAACAGATCCAGGAGGATCATTCGGTGGCGATCATCTTCATCACGCACGACTTCGGCATAGTCGCCGACATGTGCGACCGCGTGGCTGTGATGTACGCCGGCAAGATCGTCGAGGATGCAGCGACGGTGGAGCTGTTCGACCACCCGGCTCATCCGTACACGATCGGCCTCCTGGGGTCAATACCCAATGTCGAGGAGGATGTCGAGCGTCTGGTGTCGATACCCGGCAGCCCACCCTCGATCTTCGACCGGGCACCCGGCTGCTCCTTCGCTCCCCGGTGCCGGTTCGCCACCGATCGCTGCCTGGCCGAGGAGCCGCCGGTCGTCGAGGTGGCACCCGATCACTCGTCCCGGTGCTGGTATGCCGGGGAGATATACGCCGGGGAGCTCCGCGAACATGACAGCTGAGCGGAGCGCAGCCCCCCTTCTCGAGAGCCGTGACCTCGCCAAGTACTTCAAGGTCCCGCGCCGCAAGCCGTGGGGAGAGCGCCTGGTGGTCCGCGCTGTGGACGGCGTCTCGTTCTCGGTCAGCCCGCACGAGACCCTCGGCCTCGTCGGGGAGTCCGGATGCGGGAAGACAACGACCGCCCGGATGCTGCTACGGCTCGAAACCCCCACCTCCGGGGAGGTGCTCTTCAGGGGCGAGGACGTCAGCGAACTGCGCGGCGAGGGTTTGCGGGCCTACCGGCGCGCAGTCCAAGCCGTCTTCCAGGACCCGTGGAGTTCGCTCAATCCCAGGATCCGGGCCGGGTCGATCATCGCCGAGCCGCTGATTGTCAACGAGGACCTCAGCAGATCCGAGATCAAGCAGAGGGTGGGTGACCTGCTCACGGCGGTCGGCCTCGAGCCGGCGCTTGCCTTCAACTACCCGCACGAGTTCAGCGGAGGCATGCGGCAGCGGATCGCCGTGGCCCGGGCCCTGTCGCTGAACCCTGACCTCATCGTTCTCGACGAGCCGGTGAGCGCGCTTGACGTGAGCATCCGGGCCCAGATCATGAACCTGCTGCGCGACCTGCAGGACCAGTTCGGGGTCGCCTACTTTCTCGTCGCCCACGACCTGGCAACCGTCCGCTACCTGAGCCACTGGGTAGCCGTGATGTACCTCGGCCAGGTTGTGGAGATAGCCCCATCGGACGAACTGTTCTCCAATCCCCTGCATCCCTACACGGAGGCATTGATCTCGGCGGCCCTGCCGGCCCACCCTAGACGGAAGCGCCGGCCCATCATCCTCTCCGGCGAGGTTCCCTCCCCCACCAAGCCGCCCTCGGGCTGCCGTTTCCATCCCCGATGCCCCGTCTCGCTGGATGCCGCCGCCGCCGGCGATCCCTTCTTCGAGATCACGACCAGCGAAGTGCCCGAGCTCAAGGAAGTGGCCCCCGACCATTTCGTACGATGCCACCAGTACTGAGATCGAGCCGCAAGCGCAACCCGGTGCCGGCCCGATGAAGGTCGGAATCCTCGGGCTGGGACTGGCGGGCGCCGGTCTCGGAATGGAGGTCCGTGCGTCGTTGGGGCATACGGGTACCGTGGTCGGTTTCGACGAGGATCCGGAGCGGACTCGCCAATCCCGGGAGGCGGGCGCGATTGACGAGGCAGCACCGGATGTGGCGATGCTGGCCGCCATGCCGCTCGTGTTCGTTGCGGTCGGAGCGGCATCGACGGCGGAAGCCTTCCGCCGTCTCTCGCCTCACCTCCGTCCCGGAGCTGTGGTGAGCGACATCTCCCCGGTCAAGAGCCCCGGCGTGCTGCTAGCCGGAAGCATCCTGCCCCCCACCGTCTCCTTTGTCGGGAGCCATCCTGTGGAGCACGCCGGGCCGCCCGGAGGTTCCGGAGACGGTCGCCGGGTCTGGTGTCTCACTCCCGGACGGGGCGCGACACCCGATGCCATCGCGACGCTGAAGGACCTCGCCATCGCCATGGACTACCGACCGCTGATACTCACCGCCGAGGAACACGACCTCACCGTCGGCGGGACGCACCATCTGCCCTTCCTGGCCAGGGCAGCCCTGCTTTCGGTCGTTGTCGGCAGTGCGGGCTGGCGGGATCTGGCGCCTTTCGCCGCGACGCTCGCCGCGGAGACGGCACCACCCTCGGTGGAGGATCTCGCTGCGAACCGGGCCCCGATCACGCACTGGCTGGGGAGGCTGCAGGAGCAGCTGGAGGAGATCAAGGTGACGCTGTCCGCGGGCGACCCGGACGCTATCAGCCGGCTCCTCGAGGAGTCCGCCGGGCACGAGATCAGCCTCGCCTCCTCCGGAGAGGAACCCCGTGAGCCGGGCTTTGCGCGACGGGTTGCCGAAGGGCTGTTCGGTGACCGGCTGGCGAGCATCATGGACCCGAGGCCCCGGAGGTGAGCGCGGGCGAGAGGAGGTCGATCGATCTCCTCATCAGCTGCGGGACCGTAGTAGACGCGGGCGGCCTGGCGGTGACCGACCTGGCGGTTGCCGACGGGTCGATAGTCGCGGTCGGCGAGCTGGCAGGCCGGCTGGACGCTCGTCGGACACTGGACGCCAGAGGGTTGCTGGTCCTGCCCGGCCTCGTCGACGGACACTTCCACTGTGCGGCGGCCTCGGCGTCACCGGTGGCCGATGACATGCGCCAGGGGACGATCAGCGCGGTCCACGGGGGTGTCACCACCGTCATGGTGCACGTGTTCGGTAGTCGAGGCCAGCCGCTGGCTGAGGCACTCGAATCCTTCGCGGCCACCTCCGGTAGCCAGTCGGTGATCGACTACGGGATGCACTGTGGGGTGCGGCCCGAGATCGAGCTGGTCGACCAGATTCCCTCCGTGGTGTCCCTAGGGAGCCGGTCGTTCAAGTTCCACCTCGGCTACCGCAAGACCGGCGATGGAAGGATGTTCGACACCGATCTGCTGCTCGCCGGGATGGAGCATGTCGCGTCGGTGGATGGTGTCGCCATCGTCCATGCCGAAGACGGCCACGTCATCGACCACCTCGAGAACAAGGCCACCGCGCTCGGGCGGAGCGACGCCTCGTCCTTCCTGGACACGCGGCCCGACATAGCCGAAGAGATGGCGATGGAGCGAGTGGTCGCGGTCAGCGAGCTGAGCGGGTGCCCTGTGCTGTTCGCTCACCTGACATCGGCTCGCTCCGCGGCGCGTCTCGCCGAACTCCGGGCCAGGCACGACGGTCTCCACGCCGAGACGCAACCCCACTACCTCGTCCTGACGGACGACGACCTGCAGGAGCAGGGCGCCATGGTGAAGGTCGGTCCTCCCCTTAGGACCGCAGCGGACAACGTCGCTATATGGGAGGCACTCCGCCGGGGAACGATCGAGAGCCTCTCCAGTGACCACGTGCCGTACCGGCGCGCTACCAAGGATGCAGCCGGCCCCGACTTCCTTGTCGACACGCCGTTCGGGCTGCCCGGCGTCGAGACGATGCTCGGGATCGCCTACAGCCAAGGCGTGGTCGAAGGAAGGGTCTCGCTGCCCCGGATGGTGCGGTTCCTGGCAGAAGCGCCGGCCCGCCGTTTCGGGCTCTTCCCCCGGAAGGGGTCCCTGCGCCCGGGGGCCGATGCCGACATCGTGATCTTCGATCCAAGACCGAGTTGGACGGTGACGCCGGACACCCTGCACTCGGCGGCGGACTTCACACCTTTCGAAGGCTGGAGGTTCGAAGGCCGGGTCAAGTCCGTGTTCCAGCGCGGACGGCAGGTGGTGGCCGACGGCGAGCTCCTGGGTGAGCCCGGCGACGGAACCTACCTGCCGCAGGACCCGGTCGATCACTTCAGCTCTCTCGCGGTGCCGGGCGCAAAGGACCATCGTGAGGGGTTAGTGTCAGGGTCTCCGGCGGTCGTGCCATGAGGGTCGGACCGGCGACAGGAGAACTCGAGTGATCGCGTTTATCGGGAAGCGCCTGGCTCAGGCCGTAATCACCATGATCGCAGTCACCATTGCCGTATTCCTCCTGAGTCACTCCACGGGCAACCCTGCCGACGTGATACTCCCCATAGAGGCCGCCGGCGAGGAGCGGGCGGCTCTCATCGACCGTCTCGGCCTCAACAAGCCCCTCCCCGAGCAGTACTGGATCTTCGTCTCCAACGCGGCCCAAGGCAACTTCGAGCGTTCGATCCGGACCCGCTCCCCCGTGATGGAGCTGGTAGGCGACCGCTTCTGGAACTCGATCAAGCTCGCAACCGCGGCGATGGGCTTCACCATCGTGGTCAGCCTTCCGCTCGGTGTGATAGCGGCCGTCAGGCGCGGGCGCTGGGCGGACAAGGGTGCGATGACCTTCGCGACGATGGGCCAGTCCTTGCCGCCGTTCTTCACCGGGGTGCTCTCGATCCTCGTGTTCGCGGTCTGGCTCCAGCTTCTTCCCGCCCAGGGCGCCGACAGCTGGAAGCACTACGTCCTGCCCGCCGTGACGATGGGCTGGTTCACGGGCGCCGGTGTGACCCGCCTGATGCGTTCGGGAATGCTGTCCGTGCTCGACAGCGAGTACATCAAGCTAGCCCGGGCCAAGGGCACCTCCGAGACGAAGGTGATCTGGAAGCACGCCATGCGCAATGCCCTCATCCCGGTCGTGACCTTCATAGGGCTGATGTACGGCATCCTGCTGGCCGCTGCCGTCTCGACCGAGGTCGTGTTCGGCTGGCCGGGCATGGGGCGTCTCGCCTTCGAAGCAGTTTCCTGGCGGGACTTTCCCCTGCTGCAGGCCGTCGTGCTCGTTTGGTCCCTCGTCATCATCGGGATCAACCTCCTGATCGACTTGAGCTACGGGATTCTCGACCCCCGGATCCGGCGCTGACATGCCGGCCTCGAACACCGCTTACCCGAAGTCACGGCGTAGCCGGCTACTGAAGTCCCGCGCCGCGCTGCACGGCATCCCGAAGCTTCCTCTCCTCGTAGTGCTGGTAACCATCTTCCTCGCCGTCTTCGGGGAGGCCGTCGCCCCTCACGGGCCTACGACGATCGACCTCATCAACGCCCGCCTCCCCCCGTTCTGGGCGGCGGAGGGCAGCACGCAGTTTCTTCTCGGGACGGACGAACTGGGCCGTGATGTCCTCAGCCGTATCATCGGAGGCGCGAGAGTATCCCTCGGCGTAGCCATCGTCACGATTGCCGTGGGAGGGATCATCGGTACCGCCCTGGGGATATGGGCCGGGTACGCCCGCGGGCTGACGGACGTCGTCATCATGCGGATCGTCGACGGTTTCCTGGCCTTCCCCGCCATCCTGATCGCGCTGGTGTTCTCGGTGACGGTCGGACCGGGCTTCGGTGTCGTGGTGCTCGTGCTGGCCCTCATGCTCTGGTCGCGCTACGCCCGTCTCATACGGGGCGAGGTCCTGAGCCTGCGCGACCGTGACTTCGTGAACCTGGCCAGGGTGGCAGGAGCTTCCCCGTTGCGGATCGTGCTCGTACACATCTTCCCCAACGTGCTGAGCACCTTCCTGGTGCTGTCGACCCTGCAGGTCGGTTGGGCGATCACGGTGGAGGCAACGCTCAGCTTCCTCGGTGCAGGCGTTCCACCACCCGACCCGACCTGGGGCGGTATGGTTGCCGGCGGCCAGGCGCTCCTCAGGAAGGAATGGTGGGTTTCCGTCTTCCCCGGAGCCGCCATAGGCGTCGTCGTGCTCTCCTTCAACCTGCTCGGCGACTGGATCCGCGACGCTCTCGATCCCAAGCTGAGACAGTTGTAGATCAGCGGACGAGGCGTGCGGTCCCCTCGAGTCCAACAATGAACCACCAGAAAGGCTGGACAAAGTGCAATTCGGAGCGACATTCCTGACTGATCCCCCGCCGGGGCGTATTGTCGAACTTGCCAGGAAGGCAGAAGATGCCGGCTTCGACTACGTATGGCTCGTCGACAGCCAGGTGCTCTGGCAGGACTCCTGGATCGTGGCTGCGCTGATCGCGGAAGCCACCGAACGCGTCAAGATCGGCCCGATGGTCACCAATCCGGTGACCCGGGACTGGTCGGTCATCGCGAGCATGCTCGGCGTGCTCGACGAGATCTCCGGCGGCCGGATCGTGTGCGGGATAGGTCGCGGTGACTCGGCCGTACGCACCGTCGGGCTCAAGCCGTCCACTGTCGACGAACTCCGCCACTCGATCAGGGTCATCAAAGACCTCTTCGCAGGAAATCCGGTGGAGCACAACGGAGTCGAGGTCAAGATCGAATGGGCCGACGGGCGCGAACTGGAGGTATGGGGAGCAGGCTACGGACCGCGCGTTCTCAACGTCGTGGGCGGCGAGTGCGACGGCTTCATCCTGCAGTTGACCGACCCTGACATCTTCGAATGGATCCTCCCGCTGGTCCGCGACGGGGCGGCCGCGGCCGGTAGGACCGAGGGATCGGTGAAGGCGATGGTGGCGGGCCCCGCCTACATAACCGGCGGCAACCGGGAGCACGCCCACTCGCAGCTCAGATGGTTCGCCGGTTCGGTGGCCAACCACGTCTCCGACCTCATAGCCGCGCACGGCGTGGACAACTTCCCCGAGGCGCTGACCACCTTCATGCAGGGTCGGCCCAAGTACGACTACAACAGGCATGGCCAGATCGGCAACCCTTCGACGGAGTACGTGCCGAACGAGATCAACGAGCGGTTCTGCGTGATCGGCGAACCGCAGGAGCATATCGACAAGCTTCAGCGGCTGAATGACCTGGGGATGGATCAGTACAACATCTACTTCATCCACGATGCTGTGGAAGCGACGATGGAGGGATACGGCGAACACGTCATACCGGCCTTCCGGTAGCCCCGAACAGGGGGTTCTCCTACCGGTTCGCGACCCTGGGATCAGCTAGCTTGCCGGCTGCCAACCCGCCGGCGTCTCAGCACCCTCCTAGTGTCCTGTATCGGGAGTTCGCGGGAGATAGCCTCCTCCGCCTGGCACGCACCGGTTCCGGGGGTGCCGAGACCGCGAAAACCGTCGAGGCGGTCTTCTCCGGCGGGCCCTCCCCCAACCGCCACCTCCTCGGCGTCGAACGCGTCCCGCCGTACCCTCTACGAGGGGCTGGGTGGACAACATGAACCAAATCACGGTCCGGTCGGTACCGAAAGCGGACCGTTGGTGCTTTGCGGTTACCTACAAGCATGCAACAGG
>JAPOQZ010000043.1 GCA_026710435.1 bacterium | reverse complement strand
GGACAAGACTGTGACGAGTCGGATTTCAAACTCCAGGCCCCTATTGGGTCACTGCCCTCCCGGACGGCTAACTGTGTGTGGAACAAGCCGCCGAGCCGGGCCGACAGATCAACGCAAAGACACTCTGCGGCCGGTCGTAACAAGAGTCAGACCCGACCCAACGACCCCACCATTCTCGTCACAGTCGTAGGCGTCGCCTCGGCGTCCCATCGACACCGCTACGCCGGCCTGCTCGCAGCGGGCCCGGAACGCCCCCGAGGTGTATTGACCAGGTTCAAGGGGCCCGACCCAACGAGACTGTCAACACCTTCACCCGACTGGCGGACATGACCCCAGGTAAACGAACGCAGAAACGAACCCACAGTCGAAGAGGCCATCACCCGAAACGGCAACACCCACCCACTAGAGCCAGCCCGCAGCAGATCCACATGGTCGATATGGGACCCACCCGCCAGCATCGCCGACACCAACGACAACACCTTACGACCCGGCCGAGCGCCGCCCACCCGACTCCCCAGCCGATCCATCAACGTCCCCGCCGCTATGAGGCCAGCGTCGGCCACCAGCGACTCGTCGTCGAGAACCACCCCCACCCGGTCAATATTCTGCGATACTCCACTCAC
The DNA here is from genome assembly GCA_026710435.1 of bacterium. GTDB lineage: Bacteria > Actinomycetota > Acidimicrobiia > Spongiisociales > Spongiisociaceae > JAPPFW01. Next base: position 11,096 of record JAPOQZ010000043.1, on the reverse strand, counting down.
AGGAAGTGCCTCCCAACTCCGGGCGAAAACTTCTATCGCTAACAAGTTATTATCCCAGATCAGAGGCACTTTCCGCGCCTGTCCACCACCCCGACCCCAACATCCTCACCGGTGGATTCAGGTTGAAACAGGAGCACTCGTCTGGGATCGCTAGCCGGCCCGCATTCGCCTACGAGTTCGACCAGCGCAGCCAGTCCCACAGGCATTGGTGCTACTCCTCAACCCAATCGGTGTGTCGTCGTTGTTACCGGACCTGACTACTTACCGAAGGCCGCCATGGTTCGACCCGACCGGCCACATGTGCATAACCGAAACACCGAAGTACAGGAAAAGTGATAATCATGAATCATAAATGGCCTTCTAGCTGGGACTATGTGCAATTAGAGGCGGAGGGCGTGGGAGTCGAACTTCGAGGTATACGGAGCCCGCAAAGGTGTGGCGCCATCTGCAGCGTGAAGGCACCGAGGTGGCCCGCTGCACGGTGGAACGCCTGATGCGCCTCGAAGGCCTAAAAGGCGTGGTCAGGGGCGAGAAGAAGCGATTCGACCATCCCCAGCGAGGACGCGGCGAGACCGGCTGATCTGGTCGACCGCAGCTTCGACGCTGATTCTCTGGACCGTCTTGGTTGACCGACCTGCGCAGCGGACATGTTGAAGCTGAGGGCAGCCTGAGCCCCGTGAACAGGGGTGAGGGTGGACAGCAGCCCTGACAACGACGGGACGGACCAGCACCGCCAGATGGTCCGGGTCCGGCAAGCAAGACAGAAGTACGTGAGGAACCAGCGACCGAAAGCTCCTCAATACTGATCCAACGCTTCTAGCAGGCCACAGAGTTCAACCGGTGTTAGCCCTCCAGGGGTCAGTCCCAGGGCAGCCACCAGTCTGGTGTGCCCTTGTCCAGCGTCCGGGGGCGGGCAGGAGCGACGCCTGCTGTTGACGCCGGGTCGTGGCGGAGCCGCCGTAGCACTCCGGGATCGGGGGAAGCCGGTCACATGGGGAAGGGCAGCAGCCGTATGAACAGCAGTGGACTGTGGCGAGGAGGACGCTGTTGGATAGCGGCGCTCCGTGGCCCTGTCCGACCCAACACCCCCTTCGATCAACAAACCGCATCGCTGCTATTCTCGCTCATCTGATCACGCTACAAACGCTAATCGCCAACAGCCCCAGCGGATCCGGCAAGTCGAGCGTTATCTCGCATGTGCTCGAACCGGGGCAGCCTCGCGAGCCGCTAGTCTTGCTGCGAACAGGCCATTAAGCGCAGGAGGACCTCGATCACCAGCGAAACGCCTTTGCACCTACCTGACCTCTCGATACAGGGTTTTCGCGGTATTGATGACATGTCGATCCCGCGCCTGGGCCGCGTGACTCTGCTCGCCGGCAAGAACGCTGTAGGTAAGACGACAGTCCTTGAGGCCGTGCGTGTCTTCGCGTCCCGCGGTGAGCACGAGGTCTTGTCAGATCTTCTGACCGGGCGGGATGAAGTCTCTATTGCCGAAGATGAGGACGGAGTTTCAAGGTCCGAGCCCGATTGGCCCGCACTTTTCCACGGTCGGAACCTGACATCGGGAACCCGCTTTGCGATTCGATCCGGCGACCGGGTCCTCGTAGTCAAGGAAGACCGCGTTGCACCAGAAGAGGCGATCAGGATCAGTCGGCTTTTCTTCGATGTCGGGGAGAGTGACCATGTAAGGGCATTGAGAGTCACCTTTGACGACCAGGAGTGGGCCCTGCCATTACTTCTCGAACATGACGTGTCGGGCTATAACATCCTTTCCTTTCGCAGGAGCCATTTTAAAAGGCGATTCCGATCCCTCCTTAACCAGCCCCTTCCACCACAACTTACTTGCAACTCACTGGGCCCCGGGATTCTGACGAATGCAGACTTGGCCAGGTTCTGGGACACGGTGGCGCCGACATCCGATGATGAGCGTGCTACACGTGCGCTTCGGTTGGTGCTAGGAGAAGGGGTGGAAAGGGTTCTGGTGGTCGGCAACGGAACCATCGCTCACCGAGGTACACGGCAGGCGGTGGTCAAGCTTCTGAATTCCAACCGGTCGGTACCACTCAAGAGTTTCGGCGACGGTGCCCTGCGTTTCTACGGCGTGGCACTGGCATTGGCTTACAGCAATAATGGGGTCTTGCTGATGGATGAGGTGGAGAACGGAATCCACCACTCCCTGCAGGAAGACTATTGGCGTATGGTTCTCCAAGCGGCCTTGCATAACAATGTACAGGTTCTGGCAACGACGCATAGCTGGGACTGTGTCAGGGGGTTCGCCAGAGAAGCGGCAGCCAACGATGGTGTTGAGGGTGTCCTAATCCGTCTTGACAGGGATAACAGGGGTATCCGGGCGATCGAATACTCCGAGGAAGAGCTCGCTGTTGCTGCCAGACAAAACATTGAGGTCAGGTAAGTCTTGCCTGGTCCCGAGGCAAACCGTGTGTTGTTGGTAGAGGGACCAGATGACAAGCATGTTGTCATACACATTCGTGAGCGTAACGCGCCGATGCCTGCCTTTGACATCAAAGACAAGGGCAGCGTAGAAGAAGTGCTTTGCGCCATCTCCTCAGAAGTCAAGGTCTCTGGACGGGAGGCGGTTGGCATCATGGTGGATGCCAATGAAAGTCTAAGCAGCCGTTGGCAGGCGGTAGCCAACAAGATCAGGAGGGTAGGTGTTGTACTGCCAGCAACTCCCTGCTTGAATGGAACTATTGCTGGGCAGATCGCTGACTTTCCGCGCCTGCGTATCGGCGTATGGTTGATGCCTGATAATGTGTCAAGTGGTGAACTGGAACACTTTATCGCACGCATGATCCCAGAAAAGGATCCCGTGTGGCCAATGGCCAGCGCCTACATCGGTCAGATCATTGAGCCTGCCTTCAAGCCCAAGAAGAGGAGAAGGGCCGAAGTCCATGCCTGGCTTGCAGCCCGCGAGGAACCACGTCAGATGGGACTCGCAATCACGGCGAGGGATCTTGAGACCGAAACGGATGTTTGCGAGAGGTTTGTGGCATGGCTGCGGGCGCTCTTTGCGGAGTCCGGATCTGTGGATGACCCTGGTACCTGACCAGAGCGTGCGCGGGTGGGGTGGTGCCTGGCCTTTGTACAAGGTCCCGTCACCAATGAACCGGGAAGGACTTGATGGCAGGACGTAAGACTCTCCGGAAAAACCGGGCTGGTTCAAGCAGCGGGGCTACCACGGGTTACGAGGCGAAGCTGTGGGAGATGGCCGACGCTCTGCGGGGGAGCATGGATGCCGCTTTGTATAAGCATGTTGTTCTGGGTCTGATCTTCCTCAAGTATGTGTCGGACGCCTTCGAGGAGACACGGGTAGGGCTGGAAGCTGAGATCGAGGATGGCGCTGATCCCGAGGATCCGGACGAGTATCGGGCTTTGAATATATTCTGGGTGCCGAAGGAAGCCCGTTGGTCCCATCTCCAGGCGCAGGCGCGGCAACCGACCATCGGCCAGACGGTGGACAAAGCTATGGCCGCCATCGAGCGGGACAATCCGGCGCTCAAGAACGTTCTCCCTAAGGACTATGCCCGGCCGGCTCTCGACAAGCGTAGGCTCGGCGATCTGATCGACCTGGTTGGGAATATCAGGGTAGGGGATGCGGAGTCGCGATCGAAGGACGTACTCGGGCGGGTCTACGAGTATTTCCTGTCCCGCTTCGCCGACGCCGAGGGCAAGCGGGGCGGTGAGTTTTACACGCCTCGCTGCGTGGTGCGGCTCCTAGTAGAGATGCTCGAGCCTTACCACGGTCGGGTCTACGATCCGTGCTGTGGGTCGTCGGGCATGTTCGTCCAGTCGATGGAGTTCATGCGGGCCCACGCCACCGGCAACGGAAACGGCGGCCGGGCCCGGGCCGACATCTCGATCTACGGTCAGGAGTCCAACTACACCACATGGCGGCTTGCGAGGATGAACCTCGCCATCCGGGGGATCGAAGGCCAGATCGCGCACGGCGACACTTTCCACGACGATCGCCACCCCGATCTGAAGGCCGATTACATCCTGGCCAACCCGCCGTTCAACATTTCCGACTGGGGCGGTGAGCGCCTCAAGGACGATAGACGTTGGAAGTTTGGGGTTCCTCCCCCTCGCAACGCCAACTTCGCGTGGGTGCAACACATGATCCACCACATGTCGCCGTGGGGATCGGCTGGGTTTGTCCTGGCTAATGGCTCCATGTCCTCTAGGCAGTCCGGCGAGGGCAAGATCCGGGAGGCCATCATCGAGGCCGACCTAGTTGACTGCATGGTGGCGCTCCCTGGTCAGCTGTTCTACTCCACCCAGATACCCGCTTGCCTGTGGTTCCTGTCACGGACCCGTCTGCGCGGTCCCTACAGGGAGCGCCTAGGGGAGATTCTGTTCATCGACGCCCGCAACATGGGCCACATGGTGGACCGTACCCACCGGGTTCTCGGCGAAGGCGACATCAGGCGCATCGCCGACACCTACCATGCCTGGCGCGGCCAGGAAGAAGCAAGCGAATACGCCGACGTGCCCGGCTTCTGCAAGAGCGCCACACTGGCGGAGGTACGCAAGCACGGCCATGTGCTCATCCCTGGACCGTACGTGGGGATCGAATCCCAAGAGGACGACGGGGAGCCGTTCGAAGAAAAGGTGGCTTGTCTCACCGCCCATTGGCGCGAGCAACAGGCCGAGGCCCGCAAGCTGGATGCCATCATCGAAGCCAACCTCCAGAGCCTGGGCTTCGGGAATCCAGCATGACCTCCGGCACCAACGAATTGAAGGAGGATGAGCACGCGTTGCAGCAGATGGGGGCTGGGGTATCCGAGTCGGGCGAGTGGCGCGAGTTCACAATTGGAGAAATCGCTGAAGTCGTGGGCGGTGGCACCCCCTCGACCAAGCTGCCGGAGAACTTTGATGGAGATATCCCATGGCTGACGCCGAAGGATCTGTCTGGTCGCCATGAGCGGTACATCAAGAGGGGTCGGCGTAGTTTGTCTCAGAAAGGACTCGACACCTCGTCCGCAAAGCTTATTCCGGCCGGGTCGGTCCTGCTTTCGACCCGAGCTCCGATCGGATATGTGGCGCTCGCGAAGAATGCGATAGCGACGAACCAAGGTTTTCGTAACCTCGTGATGCGAAAAGGGTTCTTGCCCGAGTACTTGTATTATTGGCTGACCACGAATACCGACCGACTAGAGCAGCACGCCTCTGGTTCGACGTTTCGTGAACTATCAGGCTCTGCTCTCAAGACTATTCGCCTCCACCTTCCGCCGCTGGCTGAGCAACGCCGCATCGCTCACATCCTCGGCATCCTAGATGACAAGATCGGGTTGAATCACCGGATGTGTGACACACTGGAGAAGATGGCCCGGACGCTGTTCAAGTCGTGGTTTGTGGACTTTGATCCGGTCCGCGCCAAGATGGAGGGCTATTGGAGACGAGGTGAGTCCCTTCCTGGACTCCCCGCCGCCTGGTTCGACCTCTTCCCTGACCGTCTCGTGGACTCAGAGTTGGGCGAGGTCCCGGAGGGTTGGGCAGTCCAAGGCCTTGATGGTATCGCGGACTTCACCAACGGTCTGGCAATGCAGCGGTTTCCGCCCGATGACGACGAGTGGTTACCGGTCATCAAGATAGCGGAGATGCGACGGGGATATACCAACCGTACAGGAAGGGCATCCAGGGAAATCGACCCCCGGTACATCGTAGAGGACGGCGACGTGCTCTTCTCATGGTCAGGCAGTCTTGAGCTTGTGTTGTGGTCACACGGGCCCGGGGCGCTCAACCAGCACCTGTTCAAGGTCACCTCGGACCGGTACCCGCGTTGGTTCTACTGGGGTTGGACGCGTGAGCATCTCGACGGATTCAGGGCGATCGCAGCGGGCAAGGCAACGACGCTGGGTCATATCCGCCGACATCACCTGACGGATGCCAAGGTGGCCGTGCCACCGGCGAGTGTCGTCAAGGCCGCTGACGTCCATCTGTCTGCCCTCCTTGGTCAACAGGTCGTTCAAGCCGTTCAGAACCGGACTCTCGCCACCCTGCGCGATACCCTATTGCCGGAGCTGGTCTCGGGGAAGACCCTTGTGGAGCTGGATGATGCTGGTTGAACCGGTTCTCGATCGCCTAGCTGCCGTGATCAAGAAGGGGGAGGCGATGGTCAGGTCCTATGCGCTGGATGAGTTCGGTTCCCCTATCTTGGATGATCGCCAGTACGCGGAGTGGAGAAGTCAGGCCTTGGCACTACTTACAGGAGTATTTGACTCCGGCCACACCTATACAGACGTTTTTCGATCCCAGGTTGGCAATACATCGAAAAAGTACTATGTCGATATAGGGCTAGGTATCCTTCAGGCGGCCTTGGAAGATGTGCGAGCGGGATATGTCGAGACTATTCGGGAGTTGGCAGTCGCGGAAGTCTTTTCCGGCTTTCTTGAGCAGGCTGACCATCTACTCCAGAACGGTTATTCGGTGCCTGCCGTATCCCTTGCCGGTGGGGTCTTGGAGAATGGACTGCGGTCGCTTGCCACACGGAGCGGTATCGCGGTTAAGGATCGGGACAACTTGTCGTCCCTCAATAACAAGATTGGCGACAAGGGCCTTTACAGCCGACTCCGTCAGAGGCAAGTGGCCAGCTGGATTGAGGTGCGGAATGCTGCTGTCCACGGACGATTCGACGACTTCAACGAAGATGACGTCGCGGAAGTAATCAAGGGTGTGGGAAATCTCCTGAGTTCGGTCGCATGAGCAGGGTCGAGCGATAGCTATGGTCTTCTCAGAATCTGTTGTGGAGGAAGCTGCTCTCGGTTGGTTCCGTGAGTTGGACTATCAGGTTGTCGGTGGACCCGACACTCTGCTGCAGCCGGATCCGCTGCGGGAGAGCTATTCAGATGTGGTGTTGGTGTCGGCGCTCCTTGATGCTCTAACCCATCTCAACCCGGGACTTCCCTCTGTGGCTATCAATGATGCCTTCCGGAGGCTTACCCTTCCTAGGGGCTCGACGGTCGGGGCTCACAACCGTGCGTTCCATGGGATGTTGGTGAATGGTGTCAACGTGGAGTACCAAGCTGGCGGAGGTATCCGTGGGGCACAGGCACGGGTGATCGACTTCGATGATCCTTCCAACAACGAGTGGCTGGCAGTCAACCAGTTCACCGTTGTTGAGGACAAGAACAGACGGAGGCCCGACATTGTCGTGTTCGTGAACGGCTTACCTCTTGGGGTGATCGAGTTGAAGAACCCGGCGGATGAGGAAGGGACGGTCTGGACGGCTTGGCATCAGCTTCAAACCTACAAGGCCGAGGTGCCGTCCCTGTTCTCGACGAACGAGATCCTCGTGGTCTCCGACGGCCTCCAGACGATGGCCGGGACGCTCACCGCAGGGCGGGAATGGTTCAAGCCTTGGCGGACGATCGAGGGTGAGGAACTAGCGCCGACGGCCCAGCCCAGTCTTGAGGTGTTGATCAGAGGCGTGTTCGAGAAGACGCGGTTCTTGGATTTGGTTCGTGATTTCGTCGTGTTCGAGGATGATGGTGGTGGGGGGCTGGTCAAGAAGATGGGGGGCTACCACCAGTTCCACGCAGTGCGGGCAGCTGTGGACCAGACCTTACGGGCGGCCCAGTTGGATGCGCCAACCGCGGCGGGTAATAGTCCGGCCGACACTTCGCGGGCCAGCCGGAAGCAGGGCGGTGCGCCGGGTGACCGGCGGATCGGAGTCGTCTGGCACACCCAGGGGTCAGGCAAGAGCTTGACCATGGCCTTCTATGCCGGGGCCATCATCCGGGAACCGGCGATGAAGAACCCGACCATCGTGGTGTTGACCGACCGCAACGACCTCGACGATCAGTTGTTCGGTACGTTCTCCCGGTGCCGAGACTTGCTACGCCAAGACCCGGTACAGGCCGAGAGCCGGACTGACCTGCGGGCCAAGCTGTCGGTGGCATCCGGGGGTGTGGTCTTCACCACCATCCAGAAGTTCTTCCCCGATGAGAAGGGCGACCGGCATCCCGTGCTGTCGAACCGTCAAAACATCGTGGTTATCGCCGACGAAGCGCACCGCAGCCAGTACGACTTCATCGATGGCTTCGCCCGGCACATGCGTGACGCGTTACCGAATGCATCGTTTGTGGGCTTCACCGGGACACCCATAGAACTGCGTGACGCCAACACGCGGGCCGTGTTCGGTGACTACATCAGCATCTACGACATCCAACGTTCTGTAGAGGATGGTGCCACGGTGCCTATCTACTACGAGAGCCGGCTGGCCAAGCTGAGTCTCGACCGGGATGAGAAACCGACCATCGACGCCGACTTCGATGAGGTAACCGAAGGCGAGGAAGTTGCCCGCAAGGAAAAGCTCAAGACCAAGTGGGCGCAACTCGAAGCGGTGGTCGGAGCCGAGAACAGGTTGAACCAGGTGGCGAGGGACATCGTTGGCCACTACAAGCAGCGGCTCGACGCCCTGGAAGGCAAAGCGATGGTTGTCTGCATGAGCCGGCGGATCTGCGTGGATCTCTACCGCGAACTGGTCGCCTTGCGACCCGACTGGCACCACGAAAACGACGGTAAAGGAATGGTCAAGGTGGTGATGACCGGCTCCGCTACCGATCCTGTGGACTGGCAGCAACACATCAGGAACAAGCCTCGGCGGGAGGCTCTCGCCAATCGGTTCCGCGACCCGGATGACGACCTGCGAGTAGTGCTCGTGCGTGACATGTGGCTGACAGGGTTCGATGCGCCGAGCCTTCACACCATGTATGTGGATAAGCCCATGCGCGGGCACGGGCTGATGCAGGCAATCGCCCGGGTGAACAGGGTGTTCAGGGACAAGCCGGGTGGTCTGGTGGTGGACTACCTGGGACTCGCCCATGACCTCAAGCGGGCCTTGGCCACCTACACCGAGAGTGGCGGCACCGGATCGACCGCGGTCGACCAGTCGGAAGCCGTCGCGGTGATGCTGGAGAAACACGAGGTGTGCTGCGACCTGTTCCACGGTTTCGACTGGCCCAAGTGGATTAGCGGTACACCGCAGGAGCGTTTGGGGTTACTGCCAGCCGCCCAGGAGCACATCCTCGCCCAGGACGACGGCAAGAACCGCTACATAGCTGCCGTCCGCGCACTGTCGCAGGCTTTCGCCCTGGCTGTTCCCCACGAGGAAACCAAACGCATCCGCGACGACGTGTCGTTCTTCCAGGCTGTGCAATCGGTGCTGGCCAAACCAGCGCCCGGCACGGCCCGGGAGCAGGAAGACCTGGACCGGGCCGTTCGCCAGATCATCTCCAAGGCCGTAGCCGCAGAAGGCGTGCTCGACATCTTCGCCGCCGCAGGCCTACAGAAGCCAGACATCTCGATCCTCTCCGACGAGTTCCTAGCCGAAGTGCGAGGAATGCCCGAACGCAACCTTGCGGTAGAGCTCTTGCAGAAACTCCTCAAGGAAGAGGTGACGACCCGGCGACGCAAGAACGTGGTACAAGCCAGATCCTTCTCCGAGATGCTGGAACGGACCCTGCGCCGCTACGAGAGTCGAGCCATCGAGGCAGCTCAAGTAATCGAAGAACTGATTCAGCTGGCGAAAGAAATACGCGAGGCCAACGCTCGAGGCGACCAACTCGGTCTTACCGAAGACGAGCTGGCCTTCTACGACGCGCTGGAAACCAACGACAGCGCCGTAGCCATCCTCGGTGATGCGGTTCTTCGGACCATTGCCCGCGAGCTCGTCGAGAAGGTCCGCACCAACGTAGCCATCGACTGGACCCTCCGCGAAGACGTACGCGCCCGCCTCCGCGTTCTGGTCCGGCGCACTCTCCGCAAGTACAACTACCCACCTGACAAGCAAGAGAAAGCGACCCAAACCGTCCTACAACAGGCCGAAGTCCTATCAGAAGCATGGGCCGCCTAACCCTAGCGAAGGCTGGTAGTCGCTCCGTGATCATCCCGTTGTGACTGTGGGATGTATTGTGGGACGCCACACTCAGAACTGCATGTTGACCTGGGATTTTGCACGGACTAAGAAACGCTTGGTGGCATGCATGAGTCCGTCCAGCCCGCCCACTCGAATCCATATTCACACACCTGGCCCTGGCAGCACAAGGTGAAGCCGACACCTAACACGTCCAACAACGACCGAACAAAGCGGCAACCGGGCACCAGTTCCGCATGACACGCTGGCGAGGTACGAGCGTCCCGACAACGGGCCAACAGCGGATCATCTCCTGCATCTACCACTCCACTGAATGGATACGTGGTGTCACCGAGTGAGCCCTTTATCTATGTACTCGCCCCATGCCTCCATAACCGGCTGGCGTAGATCGAACAGGTCGGAGCGGGCGTACGCACCCTCAACACCCTTTACCGCGTGAGCCAAGGCCTGCTCCGCCACCTCGCGGGGGACGCCGGTCTCAGAGCACCAGTCCCGAAAGCTCGACCGAAGTCCATGAACGGTTCCGATGCCCAGGCGCCGGAACGTCGCGGCGAACACCCCATGACCGGCCGGTTTGCCACTTCTCCCAGGGAACAGCAACTCCCCGCCAGAATGCCGGTACGCCTCGTCAAGGACACCGAGCGCGGCGCTACTCAGCGGTACCCGATGTTCACGGCCCGCTTTCATCCGCTCGGCGGGAACCGTCCACACCCCGCTGTGGCGGTCGATTTCCGATCTGGTAGCAAGCCTGACCTCGGTGGTTCTGGCAGCAGTGAGTGCCAGGAACTCGATAGCCAACCGAGTTGATGTGGCTACACCTGACTCCCGGACCTTCCGCAAAGCGGCTGCTACATCAGAGTGATGGAGGGCCCGGTGGTGAGTCGTCGCCTTGCTGCGCTTCGGCAAGACCGCGGTGAGAGCCGGCCCTGCAGCGTCGTCCGGCCGGTAGCCCTGCGCTACCGCCCACCGCATCACTTGGCTGATCCGCCGCCGTAGAACCTCCGCTTGTCGTGGCGCCGTGTGCCAAATCGGGGAAAGTACAGCCAGCACGTCTGCGGTCGTGATCACGTCGACTCGCCGGTGACCGAGTTTCGGATAGACATGGTGGCTGAACCCGTTACGCCATGCTGACTCTGTTCGGCTGCCCGGCTTCCAGCCGTCACGGTGCAGGGCGATCACCTTTTCGGTCGCCCGCGCGAAG
>JAPOQZ010000045.1 GCA_026710435.1 bacterium | reverse complement strand
GGTCCAGGCCGATCCGCGGTTCCCACCGGTGAACGCCGAAGTCGCCGAGGCAGCGGGGAACCTTCACTCCGGGAGGCATACCGATGTCCGACTCGACAGGTCGCCACAGCCAGCCGTGGAGCATGGCCACGGTCTTGCCCGCTATGCACGCCGGGGTGTCGGGCCGGACCCGCATCCGGGCGTGGAGCTCCAGATACCCCGGCGCTCGGGGAGCACCAAGCCGGGCTCCGGCGAATCCCCACACACCGCGGGTCCGCATCCCGAACAGCCACCCAGCCTCCCGCAACGCCCGGGCGGTGCTCTGCGGAGCGCGGCCGGGAAGCAACTCGGCCAGGTCGTCCAGGGTGGCGATCACCCGGTCCTGGTCCTGCTCCCGCAGCGTGTTGACCACCCCGACGAGCGCACCCCTGACCGGCCGCGTGTCCGGCCAGTCCACCAAGTCGGGATGCAACTCGACTACGAGGATCTTACTATTGGTGGGCCATGCCCGATCAGAAGCCTCATCCCCGACAAACCCCAGACGTCGTGGCCGCTTCCCTAAATGCCCGCCACGCTGGATCAGGTACCGAACGTCAGCACCGGTCACTCCGCTCGGCCTGTCACCCGGTTTCCGGGCTTACATTCCGCTCATCATGTTCGTGTTCATCATCGTGTTCTTCGTCGTAGGGTTGCTGGTTGGCCTGTCGTCTCAATGTGGGGCGGACTGGCCACCCCCGTGAAACTGCGAACCCTCGCACTGATCCTGCTGCTCACAGGCTGTGTAACCGAACCAGGGGCCTCGACAGTCGCCGAAGAACGCAAAAGCCTATTCACCCAACTGGTCGCCACTCACCCAACAATCGGCTCCGACGAGCAAGGCGACCTGCGAGCATACGTAACAGCGTTACGAGGCTGCGAACTATTCGACGAAGACCCCGACGCCGACCTCACCCATGTCGCCCACACACTTTGGTGGGAGGACCATGAGCCGTGGCCCCGCCACACCCTGCAATGGGTAGTCAACGTTGGTGTCGTGCTGTTCTGCCCCCAACATCTACCACGAACCTCTTGCCCGGTCCAGCGGATTCCGACACGTCAGCCCTGCTCCCCGAACCAGATCATCTACCAGACGGTCGTTCTCTGCCCTGATGGGTCAGTGCGCACCCGTGTGAGCGGTGGGGGACATGTGACCGAGGAGTTGTGGGAACGGTGCGCCGGCAGCTGAGACGGATCGTTCCACATGCCATCGTCAACATCCCGACGGGCAACAGCAACACCGGAGCGGGCCGTCACGCTCACGGCCGTCCTCCTCCTCCTCCTCCTCGCCTTCGGCATTGTCGGTCCGGCACATAGGTGCGGGATGGCAGTAGTGAGCCTGCGAACCGGCCCCCCGGGATGTTGCGGGGGTGATTCATCTGCCAGTGGACGCGTGGAACGCCGGAATGTCGAGCGGCACCATATGGCGGCGTTGTACCTCACGGCCGAGGTTCACACCGTCCGCCTCGGGCAAGCTCCCGCGGACTGTGAGTGACACGACCTTGCGGGTCTGGGTCAGCGCTAGTCAACGTCGCGGACGCAACTCGGGATCGCGCTGACTCGGGACGGCTAACTGCGTTGGGCTCCCGATGACCACGCTGCAACGTCACGTCACCCACAACAGGGGGGCTCGTCGTAGCCTGACAGATGTCTGCACGACAAAGCAGCTGACGGGCGTCATCAACGCAGCGGCCCCTAACAACGGGTGGCTGTAACGAGGCGACGCCCCCGCGGCCGTGAATAGCCGGATTGTGAACCGCCCAGGTTCACACAGGTTGCCGGTCGGCCCCGCGGCGTCGCATACAGAATGGGTGTGTCCCACTCCGTGGACGAGTGAGGCCGCTACACCTACTCTTGGCGGAGTCGCTCGGATAGGTCCAGCGGCCGAGACGATGAACGGAATCGAGCGTCGATCGTAGTGTCGTGGTGTTCGAGGAATCCTGGGAGGCCGCTCAGCCTGGCCAGGAGCGAGGTTTCTCCCAGCCGTCCGCTACCGTCTCGGCTATGTACAAGTTGTGGAGGCTGGTGCTGTTTCTCGGGTCGGTGGGTCTGCTCGCCTCGTGCACAGCTGACGTGGATGTGCACTCAGCTCAGGTCTCGGGGGACGACTTGAGGCTGCGGCTCACGTTGCAGACCTGTAACCCGACCTCAGTTGCTGCAAGGGTGGTGGATGTCGGCCACCGCGTCGAGGTGGCGGTGTCCGCTTCGCCTACCAGGCTGCTAGGCGGCCCGGACTGTGAACACCTGGTGATCGTCGCCCTGCCGGAGGCACTCGCCGGCCGTGACATATTCGACAGATCGTCACGCCGACTGGTACCGGTTGAACTGTCGACCCAGCGGTGGCCATATGATCGGGAGCGGTTCACGTTGGTCGACTACGAGGCGGCTCTCGCCGCGATGGTGGCATGTGTCCAAGCCCGTGACCCGCTCATTGACGCGGCGGTCGTCGATGATCTCGACTGGCCTACCTTCGACTGGTCAAAGCCACGAGATGAACGGGGCAACATGTCGGCGCCGGCCGTCTCGGAATGCCGCAGCGAGCATCTGGAGCCCCTGCGTGGCTAGACCCCGACGGGAGGCAGGTCGCCTAAACGTCGCTATCTGCCCTCGGGTAACCACTCGGGCTCGGGCAGACTACGGGACGGTCCGTTCCGAGTCGCTAGGCCACCAATCCGCCGACTACACGACCAACCACGTCGCCACGTTCCCCAACAACGGCGCCGCAGCACTGCTGACCCGACACGTGCAACGCCGGACAGGTGCGCTACGAGACGGCCCTGGCAACAGATCCACAAGCGGGAATCTCAGCCGTTCACCGACGCCGTAGTCGGCGCGATCTACGCCGGCCCGGCTGGAACCGTCGCGGCTGACCCTTCCGGACTCGCCGCCTCGAAACAGCAGCCGGACTGGACGCCCCCAGCTTCGCCGCCACCATCGAACCCGCCGAACTCCGCCCGGTTGCCGGCCCGGCGGTGCAGGCTCTCACCGCCCGGAACCCGACACACCACAGCGAATCCGTTCACCTGACCGACGTTGATCGAGGAACCGTCCGGCTCATTCCCGTCGGGTCGTGGAACATGCCCGCACCCTCGACCGAAGCCGCCTGGCGGTACCGGGTCGACACGATCGGACCAAGCGGTAACGCAACCCACTTCGCACCTGCCGGCGCCGTTGTTCACGCCCGGT
>JAPOQZ010000046.1 GCA_026710435.1 bacterium | reverse complement strand
GGTTCATGTTGTCCACCCAGCCCCTCGCAGAGGGTACGGCGGGACGCGTTCGACGCCGAGGAGGTGGCGGTTGGGGGAGGGCCCGCCGGAGGAGACCGCCTCGACGGTTTTCGCGGTCTCGGCTCCCCGGAACCGGTGCGAGCCAGGCGGAGGAGGCTATCTCCCGCGAATTCCCGCTACAAGACACTGGACGGGATTGTCGAAACGGCCGTATTCCCTGGTCAGAAGCTCATATCCCACACCGCGTTCGGGCCAGTTCAAACCTCCGCATGAAGAGTCAGGGTCAAGGGCTACTGCCCGATGGATCCAGCCGTCAACCCATCGCTGAGCGTTCGGAATCCACAGGTGTGGAGCCCATCCGGGGATGGTCACTACGCTACGCCCATGAAGCGGCGGATCTTCGGGATCGAGAACGAGTTCGGCATCACGTGCACTCTGCGCGGGCAGCGACGGCTCAGCCCCGACGAGGTAGCCCGATACCTGTTCCGGAGCGTGGTCTCGTGGGGACGATCCTCGAACGTGTTCCTCGAGAACGGGGCCCGCCTCTACCTTGATGTGGGGAGCCATCCCGAGTACGCGACACCGGAATGCGACCACCTGGCCGACCTGGTGGCCCACGACAAGGCCGGGGAACGGGTCCTCGAGAACCTGCAGCGTTCCGCCGAACAGCGATTGCGGGAGGAGGGAATCCGCGGCGACATCTTCCTCTACAAGAACAACACCGACTCGGCGGGTAACTCCTACGGGTGTCACGAGAACTACCTGGTAGGGCGCAGGGGTGACTTCCAGAAGATGCTCGACGTCCTGATCCCGTTCCTGGTAACCCGCCAGATATTCTCCGGGGCGGGCAAGCTCCTCCAGACGGCCCGCGGGCCCGTCTACTCGATTTCACAGAGAGCCGACCACATATGGGAAGGTGTGTCATCGGCCACGACCAGGTCCCGACCGATCATCAACACCAGGGACGAGCCCCACGCCGATGCCGAACGGTACCGGCGCCTGCACGTGATCGCCGGCGATTCGAATATGAGCGAATACGCAACCTACGTGAAGGTGGGAACGACCGCAGCTCTTCTCGAGATGATCGAGGCCAACACGGTGTTCAGGGACATGACCTTAGCCAATCCGATCCGCGCCATCCGCCAGATCAGCCAGGATCCCACCTGTCGCAGCACGGTACGACTCGCCAACGGTCGTGAACTATCGGCTCTGGACATCCAGTGGGAATACCTGGAGCGAGTCATGAGGTACGGGAGGAGCCCCGGCTTCCATCCGCAGGTCGAGAAGGCAGTAGAGATGTGGGAGCACCTGCTGGCAGGGCTGGAGAGGGATCCCATGTCCCTCCACCGCGAGATCGACTGGGTGACCAAGTACCAGCTGATCGAACGCTACCGGCTCCGTCACGAACTGCCTCTGTCCGATGCACGGATCATGCTGATCGACCTCAGCTACCACGACGTGACCGAATCCAGGGGCCTCTATTACCTGCTGGCCCAGAAGGGTCTGGTGAACCGCATCGTGACGGACACAGCCATCGCGGCCGCCATCAAGAAGCCCCCGCAGACGACTAGGGCGAGGTTGCGGGGCGAGTTCATCTCAGCGGCCAAGGCCAGGAAGAGGGATTTCACGGTGGACTGGGTGCATCTGAAGCTGAACGACCAGGCACAGCGTACGGTCCTCTGCAAGGACCCCTTCCAATCGACCGACGAACGCGTCGCGCGGTTGATTGCGAGCCTGTAGGAGCAACCCTGTACCGCCGTGAAGGGGGAATCCTCCCCGGAATGATCGGCGCCTGCTGCTTCGCCGTGCGGATGCAACTTCCCCCAGGGGGCCGCGGTCCGTACAATCGGGGTCGAGGATGAGTGCAGTCGTCGAGCGTCTGATCAATCTGCTGGCGTGCCTGCTCGATGCCGGTCGACCCGTAACGGCAGCCGAGATCAGGAACAAGGTAGCGGGATACGGGAACTCGTCCGACCAGGCGTTCCGCCGGAAGTTCGAGCGCGACAAGGACAGCCTGCGCAGGCTCGGGATCTCGCTAGAACTCCGGGCGACCGATGTCTGGGAGGTCGAGTGGGGCTACGTGATCCCAGACGAGAACTACCGCAGTATCGACCCCGGCTTCACCGAGGAAGAGCGAACCGCTCTCGCGTTGGCGGTGCACATGGTTAGGACGGGTGGATGGCCGGCCGGACCCGACGCCCTTCTCAAACTCGGCGGGGCACGGTTGGTCGAGCCCGGAAGGCCGATCGGAGCTGACCTGGGCCTGGAGAGCAACCGCCTCGGCCTTGTCTTCCAGGCCGTTCTGGAACGGCGCTCACTCCGCTTCCACTACCGAAACCGGTCCCGGAGCATCGAACCATACGGGATCTACCATCGCAGGGGTCACTGGTACTTCGCGGGTGGGGACGGGGGCGACACCGGCATCGTCCGCACCTACCGGCTGGATCGCGCCAGCCGGCTTCGGGTCGAGGGTCCCGCTGCCGCATTCGAGCGGCCCCGCGGTTTCTCGGCGCGGGACATCCTCTCCTCCCTGCCGTGGGAACAGGGCACCGAACCGCGGATCGCACGGGTGAGATTGGATCCCGAGGTCGCATGGTGGGCGGAGAACCGTTTCCCCGGATCCAAACCGGTAGAGACGGGTGCCGACGGTTCCCTCATTCTGGATATTCCCTACTCGGAGCCAGAGTCGTTCATCGACGTTGTTCTCGAGATGGACGGCGCGGCCGTGATCCTGGAGCCAGCCGATCTCCGCCGGAGCCTGATCCAACGGGTTAGAAGCCCCTCGTGACCGCCGCATCCACGCAGCGGCGCTTGGCGCGGATACTGGCCATGGTGCCCTGGGTGCTTGCCCACCCGTACCCGATGGTCTCCGAGGTCATGGAGAGGTTCGGCTACCGCTCGGAAGCCGAACTCGCCAAGGATCTGTCCCTGCTGTTCGTGTGCGGGGTTCCGGGCTACGGACCCGGCGACCTGATGGTGGCATTCATAGATGACGACCGGGTGATCCTGGATATGGCCGACTACTTCTCGCGTCACCTTCGCTTGACGCCTCGCGAAGCGCTGGGACTGTTGAGCGCCGGAATGGCAGTTGCCGGAACCAGTCTCGGGAGTGCTGCCCTGACCCGGGCGGTAGAGAAGCTTGCGCGTGCGGTATTCCCCGACGCTTCGCAGGCCATCGGCGTCGAGTTGCCGACCGAACCCGAGCACCTGGACGCACTGCAGCGAGCGGCCGGCGAACGTTTGGTCGTCAACATCACCTACCTTTCCGTGGGGACGAATAGAACCACCAGCCGAGCCATAGAACCGTTGATCCTGTCCGCGTCGATGGGTCGCTGGTATCTCTCCGCCCGCTGCAGGCTGGCGGATGATCGCCGTACCTTCAGGGTCGACCGGATCCGCTCGCTCGAGGAGACGACGGAAACCTTCGTGCCACCATCTGATTCCGACCGCCCGACCATCGGGTTCACACCCTCGGCTGACGCGATTTACGCCGAACTCGCCTTGGGAAAGGGGGCACGGTGGGTCGCCGAGTACTACCCGGTCGACGTGATCCGGGATCGGGGGTCGGAGATGCTGGTCCGCTTCGCGATGTCCGACGCCCGGGTGGCTGCTCGCCTCCTGGTCCGCTTGGGTGGCAAGGCCCGCCTGGTTGAGGGTGAGGAGGTAGAACGCGAACTCAACCGCCTCCGTCGCGAGATTCTCGCCAGGTACGGGGAGGATTGATCCCCGACCAGATGCCTGCTGGTCGCCGGCACGTCGGTGAGGGGAGTTCAGGAGCGGTCGACGTGGAGTCGGCGACCGCTGGGACGGCGGATCCTTGCGGGCCTCTCGAATCCGAACCATAGCTCCCGAACGTGCCCCCGCTCTTTAGCCGGGAGCGCGGGGGACGCCTGTAGCATGGCCCCGTGTTCGATTCCTTCAGCGGCGCCGAGATCCTGACCATCGCCGTCATCGCGCTGGTGGTGTTCGGGCCTCACCGTCTGCCCGAGATCGCCCGGACCATCGGCGGGTACCTGCGCGAGTTGAGATCCGCGGTCACCGAGTTGAGACAGGGCATCGAGCAGGAGATCGGGCCGCTCCGAGAACCGATCAAGGAGATCAAGCAGGACCTCGCCAAACCCGTCTCCGACGTCCGCCAGACTCTGGCACAGACGGCCGACGCCGCCAAGGCAGCCGAGCGGGACATCAGGCATTCGGCGACGAAACCCCTGGGCAGCCAGCCGAAGCCGACCGGTTCGCCAGGTCGGGCCACCCCGGCAGACAGCAAACCCCGGACTTCACCAAGCGGCGAGCCGCACACCCCGCCAGTTGACGAATCGCAGACCCCGCCAGTTGAGAAATCGCAGACCCCGCAACGTAGCCAACCGCCGACCCCGCCCGCAGGCAAGCCTGAAGCCTCGCCGGAAAGTGCGGCCAAGACTCCCCAAGCGCGGTGGATCGCGCCCGAGCCGCCCACCGGTGTATCCCCGAGCGATGTGTGGGAGGGTATGGGAGATCCGATGCCAAAGTCGGTTCATCCTCCGGCTTCCACCGACCCATCCGGCGATCTCGAGGAGGCTTCGACGCAAAGCGCCGGTACCGAGGACGACGAGCAGCCGGATGAAGAGGTTACCGAGCAGGATGTTCAATGACCGAGGCATCCGATCCGTCGGCCCAACCACTGATCGGTCACCTGACCGAGCTTCGCTCCCGGCTCGTCAGGTCTCTTGCGGCGATCGCCGTAGGTACCGTGATTGCGTTCTTCTTTCGCAACGTAATGCTCGAGTTGCTACAGGCTTCCTATACGAACACGACCGGCGACACCTTGATCGTAACCGGCCCTACCGACCAGTTCTCCATAGCAATGCGGATGGCTCTGTTCGGTGGCGCGTTCCTGGCCAGCCCGGTGCTCGCCTTCCAGGCATGGTCCTTCATAAATCCCGGCTTGACCATGAGGGAGCGCAAGTGGGCCTTCCCGGTGGTGGGTGCCCTGGTGATCCTCTTCTCGTTGGGAGTCGGGTTCGCCTACTGGAGCCTTCCGAGGGCGGTCAGCTTCCTGGTGTCCATTTTCGACGATCTCGAGAATTTCTGGACGGTAGAACTCTATACCCGCTTCGTTATCCGCTTCCTTCTCCTCTTCGGAATCTCGTTCCAGTTCCCCGTGTTTCTGTTCGGAGCCGCCGCGGCCGGGGCGGTGTCATCGGACAAACTGGCGTCGGGGCGGCGCTGGGCAGTGCTGATCATCGTGACCGTCGGAGCCGTCGTGAGCCCTACCGGGGACCCGGTCACGCTGATCCTCCTGTCAACCCCCCTCTACCTCTTCTACGAAGCGACTATCTGGATCATTAGGTGGACACTGAAGAAGTAACGATCCAGGAATTCTTCGAATCCCTTCCCTTTGCCCCCGATCCGTTCCAGATCATGGCGATCGATGCCGTGGAACAGGGCCGGTCGGTGGTGGTCACTGCGCCCACCGGTTCGGGCAAGACACTGGTTGCCGAGGCCGCGGTTCACCTGAGTCTCGGCAGGAAGCGGCGCGTGTTCTACACCACGCCACTGAAAGCCCTGTCCAATCAGAAGTTCCGCGACTTCACCCTCGCGTACGGTCCCGACCAGGTAGGTCTCCTGACCGGCGACAACTCGATCAACCGCCGCGCTCCGATCGTGGTGATGACCACAGAGGTGCTCAGGAACATGATCTACTCCGGCACCGACCTTTCGTCGGTCGAAAGCGTGGTCCTCGACGAGGTCCACTACCTGCAGGACCGGTTCCGCGGGGCGGTCTGGGAGGAGGTGATTATCCACGCTCCCCCCCACATCAAGCTGGTGTGCCTGTCGGCCACCGTAGCCAACGCCGACGAGTTCACCCGTTGGGTACGATCGAGGAGGGGACCCACGGAGTTGGTGGTCGAGCGACACCGCCCGGTGCCGCTCGAGAGATGGTGGGGAGTGTGGGACCATTTCGAGCGAACGGTCCATGTGCTGCCTCTCTTTGCCGGTTCGGGGGGCCGGAAGCGACCGAACGGAGCCATCCCCCGGATCCTGGCCCGGCGCGGGGGGCGACGCAGGAGGTTCGCCACCCCCAAACGCCTAACGGCCGTCGACCACCTCGCTTCTCTGGACATGCTCCCCGCCATCTACTTCATCTTCTCGCGGGCCGGGTGCGACCAGGCTGCCACCCAGGTAGCCCGAGCGGGCATCCGGCTCACCGACCGGCACGAACGGGAACAAATCAGATCCCGGACGGAGGAGGGAACTGCCCACCTGGCGGAAGGGGACCTGCAGGCGCTCGGATATGACGCTTGGCTGGATGGCCTCGAGAGGGGAGTGGCCGCCCACCATGCAGGACTCATACCGGCCTTCAAGGAGGTGACCGAACAACTTTTCTGCGATGGACTCGTGAAGCTCGTCTTCGCCACCGAGACGCTTTCCCTAGGTATCAACATGCCCGCACGCACGGTGGTGCTCGACAAGTTGAGCAAGTTCACGGGCGAGCGCCACGAGCTGATGCTTCCGGGGGAGTTCACCCAACTCACCGGCAGAGCAGGGCGCCGGGGCATTGACACGGTCGGCCACGGTGTGGTGCTGCACTCGCCCTACGTCCCGTTCGAGCGGGTGGTGTCGATCGCCGATCTGGGAAGCCATCCCCTGCGGTCCAGCTTCCGACCCACCTACAACATGGTCGTCAACCTGATCGCCAACTATGAGCGGCGGAGAACGGAACAGTTGCTGGAAGCGTCGTTCGCGCAGTACCAGCAACGCCGCTCCCGGCCGAGGTCGCAGAGGAAGGGTCGGGGGTCCGCGGGCGGCAAGAACGTTCATCGACCGACTCTGGTGATCCGCTTCCACCGGGCGCGGCGCCTTCTCGAGCATCGAGGGTATCTCCGGAACTGGACCTTGAAAGCACCCGGTGAAGCGCTCAGGGTGGTGTACAGCGACCTGGACTTCCTGATCGTGGAGGCGGCCCGGGCCGGCTACCTGTCCGGCCTCAGCCCGGCCGAACTGGCGTCGCTGGCCTCTGCCTTCGTCTACGAACCCCGGCGCGACGCGCCAAAGGCCGACACCTGGCCTACCGAGACCCTCCAGACAAAGTGGGAAGGGATCCTCGAGCTGTGGAAACGCCACACGCTTGCTGAGCAACGGTACCGCCTACCCACCACACGGCAGCCACAAGCGGGCTTCGGGCACCTCGCCTACGCCTGGGCACGACACCTCGACTTGGAAGATCTCCTAGAAGACGCAGCCCTAGCCCCCGGAGACTTCGTACGGAACGCCCGGCAGATGCTCGACGTCCTGCGCCAGCTGGAGGGCGTAGCCGATGCACTCGGCATCCGAGAGTTGGCGCGAGTCGCCAGACCCGCCCGATCAGCGGTGGACCGGGGCGTCGTCGCGGCCGGTGGGATCTCTTGACGCCCTGGCTGGCCCTAGTGAACCCGTACGCGGCGCAGGGCCGACGAGCCACTCCCCGAGTCGAAGCCGCATTGCAGAAGCGGGGAATCAGCGGGGACGTGCTCGAGGTCGACGGTATTGCCACGTTGAAGGACACGGTCGCGATGGCTGCATCCGCGGAGCGCAACAGGTTCGTAGCGGTGGGAGGCGACGGAACGGTCAATGCGGTCCTCAACGCGTTGCTGGAACACGAGTGGCAGGAACCCCCAATCCTCGGTGTGCTTCCTGCCGGCACCGGGTGCGACCTCTTGCGAACGTTCGGGATCGGAAACCGGATCGAGTCGGCGGCCGACAGCCTGGCTGGTGAGACCACGTATCCGGTCGACGTGGGCCTGGCGATCGGCGAATGGGGAAGACGGTTCTTCCTGAACGTGTCCAGCGCCGGGGCAACCGCGGCGGCTGCTCTGGCCTCGATCCGACTCCCCGGATGGTTGGGCACCCTCCGCTACGTGGGTGGAGTGGCGGGTTCTCTTCCCAGGTTCCGCAGGTGCGACATCTCGCTCGAAGCAGGCGGGCGGAGCTTCACCGGGGAGTCCCTAGCGGTGGTGTTCGCCAACGGACAGTTCTTCGGCGGCGGATTCAACATCGCGCCCCGCGCCTCGATGGTAGATCAGCTGCTCGACGTCCAGGTCATCACGGCTCGAAAGCGGGAGGTCGGGAGGCTCATGTCGAAGGCCCGCGGCGGCCACCATCTCTCCGATCGGGCGGTCCGCAGGTTCGTGGCTTCCGAAGTCAGGTTGGAGACCGACGAGCCTTGGCCTGTCGAGACCGATGGCGAGCCGATCGGGACCACTCCCGTACTCTTGCGGACACAAGCAGGCAGGATCAGACTGAAGATCTGACCGTTGTTTCCCACCAACGCGCCCTAACCCTGCTTCTTCGTGTCCCGGAAGCACCCGCGGCAGCATGCCCGATCAACCACATCATCCCGACCGGGCCGGGCTTCACCCGACGTGTGAAGACACACGGGTCCGAGATGGGACTATCGAAACGGCCTCAGCGGGTGCGCGGATAGGTGCTCACCTCGAGAACCAGTGACGGGGACGGTTGACGAGTTCCTGACTGTGACCATCGGTTTTCTACGTTGGTCCCACGTACCGCCTTGCACCTCACCGCGGTCCTGCCCGCCCATCCGCATGCCCTCCTATACCCCGATCAGGAGCTCATATCCGACACCCGGGTTCGCCCGGTATAGACCCCCGCATCGGCAATCACGGCTAGACGGAGGGCGAAACGAGACCGAACCGCCTGCCTGTTCCCGCGGTCGGCGCCCCGGTCGGAGTTTCCGCCGTCTATACTCTCGCCGTCGTTCAAGGGAGTGGGTTGCAGAACAAGGTCCGGGATACGCTTGATGACGACAACGGGGATCTCGACGATGACTTCGACGAAACAGACGAGAACGAACCACACGACGGGGACGATGACGAAGACGGTGAGAACGGCCGGGTCACACTCGATGCTCTAGAGACCGAGGAACTCGAAGCCGTGGAGACCAACGAGTCGGCAACCATCCTGGTCGATGAAGTTTCGGAGATCATGGCGATCCGTAGGGAGGATATGGCCCTCGACATGGGTACGACGGGCCGACGCAGTGACGAGTTCGTCTGCCTATCCTGCTTCCTGCTGCTCAAGAATGCCCAGTTGGCCGACCCGACGAACATGCTCTGCTTGGACTGCGCCTGACAACTGATTCCTGCTGGGCGGCACGAATCAGCGTCCGAGGCCGGCTTCTCGTCCGCTGTCCCGGCATCCGCCGCATTGACGCCGGACTGGCTGGGAGTCTGCCGAAACGCCGCCGGCCGACGCAGCAAACGGGTGGCGCCCGCTTCCGACTACTCTCCTCCGTAGGATGGGTATCTCGGTGACCGCTCGGCTCGCCAGAGCCGAGGATGTGGATGTTCTGATCGGCCTGTACCGCAAGTTGGAGGCCGAGATGGTGGCCATCCACCCGATGTGGCCGAGGGCGGATGGATTGGACGAACCGGTCGAGCAGTCCTTTCTCGCCCACATGGATAATCCTTCCGCCCGTGTTTACCTCGGTGAGGTGAACGGCTACCCATTCGGGTTCATCTATGCACGCACGGAGACGCTCCTCGCGCATGAGGGGGACACGGGCGTGGTGTCGATACGGTTGGTCTTCGTCGAGCAAGATGCCCGGGGAGTGGGGTTAGGAGAGATCATGCGGGACACCCTGATGGACGATTTCCGCGAGCTCGGGCACCATCTGTTCGACGCGCATGTCCTTCCTGGTCACCGGCTGGCCAAGAACTTCTTCGAAGCGGGCGGATTCTCGGCACGCTCGATCGTGATGCACCACAACGACCGGCCCGACGGTGGTCGGCGCATAGGCGCGACCTACCGGACGATCCAACGAACATGACCGTAGCCGGACGCCCCGTGGTCGGAGTCGGGGGGGTGGTCATCGAACACGGGAGGATGCTGCTCGTCGAGCGGGGAAGTGGCCCACAGGTGGGTACGTGGGCAGTGCCGGGAGGGAAGGTCCGGTACGGCGAGCGCCTCACCGATGCAGCGATCCGGGAGATTCGGGAGGAGACCGGCCTCGAAATAGAACTCGGCAGCGTGATCTGGATCGGGGAAGCCATGGGGGAAGGTGATCCGCCGGAGCATCATGTGGTGCTGATCGATTTCGCGGCCCGAGTAACGGGCGGGGAGTTGGCGGCCGGCGACGACGCTGCGGCGGCGGCCTTCGTACCGCTGGAGGAGTTGCGCTCGCTGGAACTCACCCCGACGATGTACGACCTGCTGGACACCCTGGGAGTATGAGCACGGCCCGAATAGCCTCGATGGAGGGCGAGGTCTTGGAACTGCTTCAGGCGCTGATCAGGAACCGCTGCGTGAACGACGGGTCTCCCGAGTCCGGGCACGAGGCTCGCTCGGTGGCCACGCTCGAGTCCTATTTCGGCCACCCCGGTGTGGTGGTGGAACCCGCTCCGGACCGCCAGAGCGTCGTGTACCGGGTCCGTGGCACCGACTCTGCAGCGCCGACGCTACTCCTGCTGGGCCACCTGGACGTGGTGCCGGTAACCGAGTCCGGATGGACGGTCGATCCTTTCGGAGGCGAGGTCATCGACGGCATGGTGTGGGGACGGGGTACGGTGGACATGCTAAACCTGACCGCAGCGATGGCAGTCGCCTTCAAGCCGTACGTGACTGGAGAACGTAGACCGCCGGACGGGGACCTGGTGTACGTCGCCGTCGCAGACGAGGAGCAGGGGGGCGCACTGGGGGCGGAGTGGCTGATGAACAACCGGCCCGACCTGATCGATTGCGATTACGTACTGACGGAGATCGCGTATCCGAGCGTCCGAACTCCGAGCCGGGCACCGGTCCACCTGGTCAAAGTGGCCGAGAAGGGTCCTGCGTGGCGGTTGATACGAGGCTCGGGTGTTCCGTCCCACGGAAGCCAACCGTACGGGACGGACAACGCGGTGGTTAAGGTGGCCGAAGCGATCACGGCGATCGCCAAAGCCCCGAGTCCGGTGCAGATCACTCCCGAATGGCGCAGCTTCGTGGAAGGAGTCGGGTGGGACTCTGGTCGGGTGGCGAATCTCCTGGATCCTGACCAGGTCGACAACGAGATCGAACTGATGGCCGTCGAGGATCCGGTTCTCGCCCGATGGGTCCACGCCTGCACCCACCTGACGCTCAGTCCCAACATCGTGAGCGGGGGAGCCAAGGCCAACACCGTTGCTGACCGCGCCGTTACCGACGTGGACATCCGCATCCTTCCCGGTCAGACGGAGCAGACCGTCGACGACCATCTCCGCAAGGTGTTGGGACCCTCTTACGACGATCTCGACATCGAGGAGGCGATCCACTTTCCGGCCGGGGCATCGGTCGCCGCCGGACCGCTGTGGGAAGCCATCGGGGATGCCTACGAGTCGCTCACCGGCAGCAGGAGAATCGTTCCGGCACTGACCCCCGCTACGACCGATGCCCGGTTCTTTCGCAGCAAGGGCGTCACCGCATACGGGGTCGGCCTGTTCGACGATCGGGTGGCGTTGAGCGAGTTCCTCGGGATGTTCCACGGCAACGACGAACGGATCGGCGTGGACTCTCTGGGCCTGACCGTCCGGTTGCTGAGCCTGATCATCGAGCGGCTGCCCGAGCGAGCCAACCCATAAGCCACGGCTACCGGCCTGTCCACCGGACGCGGTGGTGGCGAAGGCTTAACCCCGACTCTTCATGCGGGGGCTTGTACTGGACGATCAGGACACTGGATACGAGCTTCTGACCAGGGACTACGGCGTCTCCGACAGTACCGTCCCAGCCCGGAGCGACCTTCACCCGTCTGGCGAAGCCGGCGCGGTCCCGACGACTGGTTGATGCGACATGCTGCCGTGGGTGTGACCGGAACCATGAAGGACCTTCGATATGAGTGGATCGGGGGTTAACGAAGAGGGTTAGCGGGCGAGCAGAGACCCGTATGCATCTCTTCGCGGTTTCAACCGTATCCCAGGCGAATGAAACGCCGTCTCTCAAGCCTGGCCAGGCGGCGCAGGAGGGGGCGTCTTCCGATGATCGTGACCACCATCCCGAACAGGAATCCCGCCACGTGGGCCTCCCAAGCAACTCCCGTCTCCGCGAAGGTGAACGCGAACTGGCCGACGAACCAGAACAGCAGGAACCACCCCGCGCGGACGGTGAAGGGTATGAAGAAGAGCAGCGGGAACACGCTGACGACCCGAGCGTGCGGGAACAGCACGAGGTAAGCGCCCATCACCCCTGCGATAGCTCCGGACGCGCCTACTAGGGGGACAGTGGTGTCGGGGTTCAGCACCACGAAGCCGGCCGTTGCGACCACACCTGAGACGAGGTAGAGGATCAGGTAACCAATCCGCCCGAACGCGTCCTCCACGTTGTTGCCGAACAGGTAGAGACTCCACATGTTGGCGAGCAGATGGGCCAGCCCTCCGTGGAGGAACATCGAGACGATCACGCTGAGAGGGAGGGACTTCTCGGGGAAGAAGGGAGCCTCTGCGCCATCGGTGCAAACCTGGTTGATGATCTCGGCATCCGACAATGCTTCCCCGGTGGTCTGCTCGCAGGCGATGGCGGCCTGCCGGTACAGGAACTCGATCTCGTCGGCCGGGTCGGACGGTTGCACAACGAAGTAGACCGCCACCGAAGCAGCCAACAGCAGAAGGGTGATGACCGGTCTCCGCAACGACGGGTTTATGTCTCGGATAGGGATCATGGATGCCCTCCCAGTGAAGCGGCTAGGCACGCCGCCACGGCCAAAGGTGGTCGCACCCAACGATCATACGGCAGCAGGCGCCCTACACATGTCTGGCTGGAGCACCTTGCGGGCTGTTGATCACCGTCGCGTGGCCAATCAGCCTCCCCGGAAGCGCCATAATGCAACCATGACCGGAGAAGGCAACCCTTCCAGCACCCCCGAGGACGAAGTCTTGACCGAGGACGCGGCCGAGCGATACCTAGAGGCCATCATGCAGGCAGACGCCGTGGACGTGGCGGCGCCTGCCGCCGCTCTCGCCGAACTACTGGCTGCCCGGCTCGAGCACCGCGCCGCTCCGGAGGCCAGGGAAACGCTCGAGTCTTTCGCAACCAACACCGCAGACACCCGGGTGGAGGAACCATGAGGCGCCGGCTCGATATCGAGATGGTCCGCCGGCGCATCGTCGAGTCGCGCACCGCCGCCGCCCGCGCCATCCGGGAGGGGCAGGTACTGGTGGCGGGTACCGTAGAGCCCAAGCCTGCCACCCTCGTCGAGTCCTCCACACCGGTTCGGATCGTGGATGCAGGGCCTCGCTACGTGAGCCGGGGAGGGATCAAGCTCGAGGCCGCGATCCGAGAATTCGAAATCACGGTCGAAGAGCGGAGGGCGATAGATGTGGGCGCTTCCACGGGGGGCTTCACCCACTGCCTACTCGAACACGGGGCTCGGAGCGTGGTGGCGGTGGATGTCGGCTACGGTCAGCTCCACCTGCGATTGCGCAACGACCCTCGGGTAACGGTGGTGGAACGGACCAACATCCGCCACGCTGACCCCTTGTTCCTGGGGGCGCCGTTCGGTCTGGTGGCGGCGGATGTCTCGTTCATCTCCCTGCGCACCATTGCTCGCGTCCTGGTGGAGCTCGGCAACGGCGACAGCGACTACATTCTCCTCATCAAGCCGCAGTTCGAAGCCGGACGGGGTTCCGTGAACCACCGTGGTGTGGTTAGAGACCCGCTCACTCGCAAGCAGGCCGTGGCGGACACCGTAGCCGGCCTCGCGGAGTCGGGTCTCGGCGTGGTGGGAACGGTCCCGTCTCCCATCAAGGGCGCCAACGGCAACCGCGAGGTGCTGGGTCTGTTCCGACACGGGCCGTCCCTCATCGACCCGGTCCGGGCCGGGGAGGCGACCCGATGAGGATCGCCCTGGTCCCGCACATCCGGCGCGAACACTCGATGGGCCTGGCGCGTGACCTGGTGATCGAAGCCAGAGGACACGGGGTGGATGTTGTGGCTGCCGCCGATGCGGCCGACGCCCTGGAAGTGAACGCCACGCGTTTCGAGGCGGATGCCGGCCTCGACCTGGTGGTGGCAATCGGTGGGGACGGGACCGTCCTCAAGGCGGTCCGGATCGGACGGGGGAGCGGGGCCCCCGTCTTCGGCATCAACGATGGCCGTTTGGGATTCCTGGCCGAGGGCGCACCGCACGATCTGCCTATGATCGTCAAGCAACTCATCTCGGGAAGGTGGCATACATCCGACCGGATGCTGCTGGCAGCCTCGGTCGAAGGGGGCCGGGCTGTTATGGGCCTCAACGATGTGGTGATAGAAAAGGTACAGAACCAACGGACCGTACAGCTCGCAGTTTCCATCGACGATGAGCCCTTCATCACGTACCGGGCCGACGGCGTCGTCGTAGCCACCGCCACCGGCTCGACCGCCTACAACCTATCCGCCGGCGGCCCTCTGATCGATCCGGCCCTCGACATGCTGGTCATGACCCCGGTGGCTCCACACTCCCTTTTCTCGAGATCCCTGGTCTTTCCACCCGACCGGCGCCTCCGCTTCGAGGTGGGGGAGGACCGTTCGGTCGGGGTAGGCGTCGACGGGTTCGATCTCGGCATCGTGAGGCCGGGAGGCCTGATAGAAGTCGGGGGCGCGGGGCGAGTGTCGTTCGTGAGCCTCTCTGCCCGTTCCTTCCCGGCCACGGTCAAGCAGAAGTTCTCGCTGCCGTGACCGATGCTTGACGAACTGGCGGTAACCAACCTGGGAATCATCGAGTCGGCCCGGGTGGAGCCGTCCGCTGGGATGGTGGTGGTGAGTGGCGAGACGGGCACCGGAAAGACCCTCCTGCTCGGGGCGCTCAGGCTGCTGACAGGCATGCCCGCCCGGTCCAGCATGATCGGACCGCACAGGAACGAGGCGACCGTCGAGGGACGGTTCGTGTTCGATGACACCGAACTGATCGTCTCCCGCCGGATCCACGCTCGTGGTAGCCGGTCCTACATCAACGGCAGCATGGTCCCGGCGCGAACCCTCGCGGAGCGGCTCGACGGTCTGGTAGAGATCGTAGGACAGCACGATCCGCTCCGGCTCACCCGACCGAACGCCCTCCGGACCCTGCTGGATCTACGGCTCGATTCGCCGGACCACCTCACCGGCTACCGCGCCGCGTGGAAGCGGGCACGGGAACTCGATGAAGCCACTGCCCGGCTCGGGGGTGACCTGAGGGCGCTGGAACGGGAGCGGGACCTCCTCTCCTACCAGATCGGAGAGATAGAACGCGCCGGCTTCCGGATCGGAGAGGACGAGGAGCTCGAACGGCTGGCCAACCGGCTCGGCAACGCGGAACTGCTAGTCGAGTTGCTGGGCGCGGCCCGCCTGGATCTGAGCTCGGCGCGAGATCGGGTCGGTCCGGCGGTGGCGGCCCTCCAGCGGGTGTGCGAGCTTGATCCTTCCCAGGATGAGCTACTGGAGATGCTCGAAGGGCTCGACGCCACGCTGGCCGAGGCGTCCAGCGCCTGCAGGGAGGCATGGGAGGACATCGACACCGAGCCCGAAGCCCTCA
The DNA here is from genome assembly GCA_026710435.1 of bacterium. Lineage (GTDB taxonomy): Bacteria > Actinomycetota > Acidimicrobiia > Spongiisociales > Spongiisociaceae > JAPPFW01. Next base: position 48,107 of record JAPOQZ010000046.1, on the reverse strand, counting down.
CCTCGGTCAACGATCGCCTTACCCTGCTCGGCGACCTGCGCCGCAAGTACGGAGCAGGGATCGAGGAGATCCTCACCTACCGCGAGAACGCCCTGGCCAGGCACCGGGAAGTCACCGGGCTGCTGGACCGGGCGGCCACCCTGGAGGCCGATCGGGCCGCCTCCTCCCATGAATTGCGCGAAGCCGGAGGGTCGTTGCGGCAGGCACGCCGGCGGGCCACCGCCCTGATCGTGGAAGCCGCCACCGCCCATCTGCGTGAGCTGGGTTTCGGAGACCCGGTCGTCCGGATGGACATAGGTGAAACCGCTCCCCGCGCAACCGGAGCCGACACCGTGGAACTTCTGTTCTCCTCCGACTCCCGGCTGGAGGCGGGGCCGGTCGGACGGGTCGCCTCAGGGGGCGAGTTGAGCCGGCTCGTACTGTCCCTGCGACTCGCCTCGGGATCGAGCGATGCCCGCCTGATGGCGTTCGACGAGATCGACGCCGGTGTGGGAGGAACCACCGCTCTGGCGATGGGGGCCAAGCTTGCCCGCCTCGCCACCGACCGTCAGGCGCTGTGCGTCAGCCACCTCCCGCAGGTGGCCGCATACGCGGACAGCCACATCGTCGTGGAGAGGGACGGACCCAATGCCACGGTCCGCACCCTCGGCGAGGAAGACCGTCTCAGGGAACTCTCTCGAATGCTGTCGGGCCTGGCCGACTCGGAGCGCGGCTACCGCCACGCCCGCGAGCTGCGCGCGGTGGCTCTCGCCCACCGGGAGCCCGCCACCGACCAGGCTGCCGGTGAGATCGCGGGGCACTGACAGCAACCAATCCGCCTATCCGCTCACCGCTACGATTCGCCCTCGGCAACACTTCCGTCCACTGACCTGGCACTCTGTCATCGTCCGTCGGCACACGGAGGGTTTCTCATCGGGCTCCCGGATGACGGGCAGTCCCTGGCAACCTTCGACTGCGCCGATCCAATGGCTCTGACCTGGGACTACACTGGGCGAGGACGATGGAAACTACAGTGGACATGAGGGAAGCCGTCCGAACGGCCAAGCACTTCATTACCGAGTACTTCGCGGATGAAAAGATTAAGAGCGTAGGTCTTGAAGAGATCAAGTACGAGGGTTCCTCTATACTCATTACGATTGGATTTGTCCGTCCGTGGGATTGGTCGAGAAACAGCCTTACAGGTGAGCTGAGAGAAAAGCGCAGCTATAAAGTAGTGCGTATAGGTCGGGAAGGAAAGGTTCTTTCCCTCATGGATCGCCTCCTACCCGAGTAGGGATAGCAGCTGCCCCCGATTGGGTATTCTGTTGATGCGAGCCTGCTTACGTTATTAGTGGCAGGAAGTCTGGAACCGGGTCTAATCGCCAAACACCGCCGCCTACGTGGATACGAAACCGTAGACTTTTTCATTCTCAATAACCTCCTAGATACAGTTGAGAATGTACTCGTAACGCCTAACACACTCACTGAGGACTCCAATCTATTGGCCCAACATCGAGAGCCTGAGCGATCTCGTCTCCTGGAATACCTCCGAGGACTGATCGAGCAGAGCGAAGAGGTCGTGGTTGTGAGTACGACGGCATCACGAAACGCCCATTTTCTAAGACTAGGCCTGACAGACGCAGCGCTACTGGAAGTTGTCAAGCCGGAGACTCCGCTTCTAACTGTCGATATGGACCTGTACCTAGAGGCCCTGAAGAGTGACGCAGGAGTGAACTTCAACCATCTGCGTACCCATCTGGATTTATGATCGGATTCGACGTCGCTGTGATCGTTGCGGAGCGATGGACATGAACAATCTCGATCCGGACCCTGCTCCCGTCCTCAGAGCCCGGCCAGCTGCCTGAGATCGGAGCTCCCTTTCCCCCACGTAGAGGGAGTGACGGCACAGTTCGAGCGCCACGTTGATTGCCACCCGTACATGATCTTCCCCGGACACGAAGTCTTCGCAGAAGTTCGCCCGGAGCCACTTCGGGCTTCCTCCGCCCACCAGAACTCGAGTCGGACGACAGTATTACCCGGTAGCAACTCCAGATCGGACACCGCCGAAAGAATCGATTCTTCCTACGTGACGGCATCACTGTCGAAGTCCACGTACTGAACTCCGTTCGATCGGCCCGCGAGCGCGTCGTCGCACCCGGCCTCGGATCGAACAGAGAATCGAGGTCACCGGGGATTGGACATCGGGTCCGTCGACAATGAGTGTGAAACTGAAGCCGGAGTTGGGCATTTCGGATGTCCTCTCGGTCACGCTGGTAGTGGATGGGTTCGCCGGCGCCAGCTCTCAACACGTTCGGAAGCTCCGCGCAAGCTCCGAGCCTCTCCCGATTGCACACGCCCCGGCGTCAAAGCGCTACGTCAAAAAAATTAGTAAGGTAGCTTGACAAACTAATGGGTCCGGTCCAGAATGCTGAAGTCGGGAGAGCGCGACCCGGAGCGGCGACCCGAGCGGATGAGAAGGACCAGAATGACATCTGATATCTATGGGATCAGTTGCGCACCGGCCCCCGACGGAGCCGGCATCCCGCCAGAGCAAGACCCCTCTCAGCGTCACCGGCTCCGACCAGACAAGTGATCGACGGATCCGGTTCCTGGGCACTCCGCCTGCGTAATGGCCAAGCGGTCTTCGAGGAGTTCATGGAGGCAGCTCCCTTCCCGATCTCGCGTGCGGCTCTGGCCCGCCGGACCGGTTTGTCGAAACCGACCGTGTCGGCGCTGGTGTCCGACCTCGAGGACGCCGGTGTCGTAAGCCTTATCTCTCCGGAGCGCTCGCAGGGGAGGATCGGCCGACCCGCCCTACCGTATGCACTGGTCCCCGAGGCTGCCCTGGTCGTGGGCGTGGACATGGGCGCCACCAAGATCATCGTGGGAATCGCCGACCTGCTCGGCAGGGTCGTAGCGGAGGATCGCATCAAGACCGCTTCCGATGCCCACGCCGCGCTGGGAGCCGTCGCGGAGACCACCACCCGCCTTCTCAGTCAACTGGGAGGCAAGGATCACCTCCTCGAATCCGGTTGCGTGGGAGTACCCGGCGTCTACCGGCCCGCCGCGGATCGGGTCGAGATGTCACCGAACCTGGCCGGGTTTTCCGATCTCCCCATCCGGGCGGAACTAGCTGGACGCCTCGGCATACCGGTCACCATCGAGAACGACGTGAATCTCGCTGCCGTGGCGGAAGCGGAGGCGATGGACGACGCGGGGAGCCTCGACTTCGTGGCGATCTCGGTCGGTACGGGAATAGGTGCGGGCCTGGTCATGGACGGGAGGCTCTACCGAGGGAGCCACGGAGCCGCCGGAGAACTCGGCTCGGTCGACATCTCGGGTCCGTCCCTCGACGGGGGACCGCGCCTCACGCTGGAGGACGTCGCATCCGCGCCGGCCATCCGCAGGCGGTTCAGGCGATCACTGGCAGAGGGCCGGCCTTCCCGGCTCGGCCGCGACGCCGAAGTCTCGGAACTCCTCCTCGCGGCATCGCAAGGCGATGATGCTGCGTCCGAGGCTCTCGGTGTCGCCGCCGAGGCGATGGCATCGGCGGCGGCCTCCCTTTGTTGGATCAACGATCCGGCCCGCATCGTTTTCGGGGGAGGGGTGGGCTCCAACCCGATATTCGTCGACGCTGTGCGGTCGAAGCTGGGCAACTACCTGGACGTGTCGCCAGAACTGGTGGCTTCGGAACTAGGGAACCGAGCCGCCTTCCTCGGAGCCGTCTCGACCGCTAGGGCCTCAGTCAGGATGACATTCGTACAGGGCCGGCTGAGCAAGGGGAACAGGCCGTGAGGTGGGCCGCCGACCGGGTAGCCGATGCCGTCGATCGGGAGGGATTGGTCAGGCTGGTCCTCGAAGCGGTCCGCATTCCAAGCGTCACCCCGCATGAGGTCGCCTTCGCCGGATGGGTGAGCGAGCAACTGGCGACCGGGGATTGGAACGGGGTCCGCGTGGAGGAAGCGGAACCCGGCCGTCCCAATGTCTACGCGGAGACGGGAGGTTCTGCTGGACGCTCCCTGGTGCTGGCGGGTCATCTGGACACCGTGCATGCGGATGACTGGATCCGGGAGTGGGCCGGCTCCGATCGAGCCGATCCGTTTGCCGGTCATGTGGTCGAGGGCGAGATCTGGGCCCGGGGCGTCACCGACCAGAAAGCCGGAATCTGCTCCATCATCGAGGCGGTCCGGGCCGTCGGCAGGACGGGCTACCGTCTGACCGGCCCGCTGACAGGGCTATTCGTATGCGACGAGGAGTCGGGGCAACCGGGCAGTGGCCTCTCCATCGGGATGCGGGCCGCCGTTTCGCAACTGTTCTCCGATCCCGGCCGCGTTCCCGACTTTGCCATCTATACCGAACCGACCACTGGAGCGGTCTACACGGCACAGATGGGATTCCTGATCGCCGACGTCACCCTCTCGGGAAGGTCGGCCTACTTCGGGACCCCGGAACTGGGCGTGGACGCGCTCAGGGCCGGCCACTACCTCCTGAGCGAACTCTGGGACCACGACGAGACGCTACGGGCCGGTACACCGCACAACCTTCTGGACCACCGATTCCTGCTCGTCACCGGTGTCGAGGCAGGCGGCAACATCGCTGTCCCGGGCGAGTTCCGGCTGTCCCTCATCCAGAAGCTGCTACCCGGCGATGATCTCGACCACCAAGCCGACCTGTTGCGCCGGATCGTGGAAAAGGTGTCCGAGAATCACGGGCCCACCGCGGATGTGGCCTTCTCCGCCCCCCGCGACCACCGGGTAGGGGGAACGCCCGATGAGGTTGCGTCGGACCACCCGGGCGTATCGGAACTCGTGAACTCGATCGAACGGACGACCGGAAGGCCTGCCCGGATCGAGGGCGCCCCCTACTGGTCCGAGAAACCACTTCTCAGGGCGGCGGGGATACCCGGCGTGTACTTCGCCGCCGGAGACATAGCGAACTGTCACACCCCTTTCGAACGGCTTCCAATCGAGGAGTTCGTTTCCGCAACCCGCAGCCTGGCCCATTTCGTGGTCTCGTGGTGCGGCGTGGAGGAAGCCGGGAAAGGGTGATCAAGGGAGGAACCATGAATACAAGAGCAAGGACGCCGAAGCGACGGTTCCTCGTCGCGACGATGATGGTGCTTGGCCTGCTAGTCGCGGCCTGTGGCACCGAGGACGTAGCCGAGGAGACGACCACTACCCGTGCCGCCACCACCACCCAAGCTGTGACGACCTCGGCAACACCCACGGCACCGGTGGCGCCTGTTACGCAGGGGCCGGGAGGTGAGGCGGCTACACCGTCCGGTGAGATCAGCCTGAGCGGCGACGAGATCGCCCAAGTGCAAGCAGGAGGCCATACGGCCGCTCTCCTGTGGCACACAGCCGGCGCGTTCACCGACGCGGTAAGCAAGGGCGCCAAGGACGCGTTCGCCGAGTTGGGCATCGAGGTAATCGCCGAGACCAACGCCCAGTTCGACGCAGCACAGCAAGCCAACGACGTCGAAACCGTCATGGCCCAGAACCCCGACATAATCATCAGCCTGGTCCTCGACCCAGTATCAGGAGCCGAGGCATTCCGCCCCGCCGTCGAAGCCGGCGTGCAACTGGTCTTCCTCAGCAACGTCCCAGAGGGATACGTCCACGGAACCGACTACGTAGGAATCGTCACCGACGACCTCGCAGCCATGGGCATAGCAGCAGCCGACCTGCTCGCAGACGCCCTCGGAGGCCAAGGCAAGATAGGTTTCATCTTCCACGACGCCGCCTACTACGTCACCAACCAAAGAGACCAAGCCTTCAAAGCCTGGATCCAATCCAACTACCCCGACATCGAGATAGTCGACGAGCAAGGCCTAGCCGACCCCGCCGCCGCAGAGCAGATCGCCTCCTCGCTACTGACCAGAAACCCCGACCTCAACGGCATCTACGCCCCCTGGTCGGCCGGTCCCGCAGACGGAGTACTCGCCGCCCTACGCGCCGCCGGAGCAACCGACGTAGCAGTCGTAACCCTCGACCTAGACACCAACGTCTCGCTCGACCTCGTCGAAGGCGGCAACATAGTCGGGATCGCCGCCGACGAAGCCTACGCCCTAGGCCGCACCATGGCCCTCGAAGGAGCATACGGACTCATCGGCAAACCCGCCCCACCCTTCACCGTCGTACCCGCCATCAAAGTCACCGCCGACAACATCATCGACGCCTACCGCCAATCCCTAGCAACCGACCCACCACCCGAAGTCATGCAAGCCCTGGGAGGATAGGCTGTAGAAAGTCGAGTGTCCGAAGGAACTGTCCGGAGTGAAGGCAGTCCGTAGTTCGATACGTGCGCTGGCCCGCCGCGGCGATGGCGACGGGCTCCAGCAGTACGTCGTCTACCTGGCTTTCGTCTCGATCCTCGCTGCCTTCGCGGTCGTGCTGTGGGACGACGGATTCCTCAGCTGGTCCAACCTGTTGAACATCGGCCGCCAAGCGGCCCCCATCGCGGTCATGGCGGTCGGCATGGCTTTCGCGCTCGGTTCGGCGGAGATCGACCTGTCGGTAGGTTCCACCGTGGCCCTCTCCTCCCTGGTCGCAGCCACTGTGGTGGGTGACCACGGCTGGCTCCTGGGAACGCTGGCCGCGGTCTGCACAGGGATCCTGGTCGGCCTGGTGAACGGTCTCATCACGGTCAAGATCCGGATACCGTCCTTCCTTGTCACGTTGGGAACGTTGGGCATCATCAGCGGGATCGCCCGCAACATGAACAACCTCCAGTCGATGCCGATCCGGAACGACACCTTCTCCGCCCTGTTCGGAGCCGGCTCGCTGGGCCCGATCTCATCCCTCGTGATCTGGACGGTAATCGCCTTCGCGCTCGGTCACTTTGCTCTCCACCATCTGCGCTGGGGCCGCCATGTGGTCGCCACCGGCGCCGACCGGGAGTCCGCAAAGGCGGTCGGCCTGAATACCGACCGCATCCGGGTCAGCGCCCTGGTGGTGAGCGCAACCACCGCCGCCTTCGCCGGTGTTCTGCTGGCGGGAAGGCTGGCCATCGGGCGCCACGATCTGGGCGAGAACGATCTCCTGACGGTCATCGCAGCGGTGGTGATCGGCGGAACAAGCCTGTTCGGAGGGCGCGCCTCAATCACCGGAGCGGTGACCGGCGCGGTCATCATGGCGATGCTCAACAACGGCCTGATCCTGATGGGGCTGGAGGTAGCCGACCAGCTCATCGCCCGTGGCCTGATCATCATCGTGGCGGTCGCGCTCAGCATGCGAGAACCGAGCGAAAGTTGAGCCACGATGTTCCTTAGATCACTCGTCGGACGGAACCGGCCCTTCGTCGAGGCGTCCGTCCGGCTTCACCAGGCAGGGCGGATCCCCCCGAACGCATACGTCATCGACCTCGACGCTCTTGAGGCGAACACCCGTCACCTGACGGCGGAGGCCCACCGGCTGGGATTGAAGGTCTACGCGATGAGCAAGCAACTGGGACGGGCGGCCGCCGCCCTCGACGCGATCACCGCAGGCGGGGCGGATGGGTACGTGGCGGTCGACATGGACTGCGCCCGCCCGATAGTCGCGGGGGGACACAAGCTGGGCAACCTCGGCCACCTCGTCCAGATCGCCCGGAGCGAGACGGCGGAGGCAGCGCGGCTCTCCCCCGAGTACTGGACGATCTTCTCCCGTTCCAAGGCCATCGATGCGTCGCGGGCTGTAGCACGGCAAGGACGTACCCAGCAGGTCCTGCTGCGCGTGTGGAACGACGGAGACATCTTCTACCCGGGCCACGAGGGAGGCTTCAATCTTGACGAGCTTCCTGCCGCCATCGAGTTCGTTGACGGTCTCGACGGCTTGCACTTCGCGGGGCTGACCACATTCCCGGCCCTGCTCTACGATGCCGCCACCGGAAAGGTGGCAACGACGCCCAACGTCGACACGCTCGCCCGCGGCGTCGAGACGGCAAGAAGCGTCCTCGGCGCCGGCAGCGAGATCGAGGTCAACGCCCCGGGGACCACTTCCACGACGGTACTGGAGCTCCTGGCGGGAGTGGGCGCCACACAGGTCGAACCGGGCCACGGGCTCACCGGGACCACCCCGCTGCATGCGGTCGAGGAACTTCCCGAGCAGCCCGCCGTTCTCTACCTGACGGAGATCGCCCATGTCCATCAAGGGGTTCCCCTCTGCTTCGGGGGTGGTTTCTACGTGGATCCGGTCTTCGATCCGTACGATGCACAGGTCCTGCTAGCAGCGGGACCCGAGGATGTATCCTCCGACCCGGTGCCACTGGACATGCCCAACCCGGCCGGAATCGACTACTACGCGAGGTTGCACCCTCCCGGCAACCGGTCCGTGACCGAGGGTGACACCGTCATCTGCGCGTTCCGGGTCCAGGCCTTCGTGACCCGGGCAAAGGTCGTGGGCATCTCCGGGGCGGCGTCGGGCAGTCCCTCGGTCGCTGGTGTATGGAACGTACTTGGAGAACCCGTTCCAGGGTTCGGAGAATGACCCTGCCGGCACTCGAGGTAAAGAACCTCTCGAAGGCCTTCCGCGCCGTACAGGCTCTCGACGAGGTCTCCCTGAGTGTCCACCGGGGGCGGGTGACCGCGCTGCTGGGCGACAACGGGGCCGGGAAGTCGACGCTGGTGAAATGCATCGCCGGGATCTACCAGCCGGACTCGGGAACGATCAGCATCGACGGGGCCGTCCACCGTATCTCGTCACCGGACGTGGCCCGCACCCTCGGGGTGGAAGCGGTTCATCAGAACCTCTCCCTCATCGACACGCTCAACGTGGCCGAGAACCTCTTCCTGAACCGCGAACACACCAGGGGAGGAAGGCTCGGAGCAAGACTCGGACTCCTCAACAAGCGGAAGATGCACACCGAGTGCCGGGCGGCGCTGTCGCATCTCGACATCGACATCCCGTCGCTAGGACGACCGGTCGGCCTGCTGTCAGGCGGCCAGCGCCAAGCCATCGCCATCGGTCGGGCGGCTGCGTGGGGCCAGCAGATCGTCCTCCTGGATGAGCCGGCCGCCGCGCTGGGTGTGGAACAGGCCCGGCGGGTTCTGGACCTGATCAGGACGCTGCGCGACTCCGGAGTGGCGGTCCTGCTGATCACCCACAACATGGATCGTGTGACGGAGGTGTGCGACGACGCCGTGGTCCTACGGCGCGGCAGGAAGACAGCTGAGGTCAAGGTCAGCGAAGTTACCAAGGACGACCTCGTGGGTTTCATCACCGGATCCAAGACCGCCGACAGCCCGCGTGGCTCGGTTCCTTAGGAGGGTGGATGGAAAACGGGTTCTTGGTCGGCCAGCCGTCCGATGACCAGGTGATTCTCCATCGGACAACTGGCATGCAGCGAGTTTCTCACCACCGTCCTGGGAGGGTGCTGAGCAATCCACCAGCGGCCTACCAACCACCGGCAAAATGCCTGGGCTGGCGGGCGGCAGGCCCGAGCAATCGTCATTGTTCAGCACCCTCCTAGTCCCGCCAGGTAGGTCGGCGCGGCAAGGTGAGAGTCGTAGTCGCTGACAACGGCGCCGGGATGGCAGAAACCGCGGCGGGCCTCGTCGAGGACTTCCTGTGCTCCGCCCCCTCACCGGTGCTGGGTCTGGCAACCGGAGCATCCGTCCAACCTCTCTACCGGGAACTGGTCCACCGCCACCGGGAGGGTGCGCTGTCCTTCAGTGCGGCCGAAGCCTTCCTGCTGGACGAGTACATTGGACTTGACCCTGACCATCCGCAGCTGTACCGCAACGTCATCCACAGGGAACTCACCGGACGGATCGACATCGACCCCGCCCTGGTGCACTCGCCCGATGTTCACACGGCTGATCTAGCTGACGAATGCGTGCGCTACGACCGCCGGGTCGTCCGGGCGCGAATCGGCCTCCAGATCCTCGGTATCGGGCGCAACGGGCATCTCGCCTTCAACGAGCCCGGATCCCCACTCGACTCCCGCACCAGAGTCGTCGACTTGACCCCGGAGACTCGGGAGGACAACTCCCGATTCTTCGCCTCCCTCGACGAAGTCCCGCGCCGGGCGATGACGCAGGGTCTGGGTACGATCATGGAATCCGAGCGCCTACTGGTCATCGCGGCTGGGTGTCCGAAGGCGTCGGCAGTTCGGGCCTGCCTGCAAGGACCGGTCACACCGGCAATCCCGGCTTCCGCCATCCGTCTCCACCCAGCGGCCACCGTGCTCCTCGACAGCGACGTGGCGGGCTTGCTCACTTTCCGCGGAGAGGACGGGGCGGCACCCCCTTACCGGTCCTCTGAAGGAAAGGAATCGAAACCCATAGAGGGTGCGCTGATAGCTGCTCGCCCGGGTAGACGGTGACTGCGCCATTCGACGAGGCGCCGGCTGTGACGAGCGGTTCTTCCATGCTTGAACGCCTATCGGACCTGCAGCCGAGGGCGGTCGTCTCCGCCTTCCCGTGCACCCTCTAGTCCGATTATCGCAACCAGGGCGGTAATCTACCCTCTTCGGCGCGAGTCTGGTACGGTGTAATCCCGTGACAAAGTACGTGTTCGTAACGGGTGGTGTGGTCTCCAGCCTCGGGAAGGGGATCACGGCGTCCTCGCTGGGGCGGCTGATGAAGGCCCGGGGCCTCGGGGTGGTCAACCAGAAGCTCGACCCGTACATCAACGTCGACCCCGGAACCATGAACCCCTTCCAGCACGGCGAGGTCTACGTCACCGACGACGGAGGGGAGACCGACCTCGACCTGGGTCACTACGAGCGGTTCACCGGCCAGAGCCTGCGGCGGGACTGCAACGTGACAACCGGCTCGGTGTACCTGTCGGTGCTGAACAAGGAACGCCGGGGCGACTACCTGGGAGACACCGTCCAGGTCATTCCCCACATCACCAACGAGATCAAGGATCGGATCCACCGGCTGGGAGATCGTGACGATGTGGACGTCGTGCTCGCCGAGATCGGTGGCACGGTGGGCGATATCGAGATCCTCCCGTTTCTCGAGGCGGTGCGCCAGTTCCGCAACGACGTGGGGTTCCGCAACGTAGTCCACATACATGTGACGCTCGTTCCCTACATAGGCCCGTCGGAGGAACTGAAAACCAAACCCACCCAGCACTCGGTGGCCGAATTGCGCTCCAGGGGCATCCGGCCGGATGTCATCGTGGTGCGCTCCGACCGTCCGATCGACGAGTCCATCCGCAGCAAGATCTCGCTGTTCTGTGATGTGGGGGTGGACGCGGTCATCTCGGCGCCCGACGCACGCGACATCTACGAGATGCCGCTGATCCTGAACGACCACGGATTCGACCAGGTGATCATCGACATGCTGGGCCTCGAGACGCCGGAACCAGACCTAAGGGACTGGCGCCGGATGGTGAAGACATCTTTCGAAGCCACCGATACGGTGAACATCGGCCTGGTGGGGAAGTACACGGTGCTCCCCGACGCCTACCTGTCGGTGGTGGAAGCCCTGCGCCACGGTGGTCTGGCCAACGGGGTCCGCACCGAGGTCAGATGGATACCCGCCGAGGATCTCGACGGGCTGTTCGGGGAGCCACATTTCGACGGGCTGCACGGCATCCTGGTGCCGGGCGGTTTCGGTTCGCGGGGGATCAAGGGCAAGATTCGGGCGGTGACCCACGCCCGTACCAACGGGATCCCGTTCCTGGGGCTGTGTCTAGGTCTCCAGACGGCCGTGATCGAGTTCGCCCGCAACGTCCTCCGGCTGCAGGACGCCGACAGCACCGAGTTCAATCCTATGTCTCGCCACCCGGTCATCGACCTGATGGAACACCAGCAGGCCATCTCGGAGAAAGGCGGAACGATGCGCCTCGGCGTGTACCCGGCGAAGCTGGCCAAGGATTCGCTGGTTCGTCGGCTCTACGGCGAGGAACTGATCTACGAACGTCACCGGCACCGCTATGAGGTCAACAACCGCTATCGCAAAGACCTGGAAACCGCCGGGCTCTCCCTATCGGGGATATCGCCCGACGAGCAACTCGTGGAGTTCATCGAACTGCCCTCCCACCCCTACTTCGTCGGTACCCAGGCCCATCCCGAGCTCAAGTCTCGCCCACTGGACCCGCATCCCCTCTTCGTCGGTTTCGTAGCAGCCGCCGACCGTTACCGTCGGGCACGGGAGAGAACGCCAGAGGTCAAGCCATCCAAGCGGAGCATGGGAGCCGTCGAGACCCGGACACTCAAGTAGCGCCAGCAGAGTCATCCCGCAGTCGACGATTTGCGCCCGACGGTGTGCCAACTGGCTGAGGATTGCTCCAAGGCCTTAGACCGATACGAGTTGCGCGACATCGACTAATGGCTTCGGGACGGTGGCCCTGCCGCCTTCTGGATTTGGCCGCGGCCCGGACGCGTTCACCAATCGACGGCTCAAGAGAGCGACAACTCCCGTAGTGCTGAGTCCAACCGGCACCGGACAAGGCTCAGGCAGGATCCGACCAGCCAGAACTATCTCCGGTCCCGAGCTGCTCGGCGTGCGTGACAAGGCCGTGCCTTCATCTAGACCAACATACTGTTAAGCGTATATACTACCAGAGGTATAGCCAGTAGGGGACCGTGGCAGACGTTCGCTATCACCCGAGATTTGTTCGTCAACTGGGGGACATGGCCATCAGGGCTAGGACCTCGGATTGGCTCTTGGATCTATTCGGCGAGGTCATGGCCCTCCTGCGGGCACTCGAAGACCACGGCCACGACATCGAGGGCCACCATCCTGAAGACCCGAGCCATCCGATCCTCAGTTCACAGTTCCGGGCCTTCGCTCTTCGGAGGACACCGCCAACCGTACATACTCCCTATGCCCACCAACCACCGATTCTGCGCATCCCCTACGTCTGGTTCGATCGAGCCGACGGCAGCGAGATTGCGGTCGTGATGCTCATCGGCGACAAGACCGAACAACGTAATGAGTGGTATCCCTCGGTCGTCAGGCACATCGAGGGAACCATGATCGGCCAGTGGCAACGACGCCACCCAAACCACAGAGCCCAAGTCAAAAGGACAAGATGATCACTTGACCAACAAGTAGAGCGTCCCAAAACATAGAGAAACAGCGCCAGCAAATAGCAATAGAAGAAAAGGAGAGGCGCAGATGGCTGAGAATAGGGGACCTGACGAGTACAGCGAGGAAGAGTGGGCGACAACCTCGGACCGAGTGCAGGCTATCCGACGAAGCGCTATGGCCAATCCAGTCGTAGCTGCGGCGGAGGCTCGGAAGTACGCTGAGATCACCAGGCGTGTACAAACTTTGCAAGCAATCCGCAAAGCACAGGGACTAACCCAGCAGCAGATGTCAGTACAGCTCCAGATCAGCCAGGCCGAGGTGTCTCGTATGGAGCGTAGAAGCAATCTGCACCTTGCGACCTTGGCCCGATTCATAGAGGCCGCCGGGGGCAGACTTCGAATCACCGCAGTGTTCGAAGACTACGAAGCCGAGGTCAGTGTCGGTGACATCCTCCCAGTCGGAACCCCCACCACCGCCGAAGGTTGAAGACAGCACGCGAGTGCCGTTCGATGCGCCACTAAGACCTACCTCTCCGTCGATCAGGAGTCTCGAAAAGGCAGCACAGGCACGATCTGATTCTCTTTGGACGCGGATAGAGTCCGATCCGGGAATAAGGGCCGCTCCCCCAGATAAGAACCTCGCTAGACCACCTCTGGGTCGGAGTCGATTGGTCAATTAACAACTCTCGCAGGCGAGAGCCCGCCGATACGTTTCTAGTGCGCGCTAGCGGGCCTCGGCATGATCGACGACGGGTAGGGGATAGGTCGTTCCGAGCCTGACGACGGCCGCTGTGAGCGTTGACCGGGATCGAAGCGACGGCTCTGGGTCGCCGGGTGGAAGACCCGGAAGTAGGCGGCCGCGGGCACGTTGTTGCACCTCGCCGGGCTAGGCGGACTGCCCGCCTGGGATGGGACACCGTCGCAGGTTGGCCGGGACGGCGCGGACCTGATGCCACCGAGAGCGGGGTTAGGCTCTGCGACCCATGCCGGAGATAGCCGAAGGGCTCAGGATCACCGGATCGGTCGCCGCGTTGTTGATGGGTGCCGGATGGTTTCTGAGCCTCATGAAACGTGATGCGTCGATTGTCGATCCCATGTGGTCCATGGTGTTCGTCGCAGCCGCCTGGTCGATGCACCTCTTCGGAAGTGGGGAGGGCGGCAGCGGACGATCCACTTTGGTGCTGGTCATGGTGACCGTCTGGGGACTACGGCTGGCCGCCCACCTCGGGGAACGCAAGTGGGGCACTGCGGAGGACTATCGGTACACGGCGATGCGACGCCGGTACCGTCCGTTCGAGTTGTGGAGCCTGCTCATCGTGTTCGGTCTGCAGGGCACCCTGGCGGTGGTCGTATCGTTACCTCTCCAGGCAGTGCTCACCGACCGGAACGCGGCCCCGCTCGGATGGCTGGACTGGCTCGGTCTCGCTGTTTGGGTAATCGGCTTCGCCGTCGAGACGGTCTCCGACGCCCAACTCCGCCGTTTCCGTTCCGGCGAGGCCAACCGCCGGGCGGTAATGGACCGGGGCCTGTGGCGATACAGCCGCCACCCCAACTACTTCGGCGACTGCCTCGTCTGGTGGGGCATCTTCCTGCCGGCTGCTGCAGCCGGGGAATGGTGGACGGTCGTAGGACCGCTGGTCATGACCATCCTGCTGCTCCGCGTCTCCGGCGTGGCCATGCTGGAGCGCACCATCGTGGATCGCCGACCCGGATACGCCGACTACGTGCGGAGAACCAGTTCCTTCATCCCGAAACGACCCCGCCCCTGACAACCGCTGGAGTTGGCATTGGACACCCGATCGTTCCCCTGGCCGCAGCCCGGTCGACACGCCTACCCTGTGTGGCATGGTGAAAGTGGTTGGGGCCGATCGCGGTAAGAACGAGAAGGTGGTCCAGTCGTTCCACAGGTGGACCACGGTCGATCCCCTAGCGCTCAGCCGCCGCAACGCCATTGGCATTGCCGCCGCCGGTGGCCTCAACGCACTCGGTCTGGCTGCGCTGGGAGGGCTGAACGCCCTAGGGCTGGTCTCCTGCGGTGGGGGGAACGCAGCCGGACTGGTAGCCGTTGGGGGAGTCAACGCGGCTGGTCTGGTCGCCATCGGCGGCCGCCGCGCCTTCGGCCTCGTTGCCCTGAGCGGCCGCAGTCGCAGGAGTTCCTGACCGGGGTCGTAGCCGGATTCCACAGCCTGCGGAACGTGACTCTGGTTTCGGTCAGGCGATAGGAGCGGGCGTGTGAACGGCGATCTTGTGGAGGCGTTCGGAGAGACCGTCTTGGGCGACTTCAAGATCGTATTGGCTCTGCAATCCCATCCAGAAGCTCGGAGAGTTACCGAAGAAACGTGCTAGCAGCAATGCCGTCGCGGCGGTTATGGATCGTTCCCCGTGGACGATGGCATGGATCCGCCTGGGATCGACACCGATGGCCTTCGCCAACCGGTACTGAGTGAGCTTCATGGGTTCCAGAGACTCCTCGTTGAGGATCTCACCCGGGTGGATGGGGACTAGTTTCGTTGCGGTCGTCATCGTCCCCCCTCAGTGGTAGTCCACGACTCGACTCGGTAGGCCTTGCGGTCGCTCCGTCGGGAGCAGATCCGCTACGCGTCGCTGACCGGATGCTGTATTGCCGGTCTCTATCTCCCGGCAAGAACTGTCACACCCCCGTGATACGTTTAAGAATATGGAACAACGTCATAAGCTGTTCACTGATAGTCCTGGGAATGAGGACACCATAGCCTCGGCGAGCCCCGAATCCCAACTCTGGGACTCCCCAGGCAACGATGCGGAGAAGTGGATTTCCGCCGGGCTGAACGAACTCGAACAACGCCTGCAACAGGGCATGCCGCAACCCGACCTGGATGCAGCCATGGGGTTCTTGGAACGGACCCGAGCCCGGGTCGACTCCCTCATGTGCAACGCTACGAGGGCTGCCGCAACCGGCCCCGACAAAGACCCGACCACGGTACTGCGCGAAAAGCCCCGCCTGTCGAGTCGTGAAGCCAAGCGGATGGCCAAAGTAGCCGACCGCCTGACGGAGCTACCCAAAGTGGCGGAGAGCTTCGCAGCCGGCGACATCACCCTCGACCATGCCTCTGCGTTAGCCAACGCGGCAGAAAAGGTGGGACCCGAGGCGGTGGAATCCGACCCCACCCTCCTCGAAGAGGCCAACCGCACCAACTCCGACCGCTTCGCCCGGCGGGCCCGCGACTGGTCCGACCGCATACTGATCGAAGCCGGTGTCGACACCCTGCAACGGCAGCGACGAGCCCGCGAAGGCAAGCTATGGGTGGACCGCAACAGCGGGATGGGAATGCTGATGGCCAAACTGCCCGGCCCCCAGTTCGCGCACCTGAAGCAAGCCGCAGACGCTCACTATCTCCAGTTGCTACGCCGGGACAGCACCGGCGGCAGGGATCCCAACGCGGTTCGCACCCCGGCGCATCGTATGGCCGACGTGCTCTTCGAACTGCTCACCAACCGCGACGCCCACACCGGGGAACCCCTCACGAGCAATCCTGGCGTGAGGGCCAAGGCCTCCACCCAGTTGATCATCACCGCCGAGCACGGAGTAGTGGACGGCGCCCGGCCCGACGGCCGGGTAGAGATCATCGGTGTCGGACCCGTACCTCCCGACATCCTCAAGACCCTTTCATCGGACACTCAGGTAGCGGGCATGATCTTCGACCGGACCGGACGGCCGCTATGGCTGGGCCGCAATCAGCGCCTCGCCAACGCCGCCCAGAGGCTCGCAGTAGCCATCAGGGACGGCGGCTGCTTCAAATGCGGAGCGCCCATGCACCAGTGCGAACTCCACCACATCCGAGAATGGCACCGGGACGGCGGTCGCACGGATATAGACAACCTCGTAGCCGTCTGCCGCCAACACCATCGCTGGCTGGAGAACGAAAACGTAGTCATCCGACGCACCGCAAGTGGCCGATACCGAATCCGGCCCAGGGATGGACCGCCGGGTTGATGCACAGCCAGGAAGGTGTGCTGTCCATAGACGGCCGAGCCCAGGACACCGCGAGTCGGGTCGAGTCTTCGCGATTGAACCTGCGACAGATGCGTGAGAAGCTACGCTGGGCTACCAGGAAGGGGAGTTCGTCTGGCGTACGCCCTAAACATCTAGGGACCCTTCAGTATGACGGCCTCTTGAGCTTGGTCTCGGAGTGGAAGGCACGGTGAGCGGCGTATACCTCGACTACAACGGGGCCGCGCCCCTTGATCCCCGAGTCCTCGAAGCGATGTTGCCCCTCCTCACCGAGGGAGTCGGAAACGCCTCCTCGGTGCATCGCTTTGGACGGCTCCAGGCTGCTGCAGTTGACGAGGCACGTGAGCATGTTGCAGACCTGGTGGGGGGTAGGCCTGGCCATGTGGTGTTCACCGCCGGAGCCACCGAGGCAAACAATCTCGCCCTGCGGGGGATGGTCGAGGGGGAGCAGCGCAAACGATCGAGGGTCTTGGTTTCAGCAGTTGAACATGCATCGGTACTTGAGACCGCACGCTGGGTGGCTGCCCAGGGCCTCGCGAAGGTCGACGTGATCCCCGTCGCCGGCGGTGGCTTTGTCGAGCCGGAATCGGTGGAGTCGATGATGGGTCCGGATGTGATGCTGGTATCGGTGATGGCTGCCAACAGTGAAACGGGAGTCCTGAACCCTATCGCCGAGATCGCGAAGCGAGTACACGCCGGCGGTGCAATCTTCCATTGTGACGCGACGCAGATCGTGGGTCGTGTGGCCTTCGATCTCGAGACGGTCGGGGCTGACCTGGTCTCCGTGAGCGGACACAAGATTTGCGGACCCGGGGGAGTGGGCGCGCTGGTCGGTACACGTCGTAGTTTGCTGCGCGTGCGACCAGTAATCCACGGCGGTGGTCACGAGCGGGGACTTCGATCAGGCTCGATCAACGTGGCAGGAGTGGCGGGGTTCGGAGCCGCTGCTCGTCTCGCGTCTGAGGAGCGCAATGACGAGGCTCCGAGAGTCGCCCGACTTCGGGACCGGCTCGTGCAGGAACTGCGGCAACGGATCCCGGACATCCAGGAGAACGGGAATACGGATCGTCGATTGCCGAACACAACCAATGTACGGTTTGCGGGCGCCGATTCTGATGCTGTGTTGGTGAACATGGATCCAGTGGCTGTGTCGACGGGAAGCGCCTGCAGTTCCGGCTCGATCGAACCGTCAGAGGTACTACAGGCGATGGGTCTGAGCCGCGAGGCTGCGTTCGAATCGATCCGGTTCAGCCTCGGTCGGTTCACGACACCTGACGACATTGATATAGCAGTACGCAAAACTGTCACAGCCGTGTCGTATGTTCGAGACATGACCTACACAGAAGCTGTCAATGCGGCTAGTTGACGCGGCCCGGCCGATGTTCGCACGCCACGAAACCTTCCATCCGCGCTATGGATGGTTCCGCAAGGCGTACTCGTTCGCGGTGTGGGATCGCTACGTTTTTACCCGCAAGGACGCACCCGTGGTCATCGGCGTGGGTAAGAACATGGTAAGGGCGATTCGGTTCTGGGGTCTGGCCGCGAAACTTTTGGTAGAGGACCCAAGTGCTCCGAATCGGCGCTCACCCGGACTGGTGCCTACTCGCATCGGCAACGCTCTGTTCGGTGAGATGGGATGGGATCCCTTCACGGAGGATCCGGGCACCTTGTGGCTGCTGCAGTGGCTTCTCCTTGCACCACGATCACGGCTGCCGGTGTGGTGGCTGGCCTTCAACGACTTCAACGCTGTGGAGTTCGACGACAACGCCCTGGATCAAGCTGTCGAAGCACAACTGGAGGCGTTGTCGTCTTGGAAGACGCCACACCCAACCTCTCGCAAGAAAGACGTGAGAGCGCTACTACGCACCTATGGACCCCCGGTCCGATCGGCGCGAACCAGCATCGACGACATCTTGGACTGCCCGCTACGGGAACTGAACCTCATCGAGATTTCTCCGGCCACGGGGCGGTATCGTTTCGTGCTCGGGCCAAAGCCCACCCTACCCTCGGAAGTCGTGGCATATGCAGCTCTTGACTACATCGCCCGTACCGGTGCCGCCGGTAACACGGTCACCTTGAGCCGGTTGGCATACGATTCCGGTGCCCCCGGACGCGCATTCAAGCTCAGTGAGACCGAACTGCTACAGGCTTTGGAACCGACCTTGGACCGAGTGCAGGCTCTAGACCTTGTCACACCGACCGGGGCCGCCCAACTCTCCTGGCACGGGGATCCGACCCTAATTGCAGTTGATGTGCTAAACGGTTACTACCAAGCCTCACCGCCCGACATGAGAGCCGGTACCTACGGGGACCAGCCTGTTGACGCGGAACTCATCGACGCACTAGGTCTTGGCAGTAATCCCAGTGAGGCAGAGCGCGAACTGCAACTCTCCTCCGGGATTGTGATCGGCGGTCGCTGATGGCCACTCTCACAGAGCGCGTTTCGATCGCAGCGCTCTTCGCTCGATCAGCGAACCTCGAACGCGACGCTGCTCGCGTCGAACCACTGGACGGGTATGTCGTTACCGCTCGTGCTCTCGATGTTGTCGAGAGGATCGCACGTACAGCGGCCTCCGGGCAGGCAGGCGGAGCATGGTCCCTTACCGGACCATACGGATCAGGCAAGTCATCGCTAGCCCTCTTGATCGACGCAGCGTTCGGGAACGAGCCCGTCACCCGGCAGATCGCGCTAGAGCTAATCGACAACACATCTCCGACCGTGGGGAAACTGGTCCGAGAAGCACATCGATCTCACGGAACCGGCAAGTCGGGTTTCCACAGCGCGTTGGTGACCGCCGACCGGGAGCCACTCAGCCATACCATCCTGCGAGCCCTCCACAGTGCGGTTGTTCGCAGGTACGGGCGGATTCCCGCGACCAAGACCTTCCCCGCCGCCGCCGTTCTCCGTGGAGCGCTTGAGGATGCCGCGAGGGACGATCCCCGCAGGTCCGGCCCATCCCCGGCATCGTTGATCGAGATCGCCCGATGCCTTGCTCAATCGGCTCCCTTGCTGCTCATCGTGGATGAGTTCGGAAAGAACTTGGAAGCCTTCCGAGACGGTGTTGGCGCGGACCCCTATCTTATGCAGCAACTAGCCGAGGCAGGCCAAAGCAGCGCTGGTCTACCTATCTTTGTCCTGACACTCCAGCATCTCTCGTTCGAGGACTATCTTGGAGGCACCGACGTACCACAACGTCGCGAGTGGGCCAAGGTCCAGGGCCGGTTCGAGGATGTAGCGTTTGTCGAGTCCCCGGCACAGACCCGTGCCCTGATCCGGACTGTCTTCAGGATCGAGGACCGGCAGTTGCACAAACGAGTGGAGCGCTGGGCCCAACGTTTTGACCCAGCGATGCGGTCGCTTGGTATTGCAGACCTAGCAGACGTCGAGGAGATTGCCTCCTGCTATCCGCTACATCCCCTGGCTGCAGTCGTTCTGCCCGAACTGTGCAGCCGGTACGGACAGAACGAGAGAACGCTCTTTTCCTTCTTGGCTGGTCCTGATCCGACGAGCGCTTCCTCGTTTCTGGGTTCGCAAGAGACCGATGCTGGTGAGTCTTTACCATCGGTTGGCCTCAGTGGTGTCTACGACTTCTTCGTGTCCAGCGGGATTGGTGCTCGACAGTCCAGCCGGTGGACCGAAGTAGCGGTCCGGATCCGTGATTCCCACGGCCTCACCCAACAGGAGGCGGACGTGGCCAAGGCTATCGCCCTGCTCAACCTGGTTTCGACTGCGGGAACGGTTCGAGCCTCACGACAAGTACTGCAACTCATCGATAGCGACCTAGACGCGACTCTGTCCGGACTCGAGGCTGCCGGTATCGTCACATACCGGGACTTCGCAGACGAATACCGCATCTGGCAGGGAACCGATGTCGATATCCGGCAACTTCTGGATTCTGCCCGCCAGCAGGTGAAGCGGCAACAGCTTGTAGAGATTCTCTCCCACATCGATGAGCCGACACCAATGGTGGCAGCCCGGCACAGCGCCGAGAATCAGATATTGCGGGTATTCAAGCGCCGATACGCCTCCGGCACCGAACTCGTAGAACCACCCGATGCACACTCCGACTACGACGGAGAACTTCTGCTGGTAGCGGACTCCGCCTCACATGTCCCGACGATGACAAGCCCCAAAGCACACCTGGCCAAGCCGGTCGTCGTCGCGATCCCCGCTGACCTGGCCGGCCTCGACGAAGCAGCGAGAGAGGTAGCGGCGGTCAATATCGCTCTCAAGAGCCCGGACATCACGGGCGACTGGGTCGCCCGCCGGGAGCTAGGGGAGCGGCTGGCTCAAACACGTAGCATGCTCGACATCGCGCTGGCTAACACGTTCAGTTCGGACAATTGCCGGTGGCTGCTACTGCGAGGAGACAATGGGAACGTCGGACTGCCTGGAGGCCGCGGTTCTGGTCCGCTCTCGTCCGCCGCAGATCATGCCTACTGGCACACGCCGACCGTCCGCAATGAGATGCTGAACCGAACGTCTCTTACATCCCAGGGCGCAAAGGCCCGGCGCATCCTCCTCGAGGCGATGATCAACCACGGAACCCACACCAACCTCGACCTGGATGGCTACGGTCCAGAAGTGGCCATGTATCGGTCATTTCTCGAACACACCGGACTACACGGGGTTGATAGTCGTAACGAAGCCCGGACATTCCGAAGCCCCACGGACAGGTCCACCCTGCGCCCCGCGTGGGATAGCCTGGTTACCGAGTTGAGGCGAGCGAAAGCACGCCGCATCAATCTGACGGACATCTACACGATTCTGCTCTCGCCCCCGATCGGTATGAAAAAGGCAGTCGTGCCCGTATTCGTCACTGCTGCTCTCCTCGCGTACTCCGACGAAGTCGCCATCTATGAACACGGCACTTTCAAGCCACTCCTCACACCGGAACTCTCCGAAAGGATGGTTCGCAACCCAGGTCACTTCGATATAAAACACTTCGCCAGCACAACAGGCGCCCGCCGACACGTCATCGACGAATTGGCAAGTCAACTCGGGGTCGGACCTAGGTTCCGCAAGCATCGAGTGCCAAATGTGCTGGCCATCGTGGGTCATTTGGTGACACAGATCAACGGTCTCGAAAACTACACCCGCCGAACCCTGAACCTCGAACCACCTACGCTCGCCACTCGAGATGTACTGTTAACCGCCGTCGAGCCCGACAATCTGCTGTTCTCAGCCCTCCCGAAGGCTCTTGGATTCCCAAGCATTCCCACCGACAGCAACATGTATCCCCAAGCCAGCGCCTATGCGCGAGCGGTGAGCTGTGCGATGGATGAGCTGACGGGCGCCTACGAACTCCTCCTCGACGAGCTCCTCAAGTTGCTCATCGAGGAAACTGCGGAGAAATCTCGACAGGCCGTCGCCGGCCAGGCTGCCGCTCTAAGGGATGAGGTTCTCGATCCGAAGGCTCGGGCATTCATCCTCGCGCTCGCCAACGACCACCTTGAATCCGACCGAGACTGGATCAAAGCTATCGCTACGGTGGTGTCGCAGAAGGCGCCGGCCGAATGGCGCGACGACGATCGGCGACGCTTCGAGCACGAGCTTCCCCAGCAGGTCGCAGCTTTCCGCCGGCTCATCGCCTTGCACGCCCATCACCGCGCAGATGGGGGAGGTCCGTTCGAGGCGTTCCGAGTCACCATCACCCGGCCGGACGGTCAGGAAGATGTCCGTCTGGTGAGCTTCGACCATGCCGAGCGTGAGCGACTCGATGATGTGCTGGAGAACACCATGGACCAGCTGACCCGGCTAACTGGTTCGCCCCAGCGCGCCCAGCAGGCATTGCTAGCACTTCTCGGTGAGCGGCTACTACCGTCCAAGAGAACCGCTAGTGAGGGTCTGACCGATGACGGGACTAATCGAGCAATCCAGCATGGCTGACGGACCCCGCCACATCTGTGGGATCTCCGGCGGCAAGGACTCCAGCGCTCTCGCGGTTTACATGCACGACAAGGTCCCCGACATGGAGTACTTCTTCTGCGACACCGGCGCTGAACTCCCCGAGACTTACGAGTACCTAACCCGGCTGGAGGTGATTCTGGGCAAGCCGATATTGCGGCTCAACGCCCAACGCGGCTTCGACCACTGGTTCGAAGTCTTCCGGGGAGCGCTCCCATCCCCGCAGATGCGCTGGTGCACGAAAATAATGAAGATAAAACCAATAGAGGAGTGGATCGGAGAAGATCCCGCCATCTCTTACGTGGGGATACGGGCGGACGAGTCCAACCGTAAGGGATATATCTCCACCAAGCCAAACATCCAAACCCGGTTTCCGTTCATCGAAGACAACGTCGACTACCGCCACGTCATCCGCATCCTTGATGACGCCGGTATAGGCCTACCTAGTTACTACGAGTGGCGAACGCGGTCCGGTTGCTACTTCTGCTTCTACCAACGCAAGGCCGAATGGATCGGACTCTCCGAGCGACACCCCGAACTCTTCGAGCGGGCTGTCGCTATCGAGCAGAAAGTCCTCACCGATGCTGGTGTCGACGGCGACGCCGATTTTGGTGACCAGGCTATGCGCGGACGGCAGTACACGTGGTCTGGCGGCGAAACCCTTGTAGAGCTACGAACTCGGCGCGACCAGATCATCGACGATCATCAAAGGTCGCTCACCCGCTCGGCCGCCGCGAGAACTGATCTGCCTTTAGTCGAGGCCTTGGCCAACGTACTCGACGACGATAGTGAAGCCGACCCGTGTACAGTCTGTCATCTCTAGCCGGCCGTCATAGCATTTCAATCAATCCCTGAAGTCAGATGAACCCCTCATCGTTACAAACGACAATCACTTGCGACTCTCTACTACACCGACCGATCTACCTGCTGAGACGACACTAGGCCTCGGTGTACATTTCTCGGCCCTACCTGACAGCTACTCTCCCCATATTCTCGATCTCACATTGGAGGACGGTCTTGCCTCGATACCCAGATAGTCCTTTATCGCTCGAGCCAGATGCACTCCCTTACCCCCGCGCGAATTATCTGTCACAACGAAGCTCGCTCGTGACATTCTGATGTACTCTAGTGTGCCATTAAAGTCAGCATGATTCGACATGGCTACTCCATAAGCGCGGTCCGAGTACTCACTAATAGGCATATCTGGACGAGTGAAGTATGCACTAAGCACCACCTTAGACCGAGCCCCGATATCAACCGGAGCATGATCTCCAGTACTGTAAACCACTATATGACGGTTATCCTTCATAATCTGGCGCGCTTCAGGAGACGTCTCGGTGATTAGATTACCGATGGTATATCCGTATTCCCTATAGATCGACACTTCATCGATAAGTCGGGTCGAGGCAATCACTGGACAATCTATCTCATCGTTGATTATTTGAAGAGCCCTTTGAACTGTTCCTCTATGGGCCTTAATCACTATCGGGCCTGCCGAAAGCAGCCTTTGTAACAGCATAACAAAACGTTCTTCACACTCTCCTTGTGTAAACTCCCTTATATTATGTGGCGCTCCGTATGTGCTATCGATCACTAGGGCATCGACCTGGATGACATCCGGAATTGGCCATTGGAAGTCACCCGAATAACCCACAGTGACTCCACACTGGAGTCTAACTTTGACCTGAACAGAGCCGAGCATGTGGCCATTTGGAAGCAGTGTGATAGCACTGTCTCCGATAGAGTAGTTCTCACCCGGACGAACAGAGACCACATTTGAGCGATACGGCAAGTCTGCATCGTACTCTGCGATCAATAATCGTCGTGTCTGTTCACTAGACAAGATCACTTGATGACCCTTGCTAGTCTCGAACTGATCCATATGATCCGCATGTACATGAGTCTGGACACGAACACGGGCATCGCTACTGAATCCATCGCAGACTACATCTGTACCTAACTTAACAGCGCCGGAATCCATAGCTACGTCAATGGGGTAGCTCATAGCGTGCCGAGTGCCTCCCCTAAATAGCCATTGACCTGCTGCTCAAGTTCATCGGGTTGCTGCCCTAAACTCTCAGCTAGATCAATAGTACTCACGATGGTGAAGTTCTCGGTTCCCAGGTTTCCGACTATGTTACTACGTCTACCAACGAGTTGTAAGAGAATGCTATCAAAGATGACGGAGCGTTGAGACGCGGACAGTAACCCTAACCTTTTCTGCTGATCGCCTTTGTATACAGCCCCTAAGAATAGGTACTGTTTGATGATCCTCGGCCGTAACCTAAGTACCGTATTAATGGCTTCAATAAGAGTGGACGATGAGCGTATTTTTATCTGTACTAGCTGTACAACCTCCTTCCACTTCAAACGGTACTTGAGTATCGCTTCGGCAGCTTCAATCTGATCCGATGGTGCTAGCCGTGTCAGTTCAGCCATAGTAGAAAAGGAGATACTGGCGTTCGTTTTCCCACCCCAGTCAGCTAGATAGCGAATACTCCTTGGCAGTTTTAGTAGCTTCAAGAACGTAGAAACCTGGGTCGTACCCAAATCAAGGATATCCGCACACTCGCTCCTCGTCATACCCGTATTCACTGCCGTTTGGATGAGTTGAGCAACCTCCAGCGGCGAAAGCCTCCGTTCCGTACGATGTGTACCGACGGATAAGACAAGATCTTGGAATTGTCTTCGGGTAAGCCCCTCAATCATTACCGAGCAGGTTGTTCCTACGGAGGCCATCTCGAATGAGATTACCTGCAGCATCATCATTATTCATCTGCTCAGCTGAAGCATACTCAGCTAATGCACCGTGTACTTCGGAGGTCAGGGTAACTATGATCTGAGTGATCTTGCCGCCCGACTTTGCATCCTCGATAATGTCATCAGCCGAGCGCGTCGGATTCGTCTTTCGTCTTTAACGATCTTCTGTCTCTGAGCCCCCGACATCGGCTCCATCTCTGTCGCAAACTGCACAGCTTCGATGGTATCTGTATCACCGCCGACGGTGGCAGCTTGCTGTGCCTTTAGGGCAGTCGTAAGTTTGACGTCCCCACTATCCACCTTCTCTTTGAGCTCAGGCACTAACTGGTCATACTTGACATATTTCCTCACCTTGTCATATGAGAGACCAGTCTCGTCACAGACATCCTTCATCGATCCGTACTGACGATATAGGTATGTGCAAACGTCGATCAGATCGCGAGAGTGTAGGTCACGTCGAACAAGGTTCTCTGTGACTGAGAGTACCTTGGCCGTCAGTTCGTCAACGTGCTCATCCAGAATCGCAGACCAAATGGTCTCCTCTCCCAGGCGCTTATGGGCAAGAAACCGCCTCTGACCCGTTATGATCTCATAGGTTTCGGACTCGTCTATCGGCGAAACGACGATCGGTTCCAGGAGTCCGACTTGGCGGATACTGTCTGCGAGTTCGCCGATACCCTTATTGACATCCCGCATTCGTACTTGTCCGAGACCGATTGTTAGCTGTTCTAGAGGTATTTCACGAAATCCAACGATTGCTGCCATAGTCTCGCTCCTAGCTCTTCCAATGCTTCCCGGTCCCTCACGTCCGCATTCACTCATTCTGAGCATCCAGAGGAATCGCAACAGAATAGTACATGTCACGAGCGCTCCGACCCGTAACGAGGCCGGTGCTGGAGTTCAAAGATGCTGCTGACACTCAGTGGTTGATAGGCTGGAATGGTCCCTCGGATGAGGCGCGGGTAGTACGGTGACCGGATGACGTATCGTAAGGAGAGTTGGAGTGTTAGAAGCACTTGACGTACGCCGGACGCGAATACTGACTGCCGAGTCCGTGATGGACGTGATCGTTGGTCAGTTAGTCGGCTGTGTGTGCGGTCTATCGAGTCTTTCGTGGCAGTTGGTGTGGTGGGATTGGAAGAATGTATCAGGAGATAGGCCCTAACGCGCGCCGTCATCCTCTGGATCGACGCGCCAATGATTACCTATCGGTGCTGGCGGTGGAGCGGGGGTTGAGCCAGAATACGATCTCGGCATACCGGCGGGATCTTGGGGGCTATCTGGCGTTTCTGGGTGAGCAGGATCCTTCGCCGGGGATGGTGGACGGGTTCCTGGCGTCCTTGCACGAGGAGGGTATGCGGTCGACGACGATCGCCCGGAAGCTGGCGGCGGTGCGGGGGTTCCACCGGTTCCTGGTGGGGGAGGGGTTGTCCGACGAGGATCCGACCCGGTTCACCGAGACCCCTCGTACGCGGATGGGCTTGCCGAAGGCGTTGGACGTGGACGAGACGATCCGGTTGGTGGAGGCGCCCCCCGGGGACACCAACCTCGGGAAGCGGGACCGGGCGATGCTTGAGACGCTATACGGGGCGGCGGTGCGGGTCAGCGAGCTGGTGGAACTGGACCTCCCCGAGGTGGACCTCGACACCCGGACCGCCATCGTGAGGGGGAAGGGCAACAAACAGCGCATGGTGCCGCTGGGCCGTCCGGCGGTGGCGGCTATCCGTACCTACCTTCCGGTTCGCTTGCAGCTGTGCCGGTCGCGGGAGGATCCGGGGGCGGTGTTCCTGAACGCCAGAGGAGCCAGGTTGACGCGCCAGGGCGTGTTCGGCATCGTGCGCAAGCACGCCCTGCGGGTGGGTATCCCGGCAAGCCGCATATCCCCCCATGTCCTGCGCCATTCGGCGGCCACCCATATGGTCGAGGGAGGGGCGGATCTGCGGACCGTCCAGGAAATCCTAGGTCACGCTAGTGTTTCGACGACGCAGGTGTACACGCGTATGTCGCTCCAGCATCTGCACGAGGTCTACGTGGAGGCCCATCCGCGGGCCTTGCGGTGAGTACGAGACCAGCCATCGGGCGGGAGAGCGCATGGCCGACTATTCAGCAGCGCGAGAGGTTCTACTGGGATTGCGGAACCGGCTGGTCCACCGGCTGAGGGAACTGGGAGCCAACGAATCGGGTGATCTACGCCGTGACCTCGACTTCGGCGAGGGCTTCGCCGATGCGGCGGCCATCACCGCCGAGCGAACCGAGGTGTTGGGAATTGTGGACTCTCTCAAGGTCCACCTCGACCAGGTCGATGCTTCGATGGCACGGATCGAGGCGGGCACCTACGGCACATGTGCCGGATGCTCGAACCGGATCGCTCCGGAGAGGATGGAGGCACGACCCGTCTCCCGCTTGTGCATCAACTGCAAGTCGGCACGCTCCTGACCGCCGTTCCACGCCCCCGTCCAGTGGGGCTTGGACCGGCTCCACTCGGCTGACTGTGCGGGTTTCGGACCTGATCCACCTGGTGGCACGGCTGGCCGACGTGGTTCTCTCCCGGCGTCTGACCCCGTTGGAACAGGCGGAAGTGGCCCCTTACCTGCAATTTCCCATGGAGAGGGACATGTTCTGGGGCCAGCCGAGGGCAGACCAGCGCCACGGCCTCGAAGCGGCCAGGTTCGTGGCCGCCGGCTGCCCGGGCCGGCATGAACTCATCAGGGCCGCCCTCTTGCACGACACCGGCAAGCGCCACGCCCGCCTGGGTCCGGTGGGCCGCTCCTGGGCGGTGCTCCGGCGCGCTGCAGGGCTGGCACCCACCCCCCGCATCGCGTCGTACCTCGACCACGGAAAGCTGGGTGCAGACGAGCTGGCCACCGCGGGTGCCAAGCCCCTGGTGGTTGCCTACACCCGCCATCACCATGGCGAACGCCCCGACGGCATCCGCCCCGAGGACTGGGACGTGCTGCAGGACGCCGACCGCGCTTTCCTCGCTGGACCGCCGTCGCTCGCGAACCGGTCGCAAAGACCGCGACTTGCGCGCCTCCCTCCGTACGATGGCGTATCGGAACGGGTGAGGGGCGCACCATGACCTACGAGGTGGAAACAGCGGTGTTCGCTGGGCCGCTCCACCTTCTCGTACAGCTCATCAACCGGCACATCGTGGATGTTACGAGGGTCAGCATCTCTGGAATCGTCGACGACTACCTGGAGCATCTCGAATCGGAGCCGGAGCAGGAACTGGACGGGGTGTCGGCCTTCGTGCTGATGACCGCCATGCTCATGCATCTCAAGGCGCGGTTCCTGTTGCCCGAGGAGGAACCGGCCGACCTGGAGGAGGAACTGGCCCTCCTCGACGAACGGGACCGGCTCCTCGCCCGGCTGCTCACCTTCCTGACCTTCCAGGACGTCGCCACCGTGCTGGGCCACCGGATAGTCGAGTCGGCCCGCTACGTGGGTCGCACGGTGGGAGTAGACAGGGAACTCGGCGGATCACCGCCACCGGCTCTGCCTCCCGGTGTGACTCCCCGAACGCTGGCAGCACTTGTCGAGGACCTGACGAAGACCGAACCCGCCGCGCCGGAGGTCGACGTCGACCACCTGGACCTCGATCTCCCGTCGGTCGGGGACGCGATCGAGGACATCAGGGCCCGCATCACCGCGGAACTCGAGTCCACTTTCGAACGGCTGGTCGCTCACTGCACCCGGCGGGTCGAGGGGGCCGCCTACTTCCTCGCCGTGCTGGAACTGGCCCGGTGGGGGATCGTTTCCGTAGCGCAGGACGAACCGTCCGAGATAGCGGTTCGCCGTGCTCAGGCGCCCGCTCTCGATCTCGCCGCCGTCCTGGGGGAGTATCTGTGAACCCGCTGGCGGCCATCGAGGCCATCCTCTTCGTGGCGGAGGCACCGGTCTCCGAAGGTGACCTGGCCCAGGTCCTGGAGATGCCGCTGGCGACCGTCAAGATGGAGCTGGCGGGTTTGGCCGGACGGCTGGAGCACGAGGAACGCGGCATCGTGCTGCGCTCGGTGGCGGGAGGCTGGCGCCTCTACACGAAACCCGAGGCCCTCCCGTACCTGGAACGTTTCTTGACGACCGGCTCGGCGACCCGGCTCTCGAATGCCGCCCTCGAGGTGCTGGCGGTGGTCGCCTACCGCCAACCCGTTACCCGAGGGCAGGTCTCCGAATTGCGGGGGGTGGATTCCGGCTCGGCTCTCAGAACCCTCGTCCGCCGGAGTCTGATCGAGGTGACCGGCCGCCTTCCCACACCCGGCAACCCCGCCATCTACTCGACCACCGACCTGTTCCTCGAGTCTGTGGGTATCGGGTCCCTTGCGGAGCTGCCCCCGCTCGCCGACCACATGCCTGCCACCGAGGTGGCCGAGTCGCTCGACCAGGCACCAACCCCGAGGTGAACTCGGCATACGGTCCCGAACGCCTGCAGAAGGTCATCGCCCGCAGCGGGCTGACCTCGCGCCGGGGCGCCGACTCCCTCATAGTGGCCGGCCGGGTATCGGTGGACGGGAAGGTGGCGTCACCGGGCCTGAAGGTGGACGCCGCCGCCGCCGAAGTGCTGGTGGACGGCGTCAGACTGCCGGTCGAGCCGGGTCTGGTCCACTACGTGATCCACAAGCCTCCCGGTGTGATCAGCACCACCAGCGATCCGCAGGGCCGGAGGACGGTGGTGGATCTGGTCCCGCCGCATCCGCGTGTCTACCCGGTTGGCCGGCTCGATGCGGATACCAGCGGCCTCCTGCTGCTGACCAACGACGGCGCCTTCGCCAACCTGGTCACCCACCCCCGCCACGGCATCACCAAGACCTACGAAGTCCTGGTGGAAGGGGTCCCCACCCGCCGGGATCTGGCATCGATCCGGCGAGGCGTGGAGCTCGAGGACGGCCCGGCCCGGGCGCTGGCAGTGCGTAAGATCGGGTCCGACGGGCGACGCTCCCACATCGAGATGTCGATGGGCGAGGGGCGGAACCGCGAGGTGAGGCGCCTGTGCACCGCGGTCGGCCTCCAGGTCCTTAGGCTGCACAGAAGTTCGATCGGTCCCTTGCGCGAGCGGGAACTGGGGCCGGGGGAATGGCGGTGCCTCGAAATCGACGAGGTGCGGGCCTTCTACCGGCGCGGCGAGGCCACCGCCCGCCCATCAATGCGTTAGGGAGAACACGTGACCACTTACGAGGTGCAGCCGAAGCGGATCGGGGACAGCACCGTCCGTCCCCCGGGTTCGAAGAGCATTACAAACCGGGCTCTTATCACAGCCGGCCTCGCCGTGGGGGATTCGCTCATCGTCGATCCGCTCCGCAGCGACGACACCGACGCCATGGTTAAGTGCCTCCGCACGATGGGAGTCGGTGTGGAGGTGGGGGACCGCGGGTTCCGGGTGAGTTCCAAGGGCCGACTTCGGGGGGGCCGCCTCGACGTACGCGCCTCCGGTACGACGGCTCGCTTCATAACTGCCGCGGCCACCCTGGCCGAAGGACCCAGCTTGGTGGATGGTACGCCCCGCATGCGGGAACGACCCATAGGCCCGCTCGTGGACGCCCTGAGGGCCTTGGGCGCCACGGTCGAAGCCTCCCGTGCAGAGTTCCCGCCGGTCAGCGTGGCGGGCGGCGGGCTGTCCGGCGGCCGGATCAGGATCGACGGGTCGAGTTCCAGCCAGTTCGTGTCGGCTGTGCTGCTCAGCGCGCCGCTGGCGGAGACCATGGTCACCCTGGAGCTGGGAGAGGTGGTGGTGTCGCGTCCGTACCTGGACACCACCCTCGAGGTGATGGCTGCGTTCGGCGCCGAGGCCCGCTGGCTCGACCCAACAACCATTTCGGTTGGCCCGACGGGGTACCGGGCAGCCGGGTTCCGCGTGGAGGCCGACGCGTCGGCTGCCGTCTACCCGTGGGCCGCGGCGGCGATCACCGGGGCCGCCGTCAAGGTCGCGGGGATCCATCCGGCCAGCACGCAAGCCGACATGGCTGCCTTGCGTATCCTGGAGCGGATGGGCTGCCGGCTGGAGCCGGGCCGCCGGGGGATCACCGTTGCGGGGCCGGAGTCCCTGAGCGGTGTCGACGCCGACCTGAACGACTGCCCCGACGCGAGCCTGGGGCTGGCAGTGGTTGCCGCCTTCGCGTCAACCCCCAGCCGATTCACCAACATCGCCAACCTGCGCATCAAGGAAACGGACCGCTTGGCCGCCCTGGAGAACGAACTGACCCGGCTGGGCGCCGGGGTGGCGACCGGACCCGACTGGATCTCGATCACGCCCGGCCCGCTACGACCGGCACGGATCCGCACCTACGACGACCACCGGATCGCGATGGCCTTTGCTGTGGCCGGTCTCGTGCAGCCCGGGATCGTGATCGAAAACCCGGGTTGCGTCGCGAAGACATGGCCGGGATTCTTCGGGATGCTGGAACTTCTATGACCCGGGGACCCACGGTGGACCGGCTCGTGATAGCGGTGGACGGGCCCGGCGGGGTGGGCAAGACCACAGCGTGCCGGGCGGTGGCGGAGACACTTGGTTGGTCCCACCTGGACACCGGCTCCTTCTATCGGGCCGCAACCGTCGTTGCCATGTTGCAACGCTTGGACCTGGCGAACGAGGCAGAAGTGATGCGGGCGGTGGCGGCAGTCGAACTGGACTACCGGGCCGGGAGAATGCTCGTCGAGGGCATCGACATGAGCGGGGCAATCCGCTCCGAAGCGGTGACCTCTCAGGTGAGCGGGGTTTCCGCCCTGGCGGGAGTGCGTACGCTGCTGGTGGCAAGGCAACGGTCATGGGTGGAATCCCGGGGCGGTCGAGCGGTCGTGGAAGGCCGGGACATCGGGACCGCCGTGTTCCCCTCGGCCCCTCTCAAGGTGTACCTGACGGCCCATCCCGCGGTGAGAGCGGTCCGCAGAGCCGGCGAGGCATCAGCCGGACTCGAGGCGGTCCGTGAGGGACTGGCCCGGAGGGACCATCAGGACTCGACCAGGCTCGTCTCGCCCCTGGCGAGGGCCACGGACGCGATCGAGATCGACACCTCCCACATCAGCGTGGCAGACGTGGTCAACAAGGTGCTGGATATGTGCACGGAGCGCGGGCTTGGGACCGCCTAGGTAGTCCGGCAGGTCGACGTTCGTCAGCAAGAGTGTGAGCGGACAGGCGGAGACCGGCCCCCTGTCAAGAACGTATCCGGCATCCCATCGGAATTCTTCCTGCTCATAAATTTGGGCCCAGCCGGCGGCATCCTCGGCGATTCCCATGCGTGTTTGAATGTGGCAGTGCCGGTGGGGATGGCTCAGCAACCACCTCAGCGCGACCGGGCCGAGACACGACTATCGAGACGGCCGTAGTCCCTGGTCAGAAGCTCATATCTCACACCTCGTTCGCCCAGTACGAACCCGCTCATGAAGAATCGGGGCTAAGCCTCTAGTGCCGCCAGTGCATCGGTGGCCGTTATCCGCCGGTCGTACTCAAGTGCTCCGAGGCCGTCCGGCTTGGCAGTGAACCCGACCTGGATGGAGGAGATGAGCGCCGTCAGGAAGGCCCTCAACTCCCTGGGGAGGGGGAAGTACTCGTCCTCCTCGGTCACTCTGAACAGGTGCCAACCCTCGACCGGTTCCAGCCAGTCGAGCACCTCACGGACCAGGTGATCAGGTGCGGAGGCACCGGCAGTCACACCCACCACGCGGACTCCCTCCAGCCACTCGTCGCTGATCGACCCGGCCGAGTCGATGCGGTGGGCGGGGGTACCGCGCACGCGGGCCGTCCGGACCAGTGCGTTGGTGTTGGATGAGTTCTCGGAGCCCACCACGAGGATCAGATCACACTCGGCGGCCATGGCGAGCACCGCCTCTTGGCGGTTGGTGGTCGCGTAGCAGAGGTCACTCTTGCGGGACGTCACCAGGTTCGGGAATCGCTCCGATGCCTCCGTGCTGACCGCCTCCCACTCGTGCATCCCGAGGGTCGTCTGGGCGAACAGGGCCACCTTCCCCGGGTCTCTGGGTTCGAATCCCCCCAGGCCGGTCTCGGGTTCGATCAGGGTCATGTCCGACGGTGCCCTGGCCATCGTTCCCATCGCCTCGTCGTGGCCCTCGTGACCTACGAATATGATGTCGAACCCCTTCGCGGCTCTCCTCTTCACCTCGTGGTGGATCTTCGTCACCAGCGGGCACACCGAGTCGATCACGATCCCGGCCCGCGCTCCCGCGTCGGACAGCACCTTCGGTGCGGAACCATGCGCCGACATCATCACCGGTACGCCCTGCGGGACCGCCTCGATGGAGTCGACGAACACCACCCCGGCCCGCTCGAAAGCCTCCACGACGAACCGGTTGTGGACGATCTCGTGGTAACAGTAGACCGGAGGGTTGAAGATCTTGGTCATCCACACAAGGGCCTTGATGGCCATGTATACCCCGGCGCAGTAGCCACTCGGCTCAGCCAGGTAGACCTTCTTGGGACGGAACCGTGGCGAGTGGGCAGTCTCTGACATCCCGGTGATCATACCGCCCAGACGGGAGGACCCCTCTGGTCGCGTCCCCCCGGATGACAGGACCCTTGAAACTGTCACTCCGCGGGTGCATATCGGGATCACCAGACGCACGGAATCTCGATCCAGACATCACCCCAGGTCCGGACGGGGTGATCATCATCGGTTCTCGTCCTCCGGGAAGGAAGCGTGGCGCCGCTCCGGACCCGACCCCGGCGCGAGCACGGATCCGGCGCCCGCGCTGTGATCCGGCATCGGAAAGGCGGTGACGGGGGTGCGGGTCCCGCCGCGGAGGCGAACCGACCGGGGTTTTTCGCGAGCTTGCCGTCTCATGGTTCCACCGGGGCCGTTCTCCGGAGCCGAGCCCGACACTCCGGAAGGAGCCTCTGACAACGGTGCAAGCCGTGCCGGGCAGCCCGATCCACTTTCGGCCCCGGTCGGGGCAATCTCCTATCACCCGAACCACGGACCCCGTGGCCGCTCGAACGGAACGACCGTCACTGCGGAACGACCCCGTAGAATGGCCGTCCAGAGTCTCGGATCCGGGGTGGGGTAGCGGTCTGAAATGAGTAGTGCGAAACCCCTCATCGCCGTCGTCGGTCGTCCCAACGTGGGTAAGTCGACCCTCGTCAACCGGATCGTGGGCCGGCGGGCTGCCGTGGTTCAGGAGAAGCCGGGTGTCACCCGTGACCGCCGGGAGTTCGACGCCGAATGGAACGGCCGCTCGTTCACCGTCATCGACACGGGAGGCTGGCAGCAGAGCCTGGACGCGGAGTTGGTCGAGGACATACGGATGCAGGCCGAGTTGGCCATGGCCTCCGCCGATCTCATCGTCTTCGTGGTGGATGCGCAAGGCGACATTTCCACCGATGACGCGGCGGTGACCGACCTACTCCGGCCGGTCGGCGGCCGGGTGATCCTCGTCGCCAACAAGGCCGACAACGACATGATCGCCCTGGAAGCCAGTTCGTTCGGTCGCCTGGGTCTGGGCGATCCGGTACCCGTCTCGGCCATTCACGGACGGGGCGTGGCCGACCTGCTGGACATCGCCATCGAACGCCTGCCCGCTGCCACAGCGGATCGGAAGACTGACCGGCTCCCCGATGTCGCGATAATCGGGAAGCCAAACGTAGGAAAGTCCACCCTCCTCAACCGGCTGGTAGGGGAGAACCGGGTGGTGGTGTCGCCCATACCCGGAACGACCAGGGATCCGATCGATGTGGAGATCGAACTCGACGGCGCCACCTACCGCCTGATCGACACCGCGGGCATACGCAGGAAACCCAAGATAACCGAGGATGTGGACTTCTTCGCCGTCGGGCGGGCGCGCCAGGTCCTGCGGCGGGCCGACGCCGCGCTGGTCATGGTGGACGCCCTCGAGGGTGTCACCCACCAGGACCAGCGGATCACTGAAGAGGCGGCCAAGTCGGGGGCCTCCCTCATCGTGTTGCTCAACAAGTGGGACGCCGCCGACCGCGACCGCAAGGAACAGACCACATGGGAACTGGGAACCAAGCTGGCCTTCGCCGGTTGGGCGCCGGTGCTGCGGATCTCGGCACTCACCGGGGCGCGCCTGCACAGGCTCGGCCCCGCCCTGGAAACTGTCTTGGCCAACCGGAAGAGGCGGATCCCCACCGGCAACCTCAACCGCCTGGTAGCCGAATGGACCGGAGAGCATCCCCCTCCGGTCCGGAAGGGGCGCCGGCCCCGGATCCTGTACGCGGCCCAATCGCGAGCTGCCCCGCCCACGATCGCGCTGTTCGTGAAGGGAGGGCAGATCGACGCCACCTACCTCCGCTACCTGGAACGTAGGGCTCGCGAGGTCTACGACTTCATCGGAACACCGGTCCGCATGGTGGTGCGGAGAGGCTCCGGACGGTCGGGATCACCATGAGCAACCGGGACGACAACCGAGGACCGGTACCATCCCAGCGGACACCCTTCAGCTTCAAGTTGATGGTCGCGATGGCCGTCCTCTACCTGGGGTGGCGCCTGGTTGAGGGTATTGCCGCCTTCATACGCTGGATACGTTGAACCCGAGGCGACCATCGGGATAGCCACTGGACGAGGATCCGTGGTACGACTGGGGGGTCGACAGCTTTCAGGGAGAGCGGGTACCTGGTCGGGCTGGCGGGATTTGAACCCGCGACCTCTTGACCCCCAGTCAAGCGCGCTACCAAGCTGCGCCACAGCCCGAGTTTCGATGATCCTACCACCGGCGGCCCGACGACAGCTCCCACGCCCCAACCCCCCACTGGAAAACAGAGAAAACCGGGCTCTTCCTCGTACTTTTCGTGCGCGGGCAAATACACTCGGTGATCAACGAACGAACAGACAACGGCCGAGTTAAGAGGAGGCACGATGAGGACGTTGTTCACACAGAGGAACCTGCGCCGGCTGGCACTGGGGATGGCGCTTGCCATGCTCGTGGCCGCCTGTGGAGGAGACGACGAGGCGGCGGAGGATGCGGCCGCCGCGGAAGCAGCCGAAACAGCTTCGGCCGCGGAAGCCGAGGCGGCGGCCATGGAGGCCGAGATGTCGGCGGCCATGGAGGCGGAGGAAGAGCCCGAGGTGAGCACCGGGCCCTTCACCTACAAGCTAGCCATCTTCAGTGACCCGACCACCGACAACCCCTGGGCTTACCTGGACACCGAGGGCGACGTCTGGAACCAATACGTCCTCTCGCCTGCCATCCCGAGCCTGTACGGGTCCACCTTCCCGAGCTACACGGTCGTGCCCAACCTGGCCGCCGACGTGGAGCCGCCCCTGGGCGCACCCGACGGCGACAACTGGGTGATCGATGTCGGCATCCGGAACGATGTGGTCTGGAGCGACGGTACGGCGATCACCGCCCACGACGTGGCCTTCACCTTCAACACCGTGAAGGATCTCGCAATGGGCGGGAACTTCTTCCAGATGTACCCCCTGGCCCGTGAAGATGATCCTGACACCGAGGACAACGAAGGCGCCCAGGGTCTGATCTCGGTGGAGGCCCTTGACGACCACACGGTCCGCTACACCTGGAGCCAGCAGCCCGGCTTGGCCCAGTGGCAGTTCGGCACCGCTCAGGCGGCCATCTTCCAGAAGGCCTTCTGGGGACCCCATGTGGAGGCGGCCAATGGCGCCGACGATCTGTACGCCGTCTCAGGAGAGGGAGCCCCGTCCGGCGGGAGCACTGTGTTCGATCAGCGGGAGCCCGGAGCTTTCGCCAGGACCGTGGCCAACCCCAATCCCAACGATCCCGGCGCCCGTACCGTCACCTACTCGAGCGGCGGGGTCACCTTCTCCGGCGACGTCAGCTGGGAGGTCGGTGACACGTCCGGAGACGTTACGTCCGACTCCGTAGGCGGCCCCTACATCTCCGACGCCATCTACTCGGTCTACGAGACCCAGGACGCGGCGGTTCTCGCCCTGCGGGACGGGGAGGTGGACTTCATGCTCAACCCCCTCGGTCTTCAGAGGGGCCTGCAGGCCACCGTGCTGGAAGCGGGTGATCTTGATGTGATCGCCAACTCGTCCAACGGGTTCCGCTACCTGGCGTTCAACACCCGCCGGTTCCCCGGTTCGGAGACATCCTTCCGCCAGGCTCTGGCCTGCATGATCGACAAGGAGTTCATGGCCACCAACGTCCTTCAGGGCGTGGCAATACCGCTCAACTCCATGGTTCCGCCCGGTAACGCCTTTTGGGCCAATCCGGACGTCCAACCGTGGTGCGGGGGCCAGAGCCAGGAGGAGCGAGTCAATTCGGCCGTGCAAATCCTCAGGGACGCCGGCTGGACCTGGGACGTCGAGCCGGCCTGGAACGCCGACAACCGGGACGTGATCCCCAAGGGTGCGGGCCTGAGGGGTCCGGACGGAACGCCGGTGGAGCCCATGCAGCTCCTGGCGCCCGGACCCGGCTACGACCCGCTCCGGGCCACGTACAGCCTGTTCATCGCCGACTGGGCCAACGACCTGGGCATCCCGCTCACCGCCGAGCCCACCGGCTTCTCGGTGATCGTGGACCGGGTGTTCGGTCCGACGGATTGGGACATGTACATCCTCGGATGGGGTCTCACGATCTTCCCGGACCACGTGGCGGACTTCTTCGACTCCCGGGCCGACTCGGCCACCACGGGTGGTTACAACATCCCGGGCTACAACAATCCGGAGTTGGACTCCAAGGCCGACGGCCTGAAGGCGGAGACCGACCTCAACGAGGCGGCCAGGATCGTCCGGGAGATGGATGCGATCCTCGCCAACGACGTTCCCTACGTCGTGCTCTTCACCACCCCGGTCCTCGAGGCCTACCGGAATACTCTCGAGTTCCCGTCCACGGAGGTGCTGGACGGGCTGCAGAACTTCCTCGCCCTGCCAGGCTCCGTAAACCTGGCCCAGTAACCGGCTACCTGCTCAGCTAACACCGAGGGGGGAGGGCCTCAATAGCAAGGCTCTCCCCCCTCACCCAACCTAGCGAATGGGCGACTGAATAAGGGACAGCGGGGTAAGGTAACTGGGAATGATTAAATACATAGCGCGGCGCACCGTGCAGATGTTCATTCTGTTTCTTGTCTTTCTCACATTGACTTTCCTGCTGCTCACCGCGCTACCCGGCGACACCGTCAAGCAACGCTTCTCCACCAACCCGAACATCCCTCCCGAAGCGGCCCAACTCGCTATCGAGCGCCTTGGCCTCGACAAGCCCTTGTGGGAGCAGTACACGAGCTACATGTCGAACTTCTTCCGCGCCGACTTCGGATTCTCGTTCATCCAGTATCCGAGACCCGTGTCGGATATCATCCTGGAGCGGCTGCCGCGTACCCTGGTGCTCTTCCTCACCGTCGTGATCAGCTACTACATCCTGGGATTCATGGCCGGAAAGTTCATCGCTTGGCGCAGGGGTCGGCGCGGCGAGCATGCCTTGACCATCGGCAGCGTGGTGCTCTATACGGTCTTCTATCCGTGGTTCGCGCTCATGCTTATCTGGTTCT
Source organism: bacterium (assembly GCA_026710435.1). Classification (GTDB taxonomy): domain Bacteria; phylum Actinomycetota; class Acidimicrobiia; order Spongiisociales; family Spongiisociaceae; genus JAPPFW01. The sequence continues at coordinate 9,080 of JAPOQZ010000046.1, read as the reverse complement.
TCGCCTTTTACGCCGATGTGGTCCCGATCAACAAGTTCCTGGATCCCGAGGAGTGGATCGACGCCCCGTTCAGTTCCAACCATGTGTTCCTGGTGATCTTCGCGGTCTTGGCGATCACAGGCTTGGTCTCGCTCGCCTTCTGGGTCCTGACCCGCCGGATCAGGAACACCAAACAGCGACAAAGGGTGGTACGGATCGGCTACACCCTGATAGCACTGATCACGATCTGGTTCTGGTTCGGCAGCGAGTTCGGGTCGGCGCGCCGTCTGTATGCGGGAGACATCGCCCACCACATGGTGCTGCCGGTGATCACCATCACGCTGATCAGCTTCGCCGGCATCATGCTGCTCACGCGTAGCTCGATGCTGGAGACGATGCGCGAGGACTTCATCCTTACCGCCCGAGCCAAGGGTCTCTCCGAGCACATCGTCCGCGACCGTCATGCGGCCCGGACCGCCCTCCTGCCTGTCACCACCAGCCTGGTCATCGCGGTGGCCACGGTGATCGACGGCGGGATCATCACCGAGACCATCTACTCGTGGCCAGGGATGGGTGAGTTGCTGTTCACCTCGGTGGTGGACCAAGATTTGCCTTTGGCCATCGCCGCCTTCTCATTCACCGGCGTGCTGGCCATGGTCGGCCACCTGGTGGTCGACATCCTCTACGTCTTCCTCGACCCCCGTATCCGGGTGGGGGAGGCGCAGTGATGGGCTCCGCCCTGCGATGACCGACGTGATGGAACGGCGCGCTCCGCCGGAGGTCTTCGTCCCTCCCGGATCCCTCTGGAAGATCCGCGCCCACCTGGTGTGGGCCGGATTGTCCAAGAACTGGAAGCTCTTCCGTACCAACCGGATCGGGATCGTGGGCGTATCCATCATCATGTTCTTCGCCACCATGGCCCTCGTCCATCCGGTGCTCGTCTCCGGCCTCCGCTGGTACTCGGCCGCCGGCTTGTTCGTCGTCTTCTGGCCGGGGGTCTCGATAGTCACCTTCGGCTTGCTGGGCAGGCACCGGCACGACCGGAGGATCACCCTTCCCGTCACCATCGGCCTGACGGCCACCCTGATCGCCGTCGCCGGGATTCTCTTCGGAGGGGTGTGGGATGTCAGCACCTACCATCCGGTGGTCGGCAACGAGGCCAATCCGCCCATCCAGGTGCGAACCGTGGTCAACGAGGTGACCGATTCGACCACCCAGATATCCACCCGGGAGGCCCTGCTGTACTCCAACGAAGACGGTTCCCCCCTGATGCCGGGCGATGTGGTGCGCATCCGGGAACAGCCCACCGCACCCTACGGACGCCACTGGCTCGGCACCGACCCTCTGGGTCGTGACATCCTGTCACAGCTGATGAAGGGCGCACAGGGCGCTTTCGTGCTCGGCATGGTGGCGGCCATCGTCACCGTCCTCTTCGCCACCGGAGTCGGCTCGGTCGCCGCCTACAAGGGGGGCGGGATCGACTCGTTCTTCATGCGCCTCGCCGATCTGTTGCTCATGCTCCCCGCCCTGGCCATCTTCATCGTGATGAGCTCGGTGTTCAGGTTCGAACTGTGGCACCTGGCCATCCTGATCGGCGTGCTGTCCGGGTTCGGTGGGGTGGCGATCGTCCTCAAGTCCCAAGCGCTGGCGGTCAAGGTGAAGCCCTTCGTCGACGCGGCCCGGGTAGCGGGCGGGTCGACCACCCGGGTGATCCTCGTCCACATCGTTCCCAACGTGATGCCGCTCAGCCTGCTCTACATGATGTTCACCGTCACGGCCGCCATCCAGACCGAGGCCACCCTTTCGTTCCTCGGTTTGCTCAACATCGACATGAGCTGGGGGCTCATGATGCAGCTGGCTCGCAACCAGGGCTACTTCCTCACCGGTATGCGATTCTGGTGGCTGGTCTTCCCCGCCGGTCTGTGCGTGTCGCTTCTGGCCGCGGCCTTCTTCCTCGTCGGGAGGGCGATGGACGAGGTGATCAACCCTCGGTTGAGGAAACGATGACGATGTTTCCGGCCAGGGAAAGGGGACCGGCCAGGAGCCTGGTGAGGATCGCCTCGGGGACCGCGCTGATCGCGCTGGCCAACTGGGGGCTGGGCGGCTGGATCACTCCGCCCGAGGGCGAGTACCGGGCCGGTTACATCGTCATCCTGGTGGCTTTGCTGATCCCGGGGCTGCTCGGAGGCTTACTGGCGGGGATGACGGGCAACCACTCCCGGGCGGCCCATGGCAGCTTGGCCGGATTGGGCATCTTCGTACTCGAGCTGGTGTTCGGAGCGGTAGGGAGTGGGATCGACATCGGAACCGTCATCGTGCGGTCCGTGGGGTTTACATTCGGCGCGGTCGCGGGTGGATACGGAGCGGTCAGGCTGGCCGAATACCTGGAACGCCGCCGAACCGCCGGCATCGTCGAACCGCAGGATGGGGAGACATCGTCCGCGCTGCTGGAGGTTGACGGCCTGACCATGCACTACCGGACGTCCGCAGGATGGGTGTCGGCGGTCGACAACGTGACGTTCCGGTTGCACCGGGGCCAAGCCCTCGGGCTGGTGGGGGAGTCGGGTTGTGGAAAGACCTCGGTGGCCATGTCGCTGCTCCGGTTGATCGCCGACAACGGGGAGTTCCGCGGTGGGGAGATCCGCCTCGGCGGAGTAGACCTGCTGCAGCTGTCCGAAGACGATATGAGAGACCGCCGCTGGGCGGACATAGCTATGGTGTTCCAGGGCGCCATGAACGCCTGGAATCCGGTCTACACCGTGTACGACCAGATCCGGGAGGCGATGGTCGCCCACGCCGACCCGGGGCTCACCGAGGATCAGATCCGGGAACGGGTCGCCGAGTTGTTCGAGTTGGTGGGCCTCAACCCGGAGGCGATGGACCGCTACCCCCACCAGTTCTCGGGCGGGATGCGCCAGCGGGCGGTCATCGCCATGGCGCTGTCATGCGATCCGAAGGTCATCATCGCCGACGAACCCACCACCGCCCTCGACGTGATCGTGCAGGACCAGATCCTCAAGGAGCTGAAGAAGGTCCAGAGCGAGTTGGGGATGAGCATCATCTACATATCCCATGACATCGCCGTGATCGCCGAGGTGACCGAGGTGATGGGAGTCATGTACGCCGGGAGGATGGTCGAGTTCGGCCCCACCGAGGAGGTCTTCGCCCGGCCGCGCCACCCGTACACCTACCTGCTGCTTCGCTCCACCCCTTCCATCAGCGGCCCGCGGCGTCCGTTGGCGCCCTTGGAGGGCGAGCCGCCCAATCTGATCGACCCGCCCGGCGGCTGCCGCTTCCATCCTCGCTGCCCGTTCGCCACCGAGCGATGCCGCCATGAGGAGCCCGGCCTTGCGGCCGTGGACGGCGGCGCCGACCACCGGGTCGCCTGCTGGAACTGGACCGAGGTTCCGGTGGGGATGCCGGAGGAGGTAACCGCATGAGCCAGGCGTTGGTGAAGGTCGAGGGTCTTCGCAAGCTCTTCCCCATCTCCAAGAGCGCGTTCCGCGCCAGCGGCGACTTCGTACATGCGGTGGACGGGGTCAGCTTCGAGATAGGCCCGGGCGAGAGCCTGGGCCTGGTCGGCGAATCGGGATGCGGAAAGAGCACGGTAGGCCGGCTCATGGTCAAGCTCCTCGACGCCACGTCGGGGAGGATCCTTCTCGACCAGGACGGAGATCTGATCGACATAGCCGCCATAAGCGGCGCCGACAGCATCCGGAGCTTCCGCCACCGGGTGCAGATGATCTTCCAGGACCCCTTTGAGTCTCTCAACCCGCGCCGCACCGTGTACGATACGGTGGCCGAGCCGCTCACTGTGCAGGGGATCGGGAGTATCACGAACCGGGAAGAACGGGTTGCCGAGTTGCTCGACCTCGTCGGTCTCACCCCGGCTTCGACCTTTCTCTTCCGGTTCCCGCACGAGTTGTCGGGCGGGCAGCGCCAGCGGGTGGCCATCGCCCGCGCCTTGGTCGTCGACCCGTCGTTCGTGGTTGCGGACGAGCCGACGTCCATGCTCGACGTTTCGATCCGCATCTCGATAATGGACCTCATGTTGAACCTTGCCGAAGACCTGAACGTGTCATACCTGTACATAACCCATGACTTGGCGGTTGCTCGCTACATGTGCGACCGGATCGCCGTCATGTACCTGGGCAAGATCGTGGAGGTGGCCAAGACCGAGGAACTCCTCACCAACCCACGGCATCCGTACACAAAGGCTCTGCTGGCCTCGGTACCGGTTCCGGATCCAACCCACACTCGCCCCACCGCCCGGATCAGGGGAGGCATATCGAAGGCGATCAACCCTCTCCCCGTCTGCCGGTTCATCGAGCGATGCCCCATCGCAACCGACCGGTGCCGGACGAGCGACCATCCCCCACTCGAGGAGATGGGTCGGGATCACCTGGTGGCCTGCTACCTGGCGGACAAGGAGGTACCCGCTTGAAACCGGCCCCATCCTCCCCGCCTCCGGGGTCCGGAACTGATTCAGGTTTGTGGACGGTTCCCAACCTCATCTCCATCCTTCGTATCCTGGCCATCCCCGTATTCCTGTGGGTCCTGCTCGGTCGTGACGAGCCGGGAGCAAGCGCCATCCTGCTCGGCGTCGTCGCCTACACCGACTACCTGGACGGGATGGTGGCCCGCAAACTCGGACAGGTCTCCGAGATCGGCAAGTTCCTCGATCCGCTCGCGGACCGCCTGGTGGTCTTCTCGTCGGTAGTCGGCGGCCTTCTGGCAGGTTTGGTACCGCCGTGGTTGGGATGGCCGCTCATCGGCCGGGAGGTGCTGATCGGCCTGGCAACCCTCTACCTGCTGATGACGGTGAAGTTGAGGGTGGAGGTTCGCCAACTCGGCAAGGTGGCCACCGGCATGGTGTTCACCGCGGTCCCGTTCTATTACCTGACGGGCACCGGCTTCATTCCCGGCTTCTGGGGTCTGGTGGGAGCAGTGGTCGGAGGCATAGGCCTGATCCTGTACCTGATCGTCTCCTGGCAGTACCTGGGCGATATGCGCCAAGCCCTCCGAACTGCCAGGCAGGGAACCCCACCGGAGTAGCGGACAGCGGAGCGGAATCCCTCGACCCGGTCCACCGAGCCCGCGCCGCCCCCCGGGGTAAAGGCTCCCTCCCACGGCAAGGTGGTCGGTACGTCGCATGGATGATCGAACCCAGAGGTTCGAGTGCTGATAACCGAGGATGCTGTGGTTATCGGTGGTCTAGGAGGGTGCTGAGAAATCCACCAGCGGCCTGCTAACCGCCGGCATGATTCCTGGGCCGGCGGGCGGCAGGCCCGAGCAATCGTCATTGTTCAGCACCCTCCTATAGAATGTCACGTCCTGTAGCAGTGTGCAATCGGAACGAACCGCGGCCTGAAACGTGGACAACGAGTCATGATTCGCCAAGGTGTAAGAGTACCGAAGACTTCCCGTTGCCCGCGCCTCCAAACTACACTTGAACCCATGGTCAAGCGCCGCCCCGAAACCGACGAGGCTTTTCTCGACAGGGAGCCCGACAGCGACCTGACGATGGTCATCGACCCCACCACCGACGACGACTCTGAGTCTGCTAGTCAGGATGAAGGCCCGAGCGGTGAGCAGGTAGACAAATCGGGTCAGGCTCGCGAGTACGCTCTCGTCGTACGCAAAGGGCAGCAGAAGGGTCGGACCTGGCTTCTGTCCACCGGAGTGACTCGGGTAGGTCGTCACCCTTACAGTGACATCGCACTTGACCACATAACCGTCTCGCGTCGTCACTGCCGCATACGTCTCGATTCAACCGGACTGTCCATCGAGGATCTGGGTTCCACCAACGGCTGCTACGTGAACGACAGTCTGGTCGATGCGACCACCCTCGAAGCCGGAGACCGCCTGATGATCGGAACGTTCCACCTTCTGGTGGCTAGAGGGCGATGACCGTCACCTCGGGCCTTAGCATCGGTAAGGCCACCGAGTTGCTCCGGGAGGAGTTCCCCGATCTGACCATGTCGAAAATGAGGTTCCTGGAAACGAGGGGGTTGGTGGCTCCTTCCAGGTCCTCTGCCGGGTACCGCCAGTACCGCAGCAGTGACGTCGAACGCCTCCGTTTCATACTCCGCCAGCAGCGTGACCACTTCCTACCGCTCAAGGTGATCAAGTCACAGTTGGGCAGTTGGGAGCGGGGCGAGGTGCTGCATCCAGAAGAGGAGAGCCCCGAAGACCCCACGGACCTGTCCGGTTCCGACGAGCCTGTCTTCGAACTGCGGGAGTTCTCCCAGCGGTCCGGAGTTTCCAGAAGCGACACTCGGCAACTCGTCCGGTACGGCCTGCTCGCTCCACAGGAGGAAGATGGCATCCTCCGGTTCACCAACCGGGATCTCGCCGTATCCCGCCACTGCGGGGTGCTCATCGAGATGGGGCTCGAAGCGAGGCACCTCAGGATGATCCGTAGCACGGTGAGCAGGCAGGTGGAACTCATCGGACAGCTCACCGTCGCCCAGCGGCGGAGCCGCAACCCCGAGGCCCGTCGCCACGCCGAAGATATTGTCAACCGGGGCATCGATGCGATGCGGCAGATAAACGATGCCCTGTTCGTCACGGAGGCGAGAACGATCCTCGGCGAGGATTGATCCTGCCGGTGCACCGCGTCGTAGCGATCATCGTCCTCGCGGGGATCCTCCTCCTCACGTCGGCAGGAGGAACCCCGGCCGGATGGGCGACCCTCCCTCCCGACGACGGTCTGCTCGCCTCCGATCCCCCGACAGTGACCGCCACATCGTGGATCCTCTATGACAGCACCTTCGGGAAGGTGCTTGCCGAGGAAGTGGCCGACAAGCCTGTAGCCGTCGCATCGACCACCAAGATCGTGACCGCGCTGGTCGTCATAGAGCGGACCCGGCCGGACGACCTGGTAAGCGTCTCTCGGCGGGCCGCCGGGATCGGAGGTTCGCGAATCGGTCTGATTGCGGACGAGGAGCCATGGACGGTTGAGGAGATGCTCGCCGCGCTCATGCTGAGGAGCGCCAACGACGCCGCGATAGCGCTTGCCGAACATGTGGGAGGGTCGGTGGCGGGTTTCGCCGACATGATGAACGCGAGGGCCTCGGAGCTGGGTCTGGGGAACTCCCGATTCGTCAATCCCCATGGCCTCGACCATCCGGACCACTACAGTTCGGCACGCGACCTCCTCGGCCTATCGATTGCGGCGATGGAGCTTCCACGTTTCTTCGACCTGATCCAGGCTCTTAGCGTCAACCTCCCGGACACCCCCGAAGGAGACCCGCGGGTGGCCCTCAACCGCAACGAGTTGGTGGTCGAGTATCCGGGGGCCTTGGGCATTAAGACCGGGTTCACCACCAACGCTCTGCAGACGCTGGTAGCGGCGGCCGAACGGAGGGGAAGACGCATCTATGCGGTGGTGCTGGGTTCCACGCAGCACTTCGAGGATGCCGCAGCATTGCTCGACTACGGATTCACCGAGTTCGGACCGATGACCCTGGTCCCGGCGACCTCCGACATCGGGATACCGCTGGCCGGCGGCTTGGACGGAACGGGGGAGGAGGGCTTCGAACTCTTCATGAATGGGGACCAGGTCGGGACCCTGCCGGAGGGCCGGCCGGAAGCGGGAGACGAGCAGCCGGAGCCTGCTGACATTCCGGAGGGATCCGACACCGCGGATCGTCCGCTGGAGGAGGAGCCGGTAGACGAAGAGGGCCCGGTGGTAAGCATCGACCAGCCGGTCGTGAGGGAAACCCAACTCCCCGGAATGAGGGATGCCCTCGTATGGTTCCGACGCTACTGGGACTGGATCAACCAAGCCACATGAAGCAAGCGCCCCCGGAACAACGCGGCACGATCGCCGCCCGAGCCATCTCCGAAGGCCAGATCGCGGCCCGGGTCGCAGAACTCGGCGAGATGATCGCCCGCGATTACCGCGGGCTCCGGCCGGTCCTGGTCTGCGTGCTCCACGGCTCGTTCGTCTTCCATGCCGATCTCGTCAGGGCGATGCCGATCCGGTGCGAGACCGACTTCCTGGCTCTGACGCGGTTCGGCCACGGAGGGAGGGTGAGACTGGCGATGGACACGGATACCAACCTGGCCGGTCGGCATGTGCTCGTCGTCGAGGACATTGTCGACACGGGACTCACCCACCAGAGCCTCTGCAAGGCACTAGGAGGGTGCTGAACTGCAAGAGCCTCCAGACGGTGACGCTCCTGGACCGTACCTCCCGCCGGATCGTGGATCTGCCCATCGGCTACCGGGGATTCGAAGTGGGGGACGAGTTCCTCGTCGGCTACGGCCTCGACTGGAAGGGCCACTTCCGGAGCCTGCGATCCCTGTGGGCAATACTCGACTTCACTCGCCCTGCTAAGGACCCGGTCGCGCTCTTTGCGATTGCACACCCGAAGAGTGCTGATAGTCTCACATCATGAGCGACGCGATTCCCATGGATCTGGTCGGGGTGCGGATCGAGTATCCCACCAACCAGCCTATCGTGCTGCTCAGGGAGTCACAGGGGAAACGCTACCTCGCCATATGGATCGGCGCCATGGAGGCGACCGCCATCGCCTACGCCCTGGAAGGCGTCGCCACCCCCCGACCCTTCACCCACGACCTCCTGCGCATCACGACGGAAGTGCTGGGAGCGCAGGTAGCACGGGTGACCGTGACAGAGTTGCGCGACAGTGTCTACTACGCCGACCTGGTATTCAGCCAGGGCGACCGCGAACACCGTGTCAGTTCCCGTCCCTCGGATGCGATCGCGCTCGCGGCGCGCACCGGAGCTCCTCTCTTCGCCACGTCGCAGGTACTCGAAGATGCCGGCATCGAGATCAAGGACGAGGAGCAGGAAGCCCAGATAGAGAAGTTCAGGGAGTTCCTCGAGGATCTGAGTCCCGAAGACTTCCGCGCCTAGGAGGGTGCTGAGCAATCCACCAGCGGCCTGCCAACCGCCCGCATAATTCCAGGGTCGGTGGGCGGCAGGCCCGAGCAATCGTCATTTCAGGACCGTCCTAGTGTCCCGAGTCTTTAGTTCGGTTGTGTTTGGAAGACGTGCGGTCATGCGACGGGTTGGTTGTGTCACAGGCCTGTTGCATGCTTGTAGGTAACCGCAAAGCGCCAACGGTCCG
>JAPOQZ010000151.1 GCA_026710435.1 bacterium | reverse complement strand
TCCATGAACTCGTCGAAGACCGCCTGGCCGTTGCGCAGGCGAAGTGCCCAGGAGCCGGAGCCGTCGATCACGTTTCGAGCGCCTCCGGGTGTCGGAGGTGGGCATCACGCCGCGCGAGGAACCGTCTGTCCCGGTAACCCGATACACACCGGTGGATACGAGTGCCGACCGTCATTCCCATCCTCGTGATCCAGAGACCTGTCCAGCCGCACGACTGGCCAACTCCGGCTCCCTTGCGGGGCGTATTCTCGCCGCCTCCTAATTAGTTTGTCAAGCTACTTTACTAATTAATTCGCTGGCTAGGGCTCCGCGGATAAGCCATCTCCGTATCGGCCCGGACCGCGGGGCTACACCGTGAACTCGCGGGGCGCTGCCTGCAACGACCCTCGCTGCCGCTCGGCGGGGCCCAGTGGAGGTAGTGGAACGTCACGGCAATATCGAGAGCGATGACGATCCCGACCCGGCGCCCACGCGACAAGCGACAGCATGGCCAACCCGGGGGTCAACGAACCCGCGCGCCCGTCCGTATTCCGAGCCGGGTGCCGATCAGTCGCCGGTTCGCGGTTGAAATCCGAGCCCGGACAGGCGATAATGAGAGCGCCGAGGACAGTAGACCAAGGAAGTAGGCCCGGCTCCTCTCCGGACGGTGAGCAGCCGGGCCTGCGACCCCCTAGTTCACCTCGATGTTTCTGACGCCGGTTACGAGCTGAAGATCCCGGACGACTTTTTTCCATCGGCGATCTCGGCCCCATGCCCAGGCCACCGCGTCGGGCACCCACAGCAGTGGCTCTCCGTGCGCCTCGCTGTGAGCGTAGGTAAAGGGCGTTGACCCTCCAGAACCGATCGCATGTGAGATGACCGAGCGATCTCGCTGATCTTGATTAGCGCGTGATTCCAGTACGAAACCTGTCGTCCCCTGTTCGAGCAGGTCACCCACCACCGCCGTGAGTATTGCTGCCCGCGCCGCTACTTGATCCCGGTGCCGGGCAACGTAGATCACCGATCCGGTTCCAAGGCCACCCATGTCCCTCAGCAAGACGCGACGACGCCGGTCGCTCTCCCCCGAGAAGTGGAGGCGCCTCTGACCAGGCGAGGTCAAGGCCCGTAGCCGCTTACGCACATCCTTGACCTTGCTGGATGCCACGGACGTTACGCACATCATGTATGCCTGCCCACGGACGGACTCGTCAGCGTACGCTTGCCAACTCATCGGGCACGACTCCTGGCCTTACTGGCCCTCCCGACTGGACCGAACGGCGGCTCCAACGTGTAGCGGTTCTCGTATGACAGTCCGGTAGGTGACAGGGGGGCGGTGAACGCGTTGCTCCGAACCACGACGAGGCCATGATTCTGGAGGCCACTGTATCCGCGCAGCAAGGTATCCGCCGAGACACCGTAGTAATCGGGACCACGTTCGACGGGCAGCGAGAAGTCGTCTAAGTTGCTCAACGCAATAACCAGAAAGACAAGCTCAGGCAGGGTCAGTAGTTGATACCATCGCTTTGATGCCACGGGTCCCTTGGCCCACAAATCGTGTGGAACTTTCACGAAGGCACGCTCAGGTCTCGTGTAGAGAGAGCCCGATCCATCCTCGCAGAGCAAGGTGAAACTGGCGAGGCGGCCCTTCCGAGCTCGGATCACCAAGTCTCGATCAACAAGCCGAGACCACGCCTTCGATACCCGACCCCGGGCGGTTGCCGTGTCAGGAAGGGGCAAACCTAGTGCCCGAGCCCAGACCGCCGAGTGCAGCGAAACGTCCCATGGTTCCTGGCTCGCCTTGGTGAGAGCCAGGAAGTACAGAAGTAGACCCGTGCGGTCACCTGCCGAGACGAATCTGGCCAGCGGGCCCGGTCGAGTCTCACCGTCGCGCTTCTGTTGGAGAAACACTCGGCGCAGCGGAAAAGCCTTTCGCCCGCTCGTCTCAGCGATCGCGTCCACGGTGTCGTGGGACGTTGCTGGATTGCCTTCTGACTCACGGCTGGTCATACGATCCACCATACCACTCCACATGATGACAGCCAGCGATCGTGGGTGTGGTCTTGCCGCTTCTTTTTCTGTAAGAGCGGTAGCCCTATGAATACCTACTCAGTACCAAGGATTAGGCCCGGTACAAGTTCCGACTAGACCCACCCGGCGCGCGCCCGGAGCGACCAGCCAACCGGGAACAGGCGGATGGCATTCGCTGTCTTTGCCTCACACCAAAGATATTCTCGACCGTCGGGATCCGGTAGAGACACTTCGCCGAATCCGGCCGATCCGACTGAACCCCGGACTTCGTATCCCTGGCCACCGGTCGTCATGAATAACCTGAGGCCCATCTTCGGCCCTCTCAGGGATCCCGGGTGCCTGTGCGTTCACATTCGGTCCCGTTGGGACGGCCTCCGTCCCGGATACAAAGGTTTCGAGTCCGAGTCGGGAGGGTGGCTTCCGGATGCGTGTCACGACTCGGGTCTAGGATGTCGAGCGGTCCAAGCTAGCGGGGAGAGGAGGTTTCCATAGCGCTCCTCCCCGCGGGTCCGCCGGCTGTCGGTGAGCTGGTCCAGGTGCGGTCGCGCCGCTGGATCGTGGAGGAGGTCGCCCAGTCGGATCACCCGAGGGAGTCGGCTCTGGTGCGGCTGGCGTGTGTGGACGATGACAACCAGGGCCAGTCGCTCGATGTGTTCTGGGAGTACGAACCGGACCGCCTGATCCTCGAGGATGCCGGATGGGACGGCCTGGCCGCCAAGGGCCTCGATCCGCCGCACCAGTTCGCGGCGTTCCTGAACACGCTGCGCTGGAACTGCACCACGGCCACCGACCCGACCCTGTTCCAGGCGCCCTTCAGGGCCGGAATCACCATTGACGCCTACCAGATGGAGCCACTCCGTAAGGCGCTCCTCCTGCCGCGGGTCAACCTGCTGATCGCCGACGACACCGGCCTGGGCAAGACCATCGAGGCGGGCCTGATTACCCGCGAGCTGTTGCTGCGCCGCAAGGTGAAGGTCATCGTCGTGGCGGCGCCCCCTTCCATGCTTGAACAGTGGAAGGGAGAGATGGAGGACCGGTTCGGCCTCGTGTTCGAGGTGCTGGACCGCCGCTACGTGTCGAAAATACGGCGGGAGCGAGGCTTCGGTGTGAATCCCTGGCGTACCCACAGCCGGTTCCTGATCTCGCACCGCCTGTTGATCGACCCGTCCTACACCGACCCGATGCGGGAGTGGCTCGGCGACCACCGCACCGGGAGCCTGGTGATCCTCGACGAGGCCCACCACGCCGCGCCTTCCTCTGGAGGGCGCTACGGGATCGAGACCAAGTTCACTCGTGCGGTGCGCGATCTCGCCCATAGGTTCGAGCATCGTCTGTTCCTGTCCGCCACGCCCCACAACGGCCACTCCAACAGTTTTTCCACCCTGCTGGAGCTGCTCGACCCGTACCGCTTCACCCGCGGTGTCAAGGTGACCCGGCCGAAGACCGACCTTGCGCCCGTGATGGTCAGGCGGCTGAAGGAGGACATCCGTGAACTCCAAGGCGGTTTCCCCAAGCGCAACGTGAAGCGGATCGAGATCGACGGCCTACCCGAGGACGCGCCCGAACTGGAACTCTCCCGCCTACTCGATGAGTATCGGACGGCGCGCGAGCAACGTTTTTCGCTGGAGTCCAGCCGCGTCCGGCATGCCGCCGGGTTGATGGTGGTGGGATTGCAGCAGCGGTTGCTGTCCTCGATCGAGGCGTTCGCTCGGACCCTCGTGGTGCATCGCCGCACTGTTTTGCGTCAGTGGAAGGATGCCCAGCAGGAAGCCGGTGCTCGACCGCAGCTCGACACCGTCCAAACGCACCGTTTCGTGCAATCACCAGATGCCGACGACGAGAGGGCCGGGTGGGCCAGAGAGGATGAAGACGCCGACGAGGTCGACCAGATCAAAGAAATCACGGCAGCCGCCCGCCCGTCGGAACATCCCGACACGACGGCCTGGGAACGTGAGCAGGCTCTCCTTCAACGCATGCAGGAAATCGCCGACGAGACCAGGCACCTGCCGGATGCCAAGACCCGGTGGCTGCTCGAGTGGATACGCCGCAGCCAGTGCCCGGGACTTCCCGAGTTCGGTGCGCCGCTCACCGGTCCCCCGCCCGCCTGGACCGATAGGCGGGTGCTGATCTTCACGGAGAACCGGCAGGGCACCAAGCGGTATCTGAAGTCCACTCTGGAGCAGGCCATCTTCGGGACCGACCGGGCCGATGAGCGGATAGATGTGATCGACGGGTTGACCAGCCCGGCTCGCCGCCGTGAGATACAACGCCGCTTCAACGCCGACCCAGCCGACGAGCCCCTGCGGATCCTGATAGCGACCGATGCCGCCCGTGAGGGACTCAACCTGCAGGCCCGCTGCCGGGACATGTTCCATTTCGACCTG
>JAPOQZ010000047.1 GCA_026710435.1 bacterium | reverse complement strand
GCCCTCGCCGTAGTCGCGGTCTGCGTTGATGAACAGCACCTTGCCCCGCCGCTCCGCAGGCTTGGAGCCCTTGGCGCGCAGGATCAGGATGGCGGCGGGAATGCCGGTGCCGTAGAACAGGTTCGGACCGAGCCCGATAACGGTGTCAAGCAGGTCGTCTTCGATGATCCTCCGCCGGATGTTCCCTTCCGCTCCGCCCCGGAACAGCACACCATGTGGCATGACCGTCGCGACGATGCCATCGCTCTTGAGGACGGCCAGCATGTGCTGGAGGAACATGAGGTCGGCCTTCTTGCCGCCTTCGGGGGTGTAGCCGTAGCGGAACCGTTCGGTGTGGGTGAGCGAAGCCTTGTCGTAGTTCTGGCTGAACGGCGGGTTGGTGATCACCCGGTCGAACCGCTTCAGCTCACCGCCGCTGGTGTGCTCGGGGCTGGTGAGCGTGTCCTCATTGCGGAGATCCGCGTCGCGGATGCCGTGGAGGAGCATGTTCATTTTCGAGATCGACCAGGTGGTGCCGTTGTTCTCCTGCCCGGCCAGGACAAGGTTGGTGGGATCGCCACCGTTGTCGGCCACATGGTTGCGGGCGTAGATCAACATGCCGCCCTACCCCGAGCACGGGTCGTAGATGGCCATGCCTTCTCGGGGGTCGACGAGGCGCACCATCAGTTTCACGACGGGACGGGGGGTGTAGAACTCGCCGCCCTTCTTGCCGGCCGAGTCGGCGAAGTCGCGGATCAGGTACTCGTAGGCAGCACCCAAAAGGTCGGGAAACTCGAAGTCGTCGTTGCGGAGCCGGTACTTCGAGAAGTGGTCGATGAGGTCCCGCCACTTCTTGTCCGGGACCGCTGTGTTACCGACCCGTCGATTGAAGTCGATGTGCTGCAACACTCCCTCCAAAGAGGGATTGCTTTCCTCGAGCCCGGCCAGAGCCCTGTTCAACGCGTTGCCCACCTGAAAATGAATGTCTTCGTGAAGGTGCGACCACCGAGACTTGGATGGTACGAAGAACGTGTCGTAGTAATCCGAGTCGTTGGCCCGCTTCTCGGCTTCCTCCCTCGAGCCCTTCTCGGTGATCAGCCGATCGATGAGCTTGCGGTGCTCCTCCTCGAAGACATCACTCGCCCTTTTCAGAAACAGCGCCCCGAAGATGTACTCCTTGAACTCCGACGCGTCCATCTTGCCCCGCAGGATGTCGGCAGCAGCAAACAGATGGCGTTCTAGCTGGGGAAGCGTAAGCACGAGGACAACAATAGGACGCCCGTGTGATACTTCTGTCACTCTGTAAGAACCGTTCGACTAGCAGCACATGCCTTCGGAAAGGCAGAGACTGCACGGACGGTCTTCTATTCCCTAAGTTATAAGCATTTTAGCGCTGTTTAGAGGTTGCCATTTGTCTTTTAGGCATGGTATAACTATATTCATGGACAACGAACACACGTTCGCTCTCTTCAGAGACTCCGACCCGGCACATGGCAACACCCCCGAGCCGCCCACCGAAGGGCAGGCCGGTGTGGACCCCCGGATCGCCGCCGCCCTCAGAGAGTTGCAACAAGCCCGAATCCGGCCCATGTCACAGGACGAGGCTGACGAGACGCTAGGAAAACTGAGCCGCATCCAGTCCGTCGCTGCCTCGCTGATGTGCGACGTAACAGAGACACTCGCAGCCACCAACAATGAAGTTGATCCCGCCGAGGTGCTACGCCGGGCCGGCAAGCTCCCCGGCAGCGAGTCGAAGCGGATGGCCAAGACAGCCAAGCAACTGTCTGACATGCCCAACGTCAAAGAACGGTTCGCCACCGGCGACATCACCCCCAACCATGTCAACGCATTGGCCAACGCGGCCGACAAAGTGGGACCCGACGTGGTGGACGCCGACCAGACGCTGCTCGAAGCCGCCGACGAGATGCCTCCGGACACCTTCGGCCGGCACGCCCGCAGATGGTCCGAGAAGAAGCTGATCGAGAGGGGTCTCGACCCGCTCGAGCGTCAGCGTCGAGCCCGGGAAGCCAAGCTCTGGGTGGAGAAGGACACCGGCCTCGGAGTGCTGATGGCCAAGCTGCCCAGACACCAGTTCGAACAGGTCCGCCAAGCCGTCGACCGCCACTACCTGCACCACCATCGCCAAGACAGCGCAGACGGCCGCTCCCCCGACCAGGTCCGCACCCCGAAGCACCGTCTAGCCGATGTTGTATACGAACTTCTGACCGGGCGCAGCGCGTTGTCGGGCGACATCATCACCGACCAGATCGGGATCAAGGCCAAGGCCGCAACTCAACTCATCGTTACAGCCCCCCTCGAGGTGGTGGACGGCACCGACCCCGACGGACAAGTCGACATCGTCGGGGTCGGCCCGGTTCCCCGCCGCTTCCTGCAAACACTCTCCCCCGATACCGTGTTGGCCGGCATGATCTTCAACCGGGCCGGCCGCACCCTCTGGTTGGGCCGCAACCAAAGACTCGGCAACGCCGCCCAACGCCTCGCCGTAGCCATCCGGGACGGTGGCTGCTTCGAATGCGGCGAGCCCATGCACAGATGCGAACTCCACCACATGCGCGAGTGGCACCGCGACCAAGGACCCACCGACATCGACAACCTCGTCGCCGTCTGCCGCCGCCACCACAAATGGATAGAAACCAACAACCTCATAGTCCGACGGACCCCCAACGGCTACCAAACCCAACCCCGCGCCGGACCCGACCCTCCATGATCCGCGCAACGAAACCAATGAGTCACTACATGCCGACGACCGGGCCTTGCAACCCATCCGTGAAGACAAAGAAGACAGGCGCCGCCCAACTGCTGGGTACGATTGGATGATCATGTCGACCGACACCGGATACCTTCCCCGACTCGAGTCTCGTGCGAAGTACGTGGACCACCTCGAGGGCTTCACGACGGCTGAGACCGGAGAGCCCAACGGAGGCCGACCAAAGCGCACCCGAATCAAAACCTACATGCTTGAGACGGCCCGCCATGACCATGCAGTCCCGCCTCTCGACAGCATCTTTCCAAGTGAAGTTCACCTGCATCGGTTGGATGACACCCTCTACCGCGTGGAAGACGCATCTCAAGAGAACCGGGTCGTCGGCCTGATCGAATCCCTTGCTGACGGTCGTCACCCTGTTCTTTACACCGCACTGCCAGTTGCCGAGAGCGACAAATGGGTTCGCCGGGTCGTTGACCCTAATCCATGGCTGGATCGCCTATGGCTGTCGTCTCCGATCCTATTCGAACTCTGGAAATACGTACAACGCAGCACGGCGACTGATCGCTACGTGCGTCTCGGCTTTGAACACGAAGCGTGGTACGAGACACCCTCTGACCTCGATCGAACAGAGGAGGACGTAGACGAGGAGGAAAGCTCCGACGAAGACGAAGCAATACCACTCAGCCGGATTGAGCGCCGCCGATCCAAGGTCACGCTCACGGAGCGCCTGTCGCTGCTCAACACCCAGCTGCAGCAACTGGTGGACCTCTACGACCCTCTTCACTCGCTTGTTCAGTTACAGATCCCTGCCGGAGAGCGCGGAGGGCACCGTCTCTACTATGACGGACGGGCCACGAACTGGAGCGACTCGTTCCTTGATCACCGGGCGACTGTCGGTCTGGTTGTAAGGCTCTACCGAACGGTCACCACACGCGCCGAGGATCGGCTCTGGGTGGACACAACCCAAGTCGGCGAGGATGGATTCTCAGTGAGCGGGGCGCCCGTAACGATCCGATTCAGTGAACAACTGAGCGAGGCGACCTTCAATCGATTCGTCGACTTGGCCCTTAGGCGTCGCACTAGCCGGTTCCGTATCGGCGGCTATGTAACCCGGCGGGGGCCTACCAAAGTGCACTTAGCCGGGATCGATCGTCATCTCTGGCAGCCTTTCCTCCTTGAGGCCACGAGCCATCACCTGCTCGCCCTCCTTCCGCAGGGGACCTGCGGCAATACGGTCCACCGACTAGTGACCAATGTCCAGCGGTATCTCGATCCGAAGGTGGATGTCTGGCTCGGCAGCGAGAGATACGAAGTTGCCGTCGCAGAGTCGATGAACGCGGTTTGACAAGCGGAGCGCGTCTTCTCTCGGATGAGGTGTTCCAACTCAACGCGTTCCTTTCGGCTCTCGAGGATTTGCCCGCAACTGGCAGAACGCGGCCTGTGCTTCGCAATGCCGGCTACTACCTGGTGGCCATCGGACGCCGCGTACAAGTACCTGCCGAGGACTCGGTCATAGCCGCGCTGGAACGACTTACCGGATCAGCCGATCGGTCTCCGTGTCGTCCGGACCTATGGTTGAGGCACCAGGAACACCCAGTACAAGTGATCGTGGAACTCAAGGCGCGAGGATTCTCACGAGCCTCTTCCAACACACGGCAGGCAGTGAAGTTACTCTTGTCCGCCTTCGACCTTGCCGCTTCTCTTGGAGAGCAGGCTGAGCGTCGTGGCCATGTGATCTACGGAACCGTCGGAGCAGATGCAGAGAGCCTGTCCACAACGCTGAAGGAACTCGCTGACGAAGTGAGTGCCATGGGTCTCCCGGCAGCACCCACCACGGTGGTTGGACTCTCGATCGATGACAAAGGCGTATCACTGTCCAGTCCCACACCGTCTGATCTGCCCGATCCCGCCGCAGTGGCTCTTGCTGCTCCTACTGTTGTCCTGCGCAGGGATGGTGACAACGATCTACGACCCCTCTACTTCGTCCCATGGATCCCAGGTATCGAAGACACCCAGGAGCCTGAGCTGCACGCCGACGGGCTTCGTGAACTGACAGCCCGCGTACTAACACAGGCGATGGGCCATGTGGGCCGGGCACTCGTGCCGACCACACTCGCGCTCAACGGAACCCAGCTACTCAGTGACGCCACCTTCCGTGTGTTCGATCGGTGGCACGAAAGGAACCGGAACCAGTTCGGCGAAGCTGCGGCCAAGATCGTGGAACGTGCACTCAGGAAATCCGAGGTCGAGATCCGTCGCTACGGAGGAGACCGCCTGGAGATCGACCTCCCGAGCACAGAAACCAAGGACCAAGCCATCAAGGGCCTTGAACAGGCCGACCCTGCTAACGCGAAGAAGAATCTTGAGGCGACGACGCGGGAGCATCCGAAGCTCTTCGAGAACTTCTAGCTGGTGTGACGGAGGCGTTTCATGTCTTCAACGGGGTTGGCCACCATCACGGGCGCGATGACCGGCCCGCCCAGACCATCGGCGTGTCGGTGTCGATCGACCCGTTGATAGCGGAAATGGCACTCAGCCGGCCCCAGGTATCGGCGGCCTACCTCATCGGTACCCTCGTCGGTGCCATTCTCCTTCTACCGGTCGGCGGATCATGCCGCCCACAATGTGACCCGCATGCCCTCCAACACTGATCTGGAGAGGATGATTCGCCTGGGTGATAGCTCGTCCCTGGAGTTGAAGCGAGTACTGGTTCAAGGGTCGAAGGTCGTCGGGCCACGATGGGCGGCCATGGCCGACACGGTTGCGGGGATGGCGAACAGCAAGGGCGGCACGATCGTTCTCGGCGTCGATGACAGGACACGCGAAGTGCTGGGTATTCCCCTTGCCAGGCTGGACATAGTGGAGCGGTGGATGGCCGAGATATGCCTGGACGCGCTTAATCCACCTCTCAACGCCACCATCCGTCGGCTCGAACTGCCCGATGTGTCATGGGATCTGGTACCTGTCTTGCGTGTCGATGTGCCGCGCAGCCTTTTCGTCTATCAGAGTCCGGGGGGCTACGAGCAGCGGACCGGTCGCTCGACGCGCAGCCTGCAGCCGCAAGTACTGGCCCGGCTGCTTCAGGAACGCAGCCAGACCCGGCTCATCAGGTTCGACGAGTCCGTGGTGCCCGGGAGCGGACCCGGGGACCTCGTACCAGAACTCGCCACCCCGTTCCTACGGGGACGCGGCGATTTGAGCGAGCAGAACCTACGCAGGATCGGGGTCATAGCCCGCGACGACCAGGGCACCACATGCCTCACGGTGGCGGGCGCGCTCATGTGCACCGGGTCTCCGGGAGATTGGCTCCCGCATGCGTACATCCAAGCCGTGAGCTACGCAGGCGAGCGGCGAGACATCAACTACCAGCGGGACGCGGGCGATCTGTCCGGTCCACTCGATACTCAGGTCTCCGAAGCGTTGCACTTCGCGCGAAGGAATATGTCCGCAAGGGCCACGAAGGGGGTCGGCCGCACCGAACGTCCTCAGTACAGCGACCGAGCCGTGTTCGAGGCGCTTGTCAACGCGGTCGCCCATCGAGACTATTCGATGGCCGGTGCGCGTATCCGACTACACATTTTCCGGGACCGGATCGAACTCTACGTACCCGGATCCCTTGCGAACACGCTGACCATCGACAGCATGGCTGATCGGCAGTATTGCCGCAACGAACTCATCGTCTCGCTCCTGGCCCGCTGCCCCGTCGATGAAGACGGTCTTGCCCGGAGGTACCTGATGGAACGACGAGGTGACGGGGTGCCGATCATCCTCGACGAGAGCCGCGACCTATCGGGACGTTACCCCGACTACACGATGATCGACGACAGCGAACTCCGGCTCGTTATCTGGGCAGCCGAGACCCGGCCGGGCGAGGAAAGGGCTTGACGACCGCACAACGTGCCGGGCTCATTTCCGGCGCCAATGTGTCTTCAGCCCGCCCCAGAACCACGAGAACTCGGAAAACCGGATGGGCCGGGTGTGTTGGGTCGCTGCGATCCGGGTGGCGGTCCGTACATCACGATGTGGATCGTCGAGCAGCTCCACCAAGACGTCGGGCGGGGTGTTCGGGTGCCTAGCGACTCTCATTCGAACATACCAGTGTTCGTCGGCGGCCAGATTCGTGAGCAGGGTGACCGGCGTGTTCGGATTGCCGGCGACCTGCTTTCGCACCTGCCAGGCGTGGTCACTAGCAAGGATCATCAACACGCCTGGCGGAGCGTTCCGGTTTGTCGCAACTCTGGTACGAACGCCCTGGTCTAGAT
The DNA here is from genome assembly GCA_026710435.1 of bacterium. GTDB lineage: Bacteria > Actinomycetota > Acidimicrobiia > Spongiisociales > Spongiisociaceae > JAPPFW01. The sequence continues at coordinate 9,351 of JAPOQZ010000047.1, read as the reverse complement.
CGCTAGCCAGCAGAGTCAACGCGGCTGAGGGTGTGTTCCGGTTGTAGGCAACCGCCTTCCGAACAGACGGACGGTCGTGGGCGGAAAGCTGTACGAGCACATCCGGGGAGGTGTCACGGTTCTGGGCTAGGCGGATATCCCTCATCGTCTTCGGCGTCCTCCGCATTTGCGTCTAAGGCTGCAAGTGAAGTCTACGATCTTGGTGGCGCGTCTGCCTTTACCGTCTGCAACAACAGGTGCAACGCAACCTCGGTGGCGGATCCGAAACAAGTCCCCGTGGCGATCAGATCGGAGGCTGGCTGCACCTTCCCAGTTGGTTCCTCATCTCCTGCAAATCACGCGCCGCGCGGGAGGTCAATCGGACTCGGAAGGACATCGGTCAGGTAGAGGCCGCTCCCGAAGCTCTGCGATAACGGCAGCGGCTGGCAGCACCTTCCCGGCTTCCACCTCACGATTCCCGAGTGCCAGAACCTTGAGCAAGGCGAGCGTCTCCTGCATCTGCTGATAGCTGTCGATGTCCAAGACGACCACCTTCGCTTCACCGTCCTGGCTGATGATCAATGGTTCGCCTTGCTCACCGACCGTTCGCACAATCTCGGCGGCATGAGTCTTGAGATAGCTGGTCGGCTTGATCCGGTGGGTCACTCTCATGATCCTCTCCTCGCCAGACTAAGTATCGGACAGAGACCGGGCGACTAGGTATCTGGCTCTTATCTAACCCCTTCAACTCGAGTAGTCCAGGGGGCAAACAACTGATTGACAGCCCATCCTCCTTACCAATCGGGTGGGTATCGCACACATAGCCGCTGGGCTGCCGTTCTTCTGGAACATACACTATTTATCGATAGATAGGGGTTGACGTTTGTCACACAGGCATGGTATAACTATGTTCATGGACAACGAACACACGTTCGCTCTCTTCAGAGACCCCGATCCGACTGGTGGCCGGACCACCAAACCGCCCGCCGGTGGGCAGCAGGGATCGGACCGCCGGATCGCCGCTGCCCTCACAGAACTGCAACAAGCCCGCATCCGGCCCATGTCACAGACCGAGGCTGACGAGACGCTAGGAATGCTGAGCCGCATCCAGTCGGTCGCTGCCTCGCTGATGTGCGACGTGACCTCGATGCTAGCAACCACCAACAACAAAATAGATCCCGCCGAGGTCTTGCGCCAAGCCGGCAAGCTCCCCGGCCGGGAGTCGAAGCGGATGGCCAAGACGGCCAAACAACTCTCTGACATGCCCAACGTCAAGGAACGGTTCGCCACCGGCGACATCACCCCCAACCATGTCAACGCACTAGCGAACGCGGCGGAGAAGGTGGGACCCGACGTGGTGGACGCCGACCAGACTCTGCTCGAAGCCGCTGATCAGATGCCTCCGGACACCTTCGGACGGCACGCCCGCAGATGGTCCGAGAAGAAACTGATCGAGAGGGGCCTCGACCCGCTTGAGCGTCAGCGTCGGGCCCGGGAAGCCAAGCTCTGGGTGGAGGGGGACACCGGCCTCGGAGTGCTGATGGCCAAGCTTCCCAGACTCCAGTACGAACAGGTCCGCCAAGCAGTCGACCGCCACTACCTGCACCATCTGCGCCAAGACAGCGCCCATGGCCGCTCCCCAGACGAGACCAGGACCCCGAAGCACCGTCTAGCCGATGTTGTATACGAACTTCTGACCGGCCGCAGCGCCCTGTCAGGAGACATCATCGCAGACCAGATCGGGATAAAGGCCAAGGCCGCCACCCAACTCATCGTCACCGCCCCGATGGGTGTGGTGGACGGTACCGACCCCGACGGGCAAGTCGAGATCATCGGGGTCGGCCCGGTACCCCGCCGCTTCCTGCAAACGCTGTCCCCCGACACCGAGGTGGCCGGAATGATCTACGACCGGACCGGCCGTCCCCTCCGGTTGGGCCGCAACCAGCGGCTCGGCAACGCCGCCCAACGCCTCGCCGTAGCCATCCGCGACGGAGGCTGCTTCGAATGCGGAGAGCCCATGCACAGATGCGAACTCCACCACATGCGCGAATGGCACCGCGACCGGGGACCCACCGACATCGACAACCTCGTCGCCGTCTGCCGCCAACACCACAAATGGTTGGAAACCAACAACCTCATAGTCCGACGAACGCCCAACGGCTACCAAACCCAACCCCGCGCCGGACCCGACCCACCATGAACTACCCACCGAGACCGGCGGAGACGTACCCTCCGACAGCAGGTCCCTTCGAAGATCCGTCCAAGCGGGTCAGGGCAACTTGCGGACCTTGGGCATTGCCACGAAGACGCCGGTTGGCCATCTCACTGGAGAGGTACACCGCTTCTTACGAGCCAGAGACCAGAGGTTCACGACAGCTTGCCAGTACGGTTGGATGATCATGTCGACCGCCACCGGATACCTTCCCCGCTTCGAATCCCGAGGGGACAACGTGGACCTTCTGGAGCGCTTCACGATCCCTGACATCGGGGCGTCGGATGGAGGACGATCGAAGCGCACCCGGATCAAGACGTACATGCTCGAGACGGCTCGGTACGACCACGATCTCCCGGCATTGGACCGTCTGTTCCCGGGTGAGTTCACCTCGATCGGTTGGATGACACTTTCTACCGCGTCGAAGACGCGACCCACGGGAATCGGATCGTGGGACTCATCGAGGCCCTTGACGATCGGTACCTTGTTCTGTACACGACGCTTCCAGTTGACCAGAGCGACCGGTGGGTTCGCCGGGTGGTCGATCACAACCCTTGGCTGGACCGTCTCTGGCTGTCGTCTCCCATCCTGTTCGAGCTATGGAAGTACGTGCAACGCACCACCCCAAGCCACCGGTACGTCCGGCTCGGCTTTGAGCGCGAGGCTTGGTACGAAACACCCGATGACCTCGATGTAGTCGACACAACACAGGTCGGCGAAGAAGGATTCTCATTGAGTGGTGCCCCCATCACGATCCGGTTCAGCGAGCAACTAAGCGAGGCGACATTCAATCGATTCGTCGAATTGGCGCTCAAGCGGCGCACGAGCCGCTTCCGCATCGGTGGCTATGTCACCCGGCGGGGACCCACGAAGGTGCACTTGGCAGGTATCGATCGCCATCTGTGGCAGCCTTTCCTCCTTGAGGCCACAAGCCGCCAACTGCTCGGTGGCCTGCCACAGGGGACGTGCGGGAACACCATCCACCGGCTGGTGACCAACGTCCAGCGGTATCTAGATCCGAGAGTGGATGTCTGGCTGGGGAGCGAGAAGTACAAAGTTGCAGTGGCAGAATCAATGGCTGCCGCGTGACGAGCGAGAGCCGTGTCCGCGCACATAGAAGCGGTCTCGATCCACTCGCACGGTAAGTTCTCAAGACCTGGCTCGAGCCCGCCAACCCAGTTGCAGGCAGCGGCCTTCCTCAATCGCGGATGACCGGGATCAAGACGCGAACGTAGCTTCGGCCAGGTCAAACTGCAACCACTGGGCGTACGATTTGTGGCATGAGTCGCATCAGATGTGGACACTGCAAAGCCCGCCATAGCACCGTTGCAGACGTTCGGCGCTGTTCTCTGGGTAGGAACCCGAGACCTGGTTCCCAGAAGCAGTCACAGCGAAGAAAGAGGGGGAAGCCGACTGAGCGGCCTTCCCAAGGTTCGCAGAAACAGTCGCAACGAAAGAAGCGGCTAAAGCCGAGGCAGCGACCGTATCGCGGGCCCAAGCATCCGAGTGAGTACGGAAACGTAACGATTCGGCGCCCCGGCCGGTCGGAGCAACGGATTCCCGGCGGCGGCAGATGTTCAGCATGTGGCATGGTCTTCACGGCTGACGGCAGATGCCAGTGCTCCTAGGTATGCAATAGCCACCGCTACAGCAAGATGCCTATTCTCTCCGGGCGTCGGCGCTCGAGGGAACATCGACATCGCGGCCGACGACTGTCTCCTGCATCTACTCGTAGCTGTCGATATCCTGGATGATCAGACCATCCGACGTATCCCTTGAACTGATCAGGATTTTGGGGTACTTTAGCTTATATGAGCATGAATCGTGAGACCGACCCGTCCACCGAAGAGTTAGACAAGGTCTACTGCATCCGGGTGACAAGGGGCAACGGCCATATGGATCCACAGCTCGCTGCCGCCATGCAGGAGGTCCACGAGGCGAGGCTTCGGGACCCGAACAGCTGGGAAAACAACCCCGACAAACAGCGGGAGGCGTTAGAAGGTCTCGGCAAGTTGCTCGACGAATGGGAAGCCGAGAACGGGGCCTTCACGGAGGAGGAACTCGCCAGGGCTCGCGCCAGCATGTACGGCGAATGACGATCGTGCTCGACACCGGTGCGCTGATCGCGCTTGACCGAGGTGACCGGGACACCTGGTCAAGGCTTAGGACCGCCTTCCAAAACGGCGATCGGGTCCGAGTTCCTGCCGGGGTTGTCGGCCAGGCTTGGAGGCATCCTCACCGGCAAGTACTCCTGTCACGCGCCCTGAAGCAATCCGACGAGGTGCCCTTGGACGGATCGACGGCTCGAGCGTCTGGACGGCTATGCGGCCAGACCGACACAGCCGATGTGATCGACGCCTCCGTGGCGGTCACTGTGGCGAACTCGATCAATCGGGGCGCGGAGGTCGTACTTCTCACATCGGATAGGAGAGATCTGCAAACTCTGCTATCCGCTCTCAGCGCCAGCGCACGAGTCGTCGACGTTTGACTGGCCTGACCGCCTCTCCCGAGTCCGAACGGATACCCATGGTGGCTCCCTACGTCGGACCTTCCGCGTAGTCCACCCTCCGGGAAGCCCGGCGAGTTGGTCACATCCCCTCTCAAGACAATCAATGCGATCCCTCTGATTACCGTGACGCGGACGGCCGGATTCGGATCGCGTGAGCCTTCGATGCCGAACTGGGCTCTCACGGATCCTGCCGAGCGGCCACAAACGTCACTGCCTACCCAGTACGCCATCTGTCAGCCCGAGATTTGCGCGCTGACAGCACGGCAGCTCTGGACTTGGGATTCGGTATCCGGTCTACTAAACCGGTTACGGCCCCATCCCTAAGGATTGAATGCCCCCTACCTCCCCATCTGCCTCTAAGAAACCCACCAGGCGGTTCCTCGGATGGCGGATCTCCGCATTGGCCGCTGTCACGGGCGCGATGACCGGTCCTGGGCAGACCATCGGAGTGTCTGTCTCGATCGATCCGCTGATTGCCGAGTTGGGACTCACTCGACCTCAGGTGTCGGCGGCCTACCTCGTCGGCACCCTCGCCGGCGCCGCCCTACTCGTCCCGGTGGGGGGTTGGATCGACCGGGTCGGCACCCGGCGGGCCACGCGGTGGATCGGGATGGCGTTCGGTCTGGGTCTCGTCGTCATGGCCGGTGTCCAGGGCTTCGTCACGCTGGCAATCGGCTTTACCCTGATCCGTTGGCTCGGTCAGGGTTCGCTCTCACTCGTCAGTTCGTTGTCCGTCATCCACTGGTTCGAACGCCGGCGTGGTCTCGTCATCGGGGTGAACAAAGCGGCAGTCAGCGCCCTGATGAGCTTCATTCCGTTGATTCTCGGGCTGGCCATAGCGGCCTTTGGCTTACGCACCGCGTGGCTGCTCGCCGCAGCCGCTGTCTGGCTCGTGGTCGTACCGATCGGGCACTTCGGGATCGTCGACCGACCCTCCGATGTCGGGCAGTTGCCCGACGGGGTTAGTCCCACCACCTCTGTCACCTTCGGAGATCCCGTGGCCACCGGGATCCCGCCCACACGCCGCCAAGCCATCACCCAACCACGGTTCGTCCTGATGTCGCTCGTCGTCGCTACCACGGCCCTGGTGGTCACCGGCCTCAACTTCCACCAGATATCTATCCTGAACGAAGCCGGCCTGTCGGCAACCGAGGCGGCAGCCATGTTCGTGCCCCAGGTCGTGGGCACGATCGCCGCCGGGCTTGCTGTAGGGGCCCTCGCCGATCGACTCCCTGCCCGGCTCCTGCTCACCACCTCGATGGCTCTTCTGATCGGTGCTCTGGGAATGGTCGGGAGCCTTGAGCCGGGCTGGCAGGTATTCGTGTATGCGACCCTGCTCGGCATGTCCATGGGAGCGCACTTTCCGCTCGTGCCGACTGTGTTGCCGCGATGGTTCGGCCTCGCGAACATCGGCGGCATCCAGGGGGTCTCCATGCTGGTGATGGTCGCAGCGTCGGCTGCAGGTCCGGTAGCCGTGGCGCTGCTAACCGAGAGCACCGGCGGCTATTCGGCGGCAGCCTGGTGGCTTACCTTGATCCCCCTGGCAACTGGCTTGGGCGCGCTTTGGATTACCGAGCCGGCTCCTAGACCACGCTCCTATGCCGTCTCTCGGTAACCGAATACAGTCCAAGAACAAGTCCCGCGTGCTAGCCGTCAGTAGTCGTCGCGGCGGCGGCTGACCTTGATCTCAGAGCCGAGGTGGAAAGTGACTCGCTGGAGATCCCCCTGGAACGGGAAGGGTGGGTCGTAACGGGTGCTGACCGGACCGTAGGCGTCCCGGCCTAGGTCCATCCCGGCGAGGGAGACCCACACGAGCACATGATCGAAGTCGAACCATTGGCCTTGGTGATGGCCGGCGCTGAGGCGACCCCTACCGGCCCGTTCGCCCAAGAGGTCGAAATCGAACCGTACCGTTAGCGGGTCGCTGTCCGGAAGTTCGATGCTATGAGCCATCACAGGTCCGGCCGCGTTGTATTCGTAGTGGAGGCGCCCGTCCTTCATGTACAGCACGAAACCGGATGTCGGGTGGCCGTAGGCAACAATCACGCCTTCCATCGGACCGGTGGTCACCGCCTCGATCGTGTAGGAGCAGTACTCGAGCGGGGGTGTGGCCGGACGTTCGATGTGGCTGAGGGGCGGGTAGTAGTCAACCCGGCGCCGGTAGAGCGGCGACCGCTCGTCCATGCTGTAGGACCAGAACAGTTCCATGTAGCGGTCGTCGAGCGGCAGGACATCGTTCGACTCCGCCTCGCGCCAGAACAAGCGGTCAAGTTCAGCGAGCTTCTCGGTCTCTGAGGAGGCCAGGTCCCTGGCTTCGGAGAAGTCCTCATCCAGGTGGTAGAGCTCCCATTCGTTCTGCTCGTAGGCGTCTCCCGGCGCGTGGCGGGTGACCGCCTTCCATCCGTCCGCCCAGATGCCCCGATGGCCGGTCATCTCGAAGTACTGGGGGCCCTTGCGGGTCGAAGCCGTAGGGTCATCGAACGTGTAGGCCATGCTTTTGCCGTGGATGGGCAGCTGGGGCCGGCCCAGATACTCGGCGGGCGGGGTCACACCGGACACCTCGTAGATGGTGGGCGCGATGTCGATCATGTGGTGGAACTGGTTGAGCATGGTGCCGGGAGCTGCCAGCCGGTCTCCCCACTTGACGATCAGTGGCACCCGGATACCTCCGCCGTGGGTGTATCGCTTGTAGCACTTCAGCGGCGTGTTGGAGGCCTGCGCCCATCCCCTTGCGTACTGGCTGTCGGCGGTGGGGCCGCCGATCTCGTCGATCCGGTCGATGATGTCGGCCGCCCCGGGTTCGATGTCGTTGAAGAAGTGGACCCGGCCGAAAGCCCCGAGGTCGCGGCCGTCCATAGCCGCTCCGTTGTCCGAGCACACGAAGATGATCGTGTTGTCCCAGCGGCCCACCCTCTTCAGGTGGTCGAAGAGGCGCCCGAGCGCTGCGTCGGTATGCTCGATGAAGGCCGCGTACGCCTCCTGCAGGCGTGCCGCTACGAGACGTTCCTCGTGGGTGAGGCTCGCCCACGGACGCACGTCGGGGTTGCTCGGAGGGAGTTCGGTTCCCGGCGGGATGATGCCGGCCTCTATTTGCCGCTCGTAGCGTTGCCTGCGAATCCGGTCCCACCCGGCGTCGAAACGGCCCCAGACCCTCTCCATATATTCAGGGGGGGCATGGTGCGGGGCGTGGGCAGCACCGAGCGGGAGGTAGAGGAAGACGGGATCCCAGGGCCGGTGGGCGATCTGGTCGGAGACGAACCGCGAGGAGCGGTCGATCAGATCGTCCGTCAGGTGGTAGCCCTCGTCCGGCCTCGCCGGAGGCTCGACGTGGTGGTTGTCGCGCACCAACTCGGGGTAGTAGTGGTCGGCCGCACCGCCCAGGAACCCGTAGAAGCGGTTGAAGCCCCGGGCCAGCGGCCAGTCGTCGTAGGGTCCGGCCGGTCCCTGGCTCCTACTGTTCATGGTCCTCGCACTGGTAGCGACAGCATGCGGGTCCGACGACGACAGCACGCCGGCCACCACCACCGAAGCCATGGCCGAGGAAGCTCCCACCACCACCGAAGCCATGGAAGAAGAGATGATGGGGACGATGGTCGACATCCCCGGCTTCGACACCTGGGAGGACGTGCTCGCCGCCGCCGACGGAACCACGGTCAACTGGCACATGTGGGGCGGCAACGAGAATCTCAACAGTTGGGTCGACACGTACATAGGCGATGTGGTGAAGGAACACGACATCGCCTATGTACTACAACGTCACCCTCAACCGGGTCCCGCTCGGCGACACCGTCGAAGCGGTAAACCTGGTACTCAACGAGCACCAGGCGGGCGTGACCGAGGGCGGCAGCGTCGACATGATCTGGATCAACGGCGACAACTTCAAGACGCTGAAGGAAGCGGAACTGCTGTTCGGACCGTGGTCGGAGGCGATCCCCAACGCGGCACACGTCAACTGGGACGATCCGTCGATCTCATTCGACTTCGGTGTCTCGGTCGACGGCCTCGAGTCGCCGTGGGGATCGGCCCAGATGGTGTTCGTCTACAACTCGGCCTACGTGCCGGAACCGCCCGGAACCTTCGAAGCCCTAGCGGAGTGGGTCCATGCCAATCCGGGCCTGTTCACCTACTCGGCCCCGCCGGACTTCCACGGCTTGAGTTTCGTCAAGCACATGTTCTACTGGGCGGCCGACGACTACTCGGTCTTCCAGCAGCCCTTCGACCAGGCCGTGTACGACAGCATCGCCCCGAAAGTGTGGGCGTACCTGAACGACATCGAGCCCGACCTGTGGCGTGGCGGTGACACCTATCCGACCAGTATCGGAGCCCTGCAGGACCTGCTGGCCAACAGCGAGGTCTACTTCGGCATGTCGCTCAACCCGCGGCGGCCCTCGACCCTGATCGGCAACGGTACGTACCCGGACACCATCCGCACGTGGGTGATGGACACCGGCACGCTCACCAACAAGAACCTAGGAGGGTACTGAGCAATCCACCAGCGGCCTGCCAATCGCCGGCAAAATGCCTGGGTCGGCGGGCGGCAGGCCCGAGCAATCGTCATTGTTCAGCACCCTCCTAGTGTCCTGTATCTCTGTTTCGCTTGCGTTCTCGGCTTGACGAGCCGAACCCGAACCGGCCACCGTTACCAGAGGGT
>JAPOQZ010000153.1 GCA_026710435.1 bacterium | reverse complement strand
GCCTGTGTGATCGCATCTGGATCGGCTCCGGGGACAGATCCGCGATTCCGCCCCGGCGGCACCTACAGCCACCTCGGCAACTGTGTTGATCCACATTCTTCCGACTCTGTACGGAGCCACCGAATACCACAGGGCCGGCGAGGCCAACGCCCGCTGCCCACCACAGGGCAACAAGGGGGTGTGTACTACGGTAAACAGGGGGTGTTTACCCGTGTCCGCATTTTAATGCAAACGTACCCCCGCCTTCCCGACCCCCGATTGTCCCTCCTCGGGCACCCGCCGTTTACCCACGTAACCACCCCCCGTTTACCCGAGTACACACCCAGCCACCCCGCAGTTCCGACCGCCCCGTCCCCCCAGGAACACCCCGCCAAACCCACGCCTCCCCTGGATCACCCAAGTTCCCGAAGAAACCCACCCCCCTCACCATCACACCACCTTCGCCGCACCCCTACCCTCCTTCCTCGACAAGCAGCCACCGAACCGCCGCACACCCGGGATCCCGCTCCGAGGCGGACGGCGAACCCACACGATCCCCCAGGTCAGAACCCCATATCACACCCAGGAGAGCCCGGGCTGCCGGCGTGTCTGGAGACACCCGCTTCGGCCGGCTTGGGGAGCCTCCCCTGAACCCCCGCCTCCGGCCCCCTTCCCGGATGCCCACCTGGCGTTCTAGCCTCTCCAAGCCTGTCTAGGCCCCCCTGGTCAGCCGCCGCGGCGGGGCGGAGGCCCTGGCGGACCCCCGGTTGCGGGGCCGGAGGGGTGGGGGACAGCTGGTAGCGGATGGTGGGATGCAGTTTGTGTGGACTGTTTAGGGCGGTCGACCAGGCGGCGACAGCGGTAAACGGGGGTGGGTACCTGTGTCACCGGGCGAACGTACGGGTGGTCGGAGACCTGCTTTCCAGTGTTGCTGTCGGCGGGGTGAAACCCCAGGTCAGGGACCGGAGTACGCGGCGGAGTACGCGGCAGAGTACGCGGAGTACGCGGCGGAGTACGCGGGGGCCGCCGGGCGGTCTTCGGTGTGGACTTGTGTCGCCGCTGCGGCCTGGGGTGTCGGTAACCGTTGGTTTGGTGAGGACGGGCCCAACGTCTCGGGGTAGGGGGGTTGTCGCTGGGGGCTGTGCCTTGTCGGTGGGGGGGCCGTGCAGTGTGCTCGTGTCCGTCGATGTCTTGTCTCGCGCCGGTCCCCGATCTGGGTTGGGTCCGGCGGGGTGTGACTTGTGCAGTGCCGGGCTCTGCCTTGATGGGTAACCGGGGGGCCGGGACGGTGGCGCCGATGTGGGCGAGAGGAAGGGGGGCCGGGGAGGACGTAACCCCGGCGGTGCTGGCGCGGAGGCGGCGTTCTCTCAGGTCAGGGACCGGAGTACGCGTCGGAGTACGCGCCGGTTGGGTAGGGAGTCTGGCGTTGTTTCGTCCGGAGGGGAGGGCATTGTGGCATCGGAGGTGGCGGCGCTGGTCAAAGAGGCCACAGGTCTTGTGGGTTTGATCGGCGAGGTGACTGGGGGTTGGGGGCCGGCTGTTCGCTACCTATATCGGCCGGGTGCTGTATGCGGTGGTGACCGGACCTGAGAGGGTGTCGGGGTTGCCCGCGGGGGACGGCGGCCGGGGGGATGACACCACCCGTCGGGGGGTGGGAGGGATCCCTGTACGGGCTGGTTTCGGCCCGGTCTGTGATCGCCAACATCGTGGCCGACTGCCCGTCAGTAGCGGCCCTGGACCCCGATGCTGACATCAGCCCATCTCCAGACCCGTGCGGCATCTTCCCCCGGGGTGATCGATCTCAGCCCCCGGGGGGATGTTCCGCCACGTCGAAGCCGGCAGGGGAGGCCTCAACGTTGGGAGCAGTCTTCGGATGGGTGAACGGTGACGTTGCGGGTCTGTCTGCGGTTCTGGTGGTGGGCATGGCGGCCTGTGGCTCCGGGGACACGCCCACCACCCGAGCGGGCAGCCGCCGTAGTCGTCGACACCCCCCCTAGGGGACCTGCTGATCACCCATCGTTCCCACAACCGCGCTGGCGGTTGGCTTCCGACCCCGCCGAGACCACCACCATCGAGGAAAGCCCACACAGCCAGACCACCACCCGGTGGACCCGACCCTGAACCAGGGTCTGTCTGGCTGGTAGAGGCGGCACGGCTCGAAGCGGCCTCCGGAAGTCTGGGGAGGCTACGACCGTGACCTGGTTTCCGCATTGGCGCGACCTCGACAGCGACGGTTGCGACACCCGCCAAGAGAGTGCTGCTCGGGGACTCTGCCATCGAACCCGTCATGCACCCGGAGCGGATGTGGAGGGGTGGTGAACGGACGCTGGTGGTCGTGCTACGACGATGCGTGGACCACCAGCCCCTCAGATCTCCACGTCGATCGCCTGGTGCCACTAGCCGAGGGGTGGGAGTCCGGCGCCTGGGTGTGGTCTGCCCGACAGCGGGTAGCTGTCGCTCACGACCGGGCCGGGTTGGTAGCGGTCAGCGCCGCCGCCGAACCCGCCGACTGGCTCCCACCAAACGAGGACGTCCGCTGCGTCTACGCGGCTGTCTGGATCGAAGCGAAGGCCACCTGGGGCGTCGCCGCCGACCCCGCCGAGATCGCCGCTCCCGAGACGTTGACGAGCATCTGCGGGTAAGTTCTCCCCGGACGAACACGGAGGTGTAGCTTCGCCGTTGTGGGAGGCGCCACCAGCCCGGCCGCCACGTCAGCGTACCGGACAGAAGAGTTCCTCCCGAACCTCTCCCCTGACGGTCCGGTCACCCATGTGGTCGATTCGGCCAGCCTGGCGGACTGCCATGGTTCCGACACGGCCCCGATCTCCGGTTTGGCATGTGTCATGACAATGGGCAGTGGCCCGGCATCGGGTAGCAAAACCCCAACCCCTGACCGGCTAGCATCCCATCGCGAGGGAAAGAAGAGATCGAACCCGCCGATCTCCTCGTCCGGTACGGTCTCTCTTCCCCTTTTCCCGCTGGTCGTCGGGGGGAAACCCAAGCAAGCCGAGTCGGCTTCGGTTTTCGAGGTACCCCCCGGCGACCGTAAGAGGAAACCGGCTAACCTGTTGGCCTGGTTTCGGAACCCTCGGCGGTTGTCCTGCGCACCCAATGGTCACCGGGGGTCCGAACCCACCGTCCCACCTGAACGGCACCACCATCGGCATCAGTGAGGATCGGCGGTGGATTCAACACCTGGCCCTAGCTCGGCGACTACAGCCGGCCACCGCCAGCCGAACAACCAAAGCGGTATCGGCTTGGTCTGGTTGAGGTGACCACGCACAGCCGAGATCAACTGCTTGGTAGCACACAAGCCCGTACCTCACACCTCAAACACCGCATCGAACATCGGGCTATGCCGCTTCCAAACCGCCGCGGTGCCTTTGGCATCCTTCCGAGTCGCTGTCCAGAGCCAGCAGGATATTCTGATGTGTGCGGGCCATGATCTTGATGCCTTCCACCTGGGGGCTGTCACCGGCGGCTGGATGATGGGTGTGACGGTCGGTGTGTACCAGATCGGCCAGCACGCTGGTGTCTCCCCGGTCGGGTTTCGCTCCGTCTTGGCGGTGACGGTCCCGCTGCCAACACAGCTGCCCGTCGGCGTCGACGACCACGGCCGGGGCCGCAGCAAGATGGGAAACTGGCTACCGTCAAAAGTGGGTAGACGAAGAGGCCGTCCGCGAATCGGTGTATTCGCTAGCACCCCGGTCGGCTGCGGGGGCTGCCTGGCCGTAGTAGTGGCATTGGTGATCATAGGGGGAGTTTGCGGGAGCTGAATCCGAGTTTGGCGGCACACCCTGGGGGAGAGGGGGCCTGGCGAACCGCCGACAAGCGCTACCCGCTCCCCGTCTGAGTTCTTAGCCTGAATCCACCGAGGGGTTCCCTGGGGTGAACCGTACCGGGCTTCCCGGAGGAATCTCAAACGATCGTCAACTCTGATTCAAACGAAGGGGCTGCGTTATTGTACGTTGGTGCTGAGCGGCGCTTGTCAAGCCGCTGAACCCGGCGGAGTCGTGGTCGGGCGTCCGTGATTTTGGTGAGGACGCGGACTACGGCTGTATCGTCCCAAGAGGAGCGGAGGCTCCTGCTCGCAGATGCCGCGGCGTTCCTGTCTCCCACGAGTCGTTGGTGACGTCACTTCTGTTCGGACGGATCAAGAGGGTAGCTCAGGGTGTCCATCTAGATGGCGACGACTGGCAATGTCGGCTGCCGCTGAAACCGGCTCTACGCGGCTAACGGGGGTTTGCGGCCTCGTATTCGTTTGGTAGGGGCAGTATACCAGGTGACTCCACAGTGGAGTAGGAGCCTTAGCCGTTAGTTGTCCCAGTTACGGGAACCGTGTCCTAGACGACGGGTCTTTTCGATGATCAGGTTGACAGCTTCGGTCGGTCCGTTGGTAGCCCCCGTCCGGTGATAGTTGAGGGTCTCTTCCTCCCAGGTGCACAGCGTCCGGGACAGGCGATCGACCTCGGGCACGTCAACTGTCTCGGCCCAGCCGTGG
>JAPOQZ010000048.1 GCA_026710435.1 bacterium | reverse complement strand
GGTTGAGATGGTGATGCCGGGGGATAATACGCGTATGTCGGTGGAGTTGGGGTCGCCGATAGCGATGGATGAGGGGTTGCGGTTTGCTATTCGTGAGGGTGGCCGGACGGTGGGGGCTGGTACGGTCACCAAAATCACAAAATAACCGGACAAATCACCGTGAGTTTGTAGTACCTGATCAATTGGGAAGGGCGCCATGGCAAAGAAGAAGGGCAATCGGATAAAGATCACGCTCGAGTGTACGGAGGCCCGCGCCGAAGGTAAGCCGCCCTCCCGCTACATAACGACCAAGAATCGCAACAACACGCGCGGAAGGCTGCAAATCAAGAAGTACAACCCGTTCCTGCGCCGGCACACACTCCACCGCGAGATTCGATAGGCAGTCCTCGTTGAGGGCTCTCGGGGACCTGGTAGGTCGCTCCTACGGACCGTTCACGTTCCGGGTCAGCCCCAGCCAAGTCGCCGCGTACGTGGAAGCCACCGGCGACGATCCGGAGCGCTGGATCAGGTATGCCCCTCCCTCCTTCGCCGGTGCGGTGCTGTTCAAGGCCGCGCCGGCCTTCTTCGCCGACCCAGACGTTGCCTCGCGTGCGAGGTTGCTCATTCACGGCGACCAGATCTTCGCTTGGGAGCGTCCCTGGGAGATCGGGTCACTGCTCACCGTCGGGGCGAGGATCGAACGCCTGCGCGAGCGGGGCGGTACCGCCTTTGTGACCTTCGTGCTGGATGTCACCGACGACACCCAACAAATGGTGCTCTCATCCCGGTCGCTATTCCTGATGTCGTCCGCGGAGCCTCCTGGCGGTGGCGCGCCCGAGCGCGAGGAGCCGGAGCCGGAAGCGCGCCGCACGACGGAGCGTCCTTCATACGAAGCCAAGGGTGAAGGCTCGCTTGTTCGGCCGCTTGCCAAGTCTGCCTCCCGCGCCGACCTGATCCGGTATGCCGCTGCCAGTGAGGACTTCAACCCGGTCCACTGGGACCATGGTCGAGGCGTGGATTCCGGAGTGGGAGGGGTCATCTGCCACGGACTACTGCTGGCTGCGTGGGCGCCCCAGCCGGCCGCCGCTTCGGTGGAGCGCAGCGATCCATTGGCTGCGGCGCGATTTCGTTTCCGCATCCCGCTATACCCGGATGCCGCAGCAACGGTAACTACGAGGGTCTCGGATCAGGATGATGGAGTGACTTCGGTCGCAGCCGCGGTGGTATCGGAGGCCGGACGGCATGTGGTTGCTACCATTTCGGCCAGGACCAGTGATCAGGGTGCGCGGACAGGGAGAATTGGGTGAGGTTCGCGACACTCCGATCCGGACACAGTGCAGGCAAGGGGCTCGCCGAAGTGAGAGCCTGCGGGGTTCTTTCGCTCCGCCCTCACTCGAGTGAATCCTCCTAGGTGGAAGGCTGTAACCAGATGTCGGGCGAGCGGGTCGAAGCCGATGTAAACGAATTGGTGGAGCGGTCGCGGCTCGGTGACAGAGCCGCCTTCGGGGAACTTGCCCGGCTTCACCAGCACGAGGTGTACACATTGGCGGTTCGGTTGGTGGGGGATAGGACCCTCGCTGCAGATGTCACCCAGGAGGCGCTGGTGCGCGCGTGGAGGGCGATCGGTCGCTTCCGCGGCGACGCTGCTTTCAGCACTTGGATCTATCGGATCACTGCCAACGTGGCATGGACCCTGAAGGGGCGGGCGGTACGGCAGTCGACCTACGACTTGGACCAGATGATCCGCCAGCCCCATGCCGACAGCCGCGGCGATCCCGAGATCGCAGGTGAACGGGCGGAGTTGCGCGCCACTCTCAAGGCGGCGCTGGCCACGCTGCCAAAACACCAGCGGTCGATCGTGGTCCTCAAGGACGTGTACGGCTGGTCCCACAAGGAGATCGCAGACTCGCTGTCCATCTCGGTCGCCGCGTCCAAGGTTCGCCTCCACCGAGCCCACCTGAAGCTACGCGAGCTTCTGAGGGACGTGGTATGAGCGGCGTACTTGCGAGGACCGGCTTGCACCTCAATCCCAGAAGCGCGGCATGTGTGATAGCCCGGCGCGTGCTCTACGGAGTCGAGCCCGATGGGTTCGGTGTCCCGGCGCTGGTGGACCGTCATCGTAGGGTATGCCTCGCCTGCCAAGCGGCCACAGTGCGACAGCGCCGCCTCCTGCGGGAACTCGCCGCGTTGCGCCACGAACTAGAACCCCTTCCGTACGATATGACTACGGTGCTGGAACACCCGCATAGTGTGACGCACCCGGGGCCTGCGCGAAGAGTGTGGGGCAATCGCGCGGGTGCTGCGGTCGCATCGGTGGCGGCTATCGGAGTTCTCGTGCTAGCGGGTCGCCGGATCAGGTGGCTGGTCGGCAGCCGCTAGCCCCGGTGCCGCGCCATGCGACCAGTCCTCACTCTTCGCCCGGTGCACCTGCGCATGAAAGGCCACTTCAAGCCTATCTTCGTGTCTTTTCTCACATGCACTCCACGGGGGAAGATCCCTCTCAGGTCGGCGGGCTGGTCGAGTCCGCCGCGATTCCGGGTCGGGAGTCTGCCAACGGCTACCCATTCCCTCGGACCCGAATTTGGCGGGTGTTTCGCGTTTTACCTGGTCAGGGGGGGTTTGGGTGTGACGTGTTTCCACTACATCGCCGGTGTGGGGGGCTGATGGTGGGGGTTAGGTGATAGCGGCTTTGTCCCAGGTGCGGGTGTCT
>JAPOQZ010000138.1 GCA_026710435.1 bacterium | reverse complement strand
GTGCGCGGCAGGCTCCGTAGCCTGCGCCCCGCGCGCGGCACCGCCCTGAGCGAACCCCCCGTCAAGGCCCAGACGCTGCCACACCGCCCACACCGCTGCTACCGCCCCCACCCCGGGTGCCCCTTCGGCTTCCAGTGCGCCGACGTCGACACGTTCGCGTCGTAGGTGACGCTCCAGCGCGGCGACGATGCGTTCCAGCTGGCCGGACTCGCGTAAAGCGGTCACCTCTCCGAGGCGCAGCAGGGTGCGGTGCCCGACTTTCGAGCCGTTGCGGACGGACTCCACCAAAGACAGGTACTCGTACACCTTGTCGCCCCTGCGACGGCGGGTCGTTTTCACGAACATGCCCAGCATGATACCACTGCATCGCAGGGCATCCAACGACATGTCGCCCCTACACTTTCTCACCAAAACGGCAGCTTACACTAAGAAACCCCAGGTCAGCGGCCTTTCCCCATCACCAAACCCCCACAACCCGCCAAACTCGGGTCTGAGGTAGCCTCGAACCACGGCGATCCCAACCGATTGGCGCCTGACCGAGGCACGGATGTCGGCACAGGGAGAGGCGACTCATCCCCTGCGTGACCACACACTCAACTGGCCCATCCCACAAACTGCCGAGTATCTGAAGAGCTACAACACGGTTGCGGTTCCTACGTTTGGAGACCGTCATCGTCGTCGTTGTTGTGTATTCCTGAGATGGCCGCTCCCTCGGCGGCGTGCCGGAAGCAATCGTTGATGCCGACTGCCGTTGCTAGGCGAATCCCCGGGCGGTCGACACCTCGGCGATGGATTCGGACAGGCCGTCGAGCATGATGTCGATCTCGGACTCGGTGATGACGAACGGCGGGGATATCTGCAGGACCCCGTAGGCGCCTCGCAGGCCGATGGTGATGATTCCCCTGTTCAGGGCGGCGCGGACTACGGCGTCAAGAAGCCCCGAATCCTCCTGCAGTGCGTCCTCGGACAGGACTACCGCAGCAAGCAGGCCGGCGGACCGTGTTCCGTCCACCACCGGGTGGGAGACGAGCCTGCCGACCCCGTCAGCCAGGACCGGTTCGAGGTCCGCGACTCGCGATGCGAGGTCCTCCCTCTCGATGATGGCCAGGTTGGCCAGCGCGGCCGCGCAGGAAGCGGCATGGCCTGAATAGGTGTAACCGTGGCGGAAGGCGGCTTCGCCCTTCCAGAACGGTTCGCGTATGCGGGGAGCGATGAGGATCCCGCCCAGCGGGGCGTAACCGGACGTGACCCCTTTGGCGAAGGCGATCACGTCGGGTGTGAAGCCGTAGTGCTGGCATCCGAAGTCCCGGCCGACCCTTCCGAACCCGGTGATCACCTCGTCGGCGAGCAACAGCACGTCGTGAGTCCGGCAAAGGCGTTCGATCTCCGGCCAGTAACCCTCCGCGGGCGGGACGACGCCACCCGACCCGATCACCGGCTCTCCGACGAAGGCGGCTATCCGGTCGGCCTCCCGTTCGAACAGGTCGGCAACTGCTCCGGTGTCGTGGGTGGGTACATGCACGACGTGCGGAACCAGCGGCCCTCCGTACCCCTCGCTGTTGGAGGGGAGGCCCCCGAGTTCGGTGCCCCAGGCGTTCATACCGTGGTAGCTCAACTCGCGGGCCACGATGGTCCGCTTCTCCGGCCTGCCCACCGCGTTCCAGTACCGGCGGATCAGCTTGGCGCCGGTCTCGATCGCGTCGCTACCTCCGGTGGTCATGAACACGACCGCGTCGTCGATCGGGGCCATGTCCGTCAATCGGTCGGCCAACTCCACGGTGGGAGGAGTGGTGGTGAAGCCCATGGTCGAGTAGGCCGCCAACTGCGCCATCTGCTTGGCCACAGCGTCGGCTATCTCCTGGCGTCCGTGACCCACATTGCAATACCAGAGCGCAGCTGTGGCGTCGAGGTACCGGCGTCCCTCCGTGTCGTAGATCCATACCCCTTCGCCCCGGTTCATCACGATCTCGTTGCCGGGCACCAGGCTCATATCCGCGTACCCGTGCCAGAAGCTGGTCATGTCCCCTCCATGGTGAGAAGCCGTTTCATATTCTCGACGAGAATCCTGTCGAGGGCGGTATCGGTGATACCCGTCCTCCGCATCCGGGGAACGATCGTGTCGAGGATGTGCCCGAACCCGTGCCCCCCGTAGGCGCGCAGCTGGAACTTCATGCACATGTCGGTCGAGATGAGGACTTGGTCGGCCCAGCCCCTCTCGACCAGCCCGGCCACCGTTTCGATCCGTTCCCGGTCCGATGGAAAATCCCAACCGCCGTAGGCATCGGTCGTCATCTCGAGGCCGAAGCAGTCCAACTCCAGGGTGATCCCCCTCTCCAGCATGCGGTCCTCGTACTCAGGATCGCGACCGCTCAGGTCCTGATGGCTGAAGATCACCCGGCTCAGGTCGGCGCCCGTCTCGGCGAGAACCTCCGCCGCCCGATAACAGATGTTCTGCCTGCCCATCCCGAACGGCACATGCACGTTGAGAGCCGCGCCGGTCGCCCGCTGCGCCAACCCTGCACCTCGTAGGGACTTCTCCTCGGCCGGGGTGCCGTTCTGGAACCCGATCTCGCCGATGATTCCCGCCCGGATGCCGGAGTCGCCGAAGCCCTCTGTGACATGGGTGACAATCTCGCCGGCGATGTGCTCCTCTGAGAGCTCCGCCATCGACGGCGGGTGACTCTCGTCGATGTAGTAGCCGGCACCCAGAACAACATTGAGCCCGCTCTCCGTGGCTATCCGGCACACGGTCTCCGGCCGAGGGTCGAGACCACGGCTGGTGAGATCGACCAGCGTGCGCCCGCCTTCGGCCCTGAAGGGGCGGAGTTCTTCCACTATCAAGACCGGGTCGTCCAGCAGGAGGTTGTCCCAGTTGGTGTTGCAGTTGGCGACGATCCTCCAGCGGTTGTCGACGGTGAAGGTCTGGGCTGCCCACTCCTCGGCCTCCGGGTCGGAAGTTTCCTCCATGTAGAGGGTCAGATCGCAGATCAGGTGCTCGTGGGGAAGGGTGATCCCGGCCTCCGCGGGCGGGATCGGCCCGAGCACGGTCTGGATGGCAGGCATCGTCGCGGTCAGCGGCCCGTCAAGCGGCCTTGCGGACGCTGATCGGCAGGCGCCAGAGTCCGTGCAGCTCGCCTCGGGGAAGGATCATCGGTCCCACGTCGCCCCCGGTCGTCACCTCCCAATGGGGAAGGGCGACCAAGGCTTCCTCCAGAGCGACCCTTATCTCGAGACGGGCGAGCATGGCGCCGAGGCACAGGTGCCGGCCCGTCCCGAAGGACAGGTGTCTGGGTTTGCGCCCCAGCCGGAAGCGCAGAGGATCGGTGTACGTGCCGGAGTCGACGTTGCCGCCCGCGTAGCACATCGCGACTGCCGATCCCCTCGGGATGACGCAGCCGCCCATCTCGACATCGGTCATGGTCTGCCGTCCCAGGAGCGTGACCGGGGCGCGCAGGCGGAGCAACTCCTCGACGGCGAGGGGCATGTTCACCGACGGGCTGCGCAGCAGATCCTGATCGTCCGGATGGGTGCCCAGATGGTGCATGCTGTTGGCTATACCGTTGACGGTGGTCTCCACCCCGGCCAGGTAGGCGAGCGACCCGAAACCGAGGACCTCCTCGTCGTTGAGCTTCCGGCCGTTCACTCGGCTGGCGGCCAGGAACGAGAAGTAGCTGGACTCTCCGCCCCGGTTCCCGGACATCCGGTCGTGGACATACTCCATCAGCCCGTAGCGGGACTGGTCGGCCGCGTCCTGGCCGGCGGCCCGACCGATGAACGTCCCCTCCGCGTACTCCATGAACCGTTCGGAGTCGCCCACCGGGACCGCTAGGAACCGGGCCAGCGCCTTCATCACGTAGGGAAGGGCGAAGTCCTGGACGGCGTCTCCGCCACCCGCCTCGGCCAGCTTCGCAAGTAGCTGCCGGGCGTCGTCACGCAGGTCCGGCTCGAGCGGCGCCACATGGTCCCGCCCGAACCATGGGGCCACCAGAGCCCGGTACTTGGTGTGCTCGGGCGGGTCGCTCCCTACCGGAAGCTCGACGATGGCCGCCTCGGGCGGCCACTGCGCATGGATCCGGGACGGCGCGAGCCCGGCCGACGAGAAACTCTGCCAATCGAGCAGGGCGGCCCGGACATCCGCGTAGCGGGTAAGGAGCCAGTAGCCGCCCTTGGCACTTGTCTGGAGGACCGGCTGCTCCTGATGGATACGCCTGAACACCTCGTGGGGGTTCAGGTAGAACGAAGGGTGATCGTGATCGAGGATGGAGAGGTCCATAAAGCAGCATACCCAGAGAGGCTGTCCGGGGTGTTAGCCGTTGCGGGTCTTGTTCGTGTTGGCTATTGTCCCCGGTCTGTTGGGCCATGGAGGATGCTCTCGCGGGCGGTTGGCTAACGAGTGCTACCGGTTCTAGTCCTAAGAACCAGCAGCTCCTCGTTGGCTACCGATAATCAATTCTGTACAACGCGTGATCGAGCACTTCCGGCCCGCGACCATATGGGAGGCCGCCTACGATTGATAGGCTTGGTCGGTCCCGACCGATCTGGAGCAGGCAGCCACCCGCTCGCTGTGCTGAGCATTGTTGAGGCTGCGATCGGATGGCCGCTTGCCGGTCACCCCCAGTTGTGGCGACCAATCACCCGTGCCTACTGCGGGAGCGGATTCCTTCGTTGGCGTCAATCGCTGACCAGGATTCGCCTGGGATTCTCCACGGTCATGTTCCCGATCTGGCGCTCGGTGACACCGCGTTCCCGGAGCATGGGGACGGCGTGCTGGAGAACGAACGAGTATCCGTCCCCACCGTAGGACTTCCAGCGGATCTTGATGCCGACATCGTGCGACATCACCAGCTGGCCGTCGTAGCCCTCCCGGCACAGGGTGGCGATGGCGTCGACCCGCTCGATGTCGGTGGGCATGGCGAAGCCCGCCATGAACGCCGACTCGTTGATGCCCTCGGCGCCGAACAGGTCATAGGAAAGCGTGATACCCCTTGCCAGCAGGCGCCGGTGGTAGTCGAGGTCGTGCAGCGTCATGTCGCAGTGGCTCAGGTAGAAGCGGTCGAGGTCCGCTCCCTCCTGCTCGATGAGGTCTACGTACGCCTCGCCGACCTTCGCCAGCCCTCCCAGGTCCGGGTCGTGGATCGAGGGGTGGAAGGTGAAGCCGACGCCGGTGCGGATCTGTGCCCGGCAGGCAGCGCGCAAGACCTTCTCCTCCTCCGAGTGGTAGGGAACGGGTTCGGTGCATGCGCACTCCCCGATCGACCCGGCCCGTATTCCGGTGTCCTCGATCCCCTCCTCGAGTTCCCGGATCATGAAGACGGCGATGTCGTCGACGGTCATGCCGGCCAACCAGGACGGATGTACTGACTGCTTGTAGAACCCCGTGGTGGCGATGATGTTGACGCCGCTCTGGAGGGACACCCGTTGCAGCCCGCGTACATCCCGACCCAGACCCCAGGTCGTGTTCTCGACGACGGTGGTCCCGCCCCAGTCCCGGTAGTCGGCCAAGGCCTCGGCGACCCGGTCCTCGTCGTCGAGCATCAGGTTGGTCCGGTTCGGAACACCCTTCCGCAGCGCACCCAGTATCTCGATGGAGATGTCCGCGTCCCACAGTTCGGAAACGCTCGGATCACCATGCAATTCGTACAAAGCGACCTGGTTGCTGATCAGCACATGCTCGTGGAGCAGCACGGTGCCGAGGTCCTCAGGGGCGACCGGTCCCGTGACGGTCTGGACGGTCTTCACCGCCGGGACTTCCCGGCGCTAACGATCACCGGCCACTGGTAATCGAGAACTGCCGCAGGACGGACAGGATCCCCGCCCAGGTGGCTGCCACCAGGTCGATCGGCCGGTCCCGGTTGGCGGCTCGGGCCTTCGCCTCGATCTCCCCCCGGATACATGATGGGCCGTGAGTCGTCGCCGAGCCGAGTGTTCTCGATGTGGACGGTCATCGTCGCGGCCTCTCCAGTATGCCCAACGGCGTGAAGCGATGAGGATCGAGGACGATCATCATCGAGTCGTTGCTGAAGGAGTCGGTCGGGTCTCCCGGAATCCCGCCGCCCGACAGGACCCCGCCTAACAGGTCCACCATGAACGCCCGGGCATACCCCTTGTGTCCTTCCGCTTGACTCAACAGGAGGATGGCGCCCCCGTCGTAGAGGTCGGCGGCGTTCATGGTCGGGTCTCCGTTCGACTCAATGAGCCACCCGGGTGGGGTTTGGAGGCCGCGGCCCGGTACATCCGGACCTTGCCTTCCGCCACGACCGAGGTAGCCATGTCCATGACCTGCGGTCCGTCGAGGGTGGACGGGAAGGACATCGCGATCGGCGCGGAGCTGAGCTTCGGCTCCGCGCCGCCTAACGGCGGCTGGTTGATGCCGTGACCACGTTTACAGGTGAAGATGATCGACGCCATGTCGGACCGGGCCGCCTTCTCGGCAACAATCCGGGGACGGGCGCTCGGGATGACTTCGCCGCGGTCTATCGTATCGGCGTATTCACGCACCCGAATCATGCCGTGGGTGTGGTGCCCGATGACATTGTTGTCGACCAGGTGGCCGGCTACGACAAGGGTATCGGCCTCGGAGGCGCCCGCGATTCGTAGGGCGGATGGGCAGATGTCCTTGAGTTGCTTGCTCTGGGTCCTCCGCACCCTCCCGCATCCCTTCGATCCGGTCGTAGGACGTGGTGACGGCGTCCCCGGCTCCCCAAGTACTGTACTCCGCGTGAGTCCGAGACAACGGCTGGAGGCGAAGGATGGTCGCGTGCTCGTACGGCGGGGAGCGCCGAACCCTGCGGTGGGGGGCGCGGAACCCTCCCGTTTTGCTGATCGTTGACTCCGGCGCTTCGAGACCACCCCTACTGAGGTCGACTTCGCCAGTGGCTTGGCGCGGGAAGGACCGGTAACCAACACGCTGGTTCGTGAACGCACGGGTTTGGATCGGATGCGGGCTCTGGCCGGGCCGCGGTGAGAGCCAGCCTCGGGGTGGTATCCCGAGTGGACAGTCGGATGGGTGAGCGAGCGAAGGAGGAGTGAATGAGCGTCGAACGATTCAATCTGTCGGGACGGCGGGTCATCGTCACCGGTGGAGCACGAGGACTCGGGTTCGGTATGGGGATCGGCATGGCCCAAGCCGGCGCCGAGGTGTGGGCACTGGACATTCTCGAGGATCGCTTCGACGTGGCCAACGCAGAAGCCGGCGAGGCCGGAGTCACCATCGACTTCTTCGAATGCGACGTGAGGAGCCCGGAACAGGTGAGGGAGTTGGCTGCCCGGTGCGACGATGGTACGCCACTGGTGCTGCTCAACAACGCCGGTATCGGGGAGCGTACCCCGATGATGGATCTGCCCTACGAGGAGTGGTCGAAGGTCCTCGATGTCAACACCTACGGGCTTTTCGTCTGCGCCCGGGCGTTCGGTGCGGTGATGCTGAGCCAGGGTGGCGGGTCGATAGTCAACATCGCCTCCGTGTACGGCTTCCTCGGCCCCGATGCGCGCCTATACACTATCTATGACGGGGGCCCGTCATCGGTCGCTTACTGCGCCAGCAAGGGAGGGGTGCTGGGCATCACCCGCTCGCTGGCAGCAGGCTGGGCGGCACGCGGGGTTCGGGTCAACTCCATATCGCCGGGGATGTTCATCACCGACCAGACCAGCGACATAGTCGACGAGACGGGCAAGGCCGCCATCCTGGGAAGGACCCCGATGGCCCGGTTCGGTCGGCCCGACGACCTGATCGGTGCCGCGATCTTCCTGGCCTCGGACGCCTCATCGTTCGTCACGGGACACAACCTGGTCGTCGACGGCGGCTGGTCGATCTGGTAGGTCGGGTGTCATGTGTATCGATCCACGTGCAACCCGCGATCGAGGTAGTTGCTACGGTCGGCTCGACGACCACGGACCACGGACACCCCAGATAGTGGGAACATGAGAGTTGGCGTATGAACAGAGAGGGGATACGTAGCCTATTCCCGGTCCCGGCTGAGCGGGCCTATCTATTCAGAGGTGGTCTGGTGCCCCGTCGATACGCACACCGGAGGCTATTGCCCGGTTCGCCGACGAGATCACCTACGACCCGAATGATCGCTGCGACCGGCTCGACGAGGAGTACCGGCGCGTGCAGGACCTGTTCGCCCCGCTCATCGGGGCTGATGCCGACGAGGTATTCATCCCCGACTGCACCGGCGCCGGTTCCAGCCTGGCGATGAAAATAGTCGACGGGTTTCGCAGGTCGAACGTGGTATTCGACACACTTTGACATGACCTAGGTCCCAAAAAGAGGATATGAGGTGAACATGAGCAACGGAGTGGAGCGCAACCTGGTGGCCCCGCTGAGCGACGGCGAGACGCTGGCGGTCGACGTCTACCTACCGGAGCGACAGCCTTCCCCGGCTGTCGTGAGCTACTACCCGTATCACAAGGACGACGTGATCGGGGGGTTCTTCGAGTATGCCAACCGCTACTTCGCCCAGCAGGGTTACGCAGCGGTGCTGGCGGACTTCCGGGGACTTGGAAGCTCCAGCGGCTTGCCCGGCGAGGCCATGAACGCCCTGGAAGCCGACGACGGGGCCGAGTTGGTGGAGTGGATCGCCGCCCAGCCGTGGTGTGACGGTTCCGTGGGTATGTGGGGGCTCTCCTACGGCGGCATAGCCTCCTTGAAGACTGCCGCGGTCCGCCCGCCCCACTTGAAGGCGATCGTGCCGGTCATTGGATCCGCCGACATCTACCTGGACTGGGTCTATCCGGGAGGATGCCTCAATTGCCTGGGACTGATGGGATGGGGATCGTACATGGTGGCCATGCAGATGGTTCCTCCCATGTTCCAGGATCCCGAGGGCCGTTGGATGGAGGTGTGGTTGAACCGGCTCCACAACGCCCGGCCCTACATCCTGGATTGGCATGCACACCCCGAGCGCGACACCTTCTGGGATTCCAAGACCACCGCTGTGGAGGACATCGAGGTGCCCACCTTCCTGATGGGTGGCTGGCGGGACATCTTTCCCGAGGGCATGGTGTCCCCTTACAGCCGCCTGTCGGGGCCGCGTAAGCTGCTGATGGGACCGTGGTTGCACTGCGCACCCGATCAGTCCCCGTTCGAACCGGTCGACTACCTGGCGGAGATCACCCGCTGGTGGGACCGTTGGCTGCGCGACCTGCCCAACGGCGTCGAGGACGAATCCCCGGTGACTCTGTATGTACAGACGGGTGAGGGAGGCGAGGGCCGCTGGAAGAACGAAGATGCCTGGCCCGCACCATCTGCCCGGGACGCCACCCTGTTCCTCGACCCGGAAGGACTGTCGGCAGAGGTCTCCGCAGAAAACGGTAGCCGGGTCTACCGGGCCGATCCGACCCTCGGTTCCCACTCAGTCCTGTGGGATCCCATGGCATTGGGCCTGGGCAATCCTCAGAACCAGGCTCCCGAGGATGTGCTCTCCCTCGCCTATACATCCGAACCGCTTGACGAGGCGGTGGAAATCACCGGCTCCCCTGAGGCGGTCCTGTACGTGGGTGTGGACGAAGGCGACGAGGCCAACCTAGTGGTCAAGCTGTGTGACGTGGCGCCGTCCGGCCACTCGACGCTCATCTCCACCGGCTGGCTGAACCTGAATCACCGGGATTCCCACCGGCAGTCTGCTGACCTGATCCCTGGCGAGGTGGTCGAGGCCCGCGTCGCCATATGGGCGACATCCTACGAGGTGGCTGCCGGGCACCGGCTCCGGGTCTCGGTGTCGTGTGCTGACTTCCCCAGGATCTGGCCCACCCTCACCAATCCCCTGATCCGTCTTCATACCGGCGGCGACTATCCCTCCCGGATCGTCCTTCCGGTGGTTGCCGCCGAGGCGTCCGGACCGAGGGTGGACATGCCCCGCCCGGACCCCGGCCTGGACCGTGCCCCGCTCGGAATCGACTACGTCCCCAAGCACATCGTTACGCGCGACCACGCCAAGGACAGCATCACGGTGGAGGCGGGGTTCAGCTCCACGATGCACACCCCCAGCATGGATGGCCGGGCCAAAATCGAAACCGAGGCCATCGCAACCGTGTCGCGCCACCGCCCCGACGGAGCTCGTCTGGAAGGCAACAGCACCTTCGTGCTCGACACCCCGTCCGGGAGCCGGGTCGTGGTCGAAGCCCGCGCTCGCGTCTCCGCCTACGAGGTCACCGCGTGGGGCCGCGTCGAAGCCGACGGAGTGCCAATCTTCGAACACCGGTGGCACTCGTAGCCGACCCTCCCGAAGAGCACCACGGCAGAAAGTGCCTCGGCAGTGGGCAGTGACCTGTTCCGGCTAGCCGGACGATCCTTCCAGAATACAGTGAATACGTGTATTACAGAGGAGACACATGGCCACATCCGTCCGGCTCTCAGCCGAAACTGAGCGGCGGGGGGGTGTAACCCAGAGCGACGGCCAGTCGCCGTGTTTCGTCTCCTTCGTAGGCCCGGTCTGCGACTAGGAACAGTTGCAGTTGTTCGCCTATTGGTTTCTTCTTTGCCGGTCCGAGGCTTTTGAGGAGTTCGCGTCCGTGGGGTCCGTCGTGGTCTTGGCCTGGGGTAATAGCGTAGATGATGGCTGTGCGGGCGTCGGCGGCGACCATGTGGATTTGGTGGTTAACCCTCCCCGGGAGCGTCCGATGGCTTGGGGGCCTCGCTTTCGGAGAGCGCTACACCCGTCGGGATGGACCTTGACCGTGGTGCTGTCTAGGCCGAGGACGTCTGGGTCGATGAGTTGTTCTTGTTGGAGGCGTTGGAACACCTGGGTGAGGACTCCGTTGTGGGCCCAGCGGCTGAATCGCATGTAGACGGTGTGCCAGTTCCCGTACCGTTCGGGAAGCGCCCGCCATTTGCAGCCGTGTTCGAGTATGTGCAGGATTCCGTTGAGGGCTTGGCGGTTGGAGACTTTGACGTTGCCTCGCGGTTTCGGGAAGGTGTCTGCTATGAGTTGGTATTGTTCTTGTGTTATCTCCATATGTTAATAATATCACATCAGTGTAACTTTAAGTGAACACGCCCTAGTCAAAGTAAGCCACGACGCCATCGACCAGGTGCAAGCACCCCCCAGGCTCCGGTCCGACCTTGTTGACAAGGCCCGCATCGCCCTCGGGCAGTTGTCAGAGTCGGCTGATCCTGACGACATGCATCTGTTCCGGCGCATACAGGGCACCAGGGCCGTGGTCTGGGATTCCAGCAATGGCGGGTTCCAATGAAGGGGCTACCAGCCGCTCCGGAACTACAGCCGGGCCAGGTGGAGGCCTCGGCTTCGAGCTAGGGGGAGGAGCGGGTCCCTCGGTGAGCGCCGGGATAGCCGCCAATCCCAGCGAGGCGGTCTGTGGCGCGTACCTTGCAGCGGGTGACCCAGGCATCACCCTTCAAGAAGGCAGCCTGATTACCTGATCGATTCCAAGAACGTTACGTCTATTTCGGCTGAAGCGGAGTGGCCGTCCGTTGCTGCGGGGGTTCTGACCTGGCCGTTTGCTGCAAGGCGGCCCCCACTAGCCAGACTCCATACTAGGAACCTGAAATCGCACCATCTCGTCCAAGTATTCCGTGAACCCCTGATCGGACCGGCTGGGCATCCAAG
Source organism: bacterium (assembly GCA_026710435.1). GTDB lineage: Bacteria > Actinomycetota > Acidimicrobiia > Spongiisociales > Spongiisociaceae > JAPPFW01. The sequence goes on along the minus strand of JAPOQZ010000138.1, from coordinate 2,232 downwards.
CCGCAAGAGCTGGATGCTCACGAGCACTGGGAGCGCCGATCTGAATCATCCAGTAGTGCGCCGTGGGCTCCGAAACCGGCGCCTGGCATGGTGGCTTCTCGTGCTCGCCGAATTCTTGCTGGGGGGTTAGGCGGCGCTGCTCCTCACCCGGTTCAAGCGCTTCCACTCCGCACCGGTCTTGGTCAATCGAAGCATCATGTGGTGGTCCCCGGTGAACGACCTGGCGAACGCCCAGACTTCGTCGAAGCCGCGCATGTCCACTCTTGAGTTGATGTCCGAGTACCGCTCGCTACCGCCGTCCAAGACCCTGTCGCATGCCTCTTCGAGTTGCTGAGAGGCGCGCGAGCCGTCGAGGGCAGCCACGAGCCAGTCGGCGCCCTGCCCGTGCGCGTCTTTGCTGTCGATGCAGTCCTGCAACGCCGCCACCAAGTCGTCGACTGCCTCGAGGTTGATGCCGTAGCTGGTGCTGGCCCACGTCTTTATCAGCCCCGACCCGCTGCCGACCGGCTCTGGCGCGCGCCAAATTCTGATGCGCCGTCTGAGCCATTCGGGTATGTTGGGATCGAGGGAGTCCCCGACAGAGCGGAGGCGCTGCGCTGCCAGGGTCTTCATGGCTTCCGGCGTCCCGCCGGCCGACTCGACGGCCTCCAGCAGCGGGACCAGCGTCTCGTCGACCAGATCTTTGAACGACTGGGAAGTCGCTGCTGTCGGGTCGCTCGCTGTCGGGTCGCTGATCATCACTTCCCACCGGCACCTGAGGCGAGACGTGGGGTGCTCCTTCCCGTCAGCTGAGAACAGGTGTCGAGCCGCCGAGTAGGTGTGCATTCTGACTTCGGCGAGCACTTCTTGGCCGGTCGGCAGTTCAAGCCGCAGATCCGGGGTGCGCTCGCCTTGCACTTTGCTGGTTTCCAGCCACTCGTGTTCTGCGACGACACCCCAGCCGCAGAGGACTTCGAGCGCTTCCCGCTCCTCTACCTTCTGCCCCGATCTAGCCATTCCCACATCCTACTTCGAGCACACCCCCTGATCCCCCTACAATTACCGTCCGCAAGAGAGAACCTGGGACGCGCCGGTCTGCCCGGATAGCTGTCATACTGCCTGAGCACAGCCAACACAATCCCCAGGTCGAAGGCCGCAAACCGCCGTTCCCGGCGGACGACAAGACCAGGCCCGGTTGACCCTGCGGCCCAGCGCAGCAACCCGATCACAAGCAACTCCAGTCTTGAGGCCGAAGAACTGGCGGATCAGACCGTTGCAGAATGGGCAGTACCGCAGGGGGGGTTCAATCCCCTAGTCAAGCTGTTTCGGCACGGGTTCTGACAGACTTTGAAACTCCTTGATCGCGGTCGCCGGGGTTACAGCGTTTTCTCGGGTCACGGGGCTCCTGGGTCACAGCGAGGCGGCGAAAGCAGACGTGGTAGGAGCCAGCGCTGTGTTGTGGAGGGAGTGGTGCGAGATTCTGTTTGGCTGTGCCGAGGCCGTGTCTCAGATGGCCGGGCGTTCAAGAGCGGCGAAGCTGTTTTCGCAGCTCCTGGAGTTTCTGGTTGTAGGAGGCGCTGGTTTCGGCCAGGTGGTCGGTGTCTTGGAAGACTCCCTTGTCTATGAGGGTGCCTGTCCGATGGCAGCTGCGGGGCGTTCTCGCTGGTCGATGATCCGGTCTGGGTCGCTTCGGCTGCCACGGTGGGTGGTCTGGGCCGGTTTGTACTATGGGGTTGTGGTTCCCGATCTTGATTTGGCCCGGGTTCGGAAGTGGGTCGATGAGCGTAACGCTGCTCTGCCGTCACGAGCGAGCGGTCTGGTTCGCTATGAGATCGATGTTTCCCCTCGGGCGGTCACCGTGGTGGAGTGCCGGCCTCCGTGGCCCGGGGGTTTGGGCACAGACTGGACCCGGTTCCCGGTCTGTCGGTTCCGTTACACCAAGACAAGCAACGAGTGGTCGCTGCTGTGGCGGGACCGGAACCTCAGATTCCATGTGTACGACTTGGCCCGGCCGACAGCGCACATCGACGAGTTGATCCGGGAGGTGGAACGTGACCCGACGTGTGTCTTCTGGGGCTGAACCGGCACCGCCCCGTTCATACGGGCTTGCTGCCGGGGGCTGGACAACAGCGACGGGGATCCGGCGGTGGCCTCGTAAGCGGTCAACTGTCGGGCGGGGCCGGGGGGTGTTGGTGGTTGCTGGGGGTTCCCCAGGGTGCGGTCCGGTGGTGCCGGGTACCGGACAGCGAGGGG
>JAPOQZ010000049.1 GCA_026710435.1 bacterium | reverse complement strand
GCCGTATACACCGGCGGTTCGTTTCCGACGTCGAGCGGACCGTGGCAGGGTTCATATCGTCCGGAACCGGCCCGCACAGGGGATAGAAGGTCGCGTCCGTGACCCTCGGAGGTGGCGGCGGGGGTGGGATCCCAAGGAAAGGGGCACCTTCCGGTGATTTTCGCGTTCTCGGGGTTCGGTGGGGTGGAGGTGTAGCCCACTCTTCTGTGACGAACTTCCGACTCGGGACACTAGGAGGGTGCTGAACAATGACGATTGCTCGGGCCTGCCACCCGCCGGCCCAGGTATTTTGCCGGCGGTTGGCAGGCCGCTGGTGGATTGCTCAGCACCCTCCTAGGTTGGTGTTTCAGGTCCGTACTGTCACGCTCGGGTGGTAAGTTACGTCCATGTCGTTCCAGGATGAGCCGATGAACGTATCCCTTGCGTTTGAGTACGGGCAATCCCGTCTTTACAAGGGAGATTGTCTGGCTTGGCTGGAGAATCGAGCGGACAAGAGCCTTCACGGTGTGGTAACAGACCCGCCCTACGGTCTGGTCGAGTACACGAGCGATCAGCAGAGGAAGCTACGCCAAGGCCGGGGCGGTGTCTGGCGTATTCCTCCGAGTTTCGACGGGTCCAGACGTTCCCCGGTTCCCCGGTTCACGACGCTCAGCCATCGGGACCTTCGGTCCCTCGAGTCCTTCTTCTACCGGTGGGGGGAACTCCTCCGCCCTGTCCTGGTTCCAGGCGCGCATGTCTTTGTGGCGTCGAACCCCCTCGTGAGTCACATCGTTGCGCGGGCGCTGGCGGACTCAGGGCTGGAGCGGCGTGGGGAAGTAGTACGACTCGTCCAGACGCTCCGCGGTGGGGACCGGCCGAAGAACGCCCATGACGAGTTTCCGGATGTGAGCGTCATGCCTCGATCCCAGTGGGAGCCTTGGCTGCTGTTCCGACGACCGATCGAGGGCAGGGTTATGGATAACCTCCGGAAGTACAAGACTGGAGGGTTACGACGGGTGTCGTCGGCTCGCCCGTTTGGAGATGTGGTCCGGTCGGCTCCTACGCGCCGTGCTGAACGGCGATTGGCGCCCCATCCCAGCCTCAAACCGCAAGGCTTCCTGCGGCAGATCGTTCGTGCGGTCCTCCCTTTGGGGGCGGGAACGGTGCTCGACCCGTTTGCAGGGTCCGGATCAACTCTCGCTGCTGCTGAAGCGGTCGGATACGATAGCATCGGAATCGAGATCGATCAGCACTACGTAGAGGTGGCCGCAAGCGCGATTCCTGCCCTTTCCCGCCTCAAGGTCGACGATCACAGGTCCCGGTAGATCCAGTTAGCCCGCAGCTTCTTCATTCCGGCACGATTGGGGCTGGCGGTTCGGGTTCCCAGTTCACCTCGGTCGTTCCGACGGAAGTCCTCCGTGCTAAGTTGTGCGAGCAGTATCTCGACGAACCTAGACGGGGCACGCTCGATTGCCGGCTCGGTCTCCGAATCGGTCCTGTAACGGAACACTAGAAGCCAGGCGTCTCTGGCTCCGTGGGTATCCACCGCGCCGCGCCCCTTGGTCGCCTTGACCTCAACTCCTTCGTGTCCGGACTGGACCTTGTCGTGGGCATAAACGCCTTCCGGTATCAGGTCTGGATGGCCATTGTGAAACTGGTTCTCTGTGAGGACGCGTGAATGGCGAGCCACGGACGCGGCGATGGTGTCGCTGAGTATTCCGGAAAAGATGGCGGCTCGGACCGTCTCCTCAAACCGCTTGACACCTCGAGTGAGCAATGCCTGGTTGATGTCGTGCAGCAGGTCGTATACGTCCAGCATGGCGAGACGGAAGTCCTCGAGTCGAAGAGAGTAGGGAAGGACGGCCTTGCTATTGAAGCCATCTTCTCGTGGGGTAGCTCTATCGATTCGAGGTCCGAACGCCGACATGAGATGATGCTATCAACCTGGGACCGCACCCTCGACCGGGCGCTGTGCAAGGCCGAAGGCCGCGGTCATGTCACATCCCAGACGGCTCCCTGGCGGGCCGGTAACCGTATCCGCAAGCCTCCGCTGTAAGGAACCGCCTCGCCAGTTCCCCACAGTCGTCTCATGCATTGTCCCCCGACCGAGGGGCCCAGGGCGGTGTGAGTTTCGTGGTTTCCGCTGTTTACGGCGACCAAGATCCGTTCGGAGTTGTGTTCGCGCACGAAAGCGTAGAGGCGTTGCCCGGCAGGGGCGTGGACTACCCGGTAGCTGCCATGCCTCAGGGCCGTCTCCTGGCGCCGGAGTCGGGCCAGGGATGAGAAGGCATCGAGAGTCTGGCGATTCCAATCCTCGCGGCGGTCCCACGGGAATCCGGCCCGGCACCCGGGGTCGGGGCCGCCGGTCATCCCGATCTCGTCGCCGTAGTAGATGCAGGGGGCGCCGGGGAACGTGAACATCAGCAGCGCAGCAAGCCGTACCGACGCCGGGTCACCTCCCACCACGGTGCGGATGCGAGCGGTGTCGTGGGAACCCAGCAGGTTGAGATGAGCATTCAGCGCGTGTGCCGGATAGGTGTCGATCAATCCCTGCACAGCCGTGGCATATCCCGCTGCGTCTAGGCATCCGACCGGGTACTGGAGGCGCTCCGCTTCTCGGGGATCGATGCGATCAGCCCCCGCGAACGATACGGTGTGTCCCGTCAGTAGGTAGTTCATCGTCCCGTCGAACCGTTCCCCGCTACCGGTCCACCAATTGGCTTCGCCCCATATCTCGCCCACCAGGTACGCATCGGGGTTGCGGGCCCGTATCCGTTGCCGGAATTCCTCCCAGAAACCTTCGGTTCCGATCTCCTCCGGCACGTCCAGCCGCCAGCCGTCGATGCCCCGGTCGACCCAGTGTTCTCCCACCCGCATCAGGTACTCACGGACCTCGGGGTTGTCGGTGTTGAGCTTGGGAAGTGCAGGCATGCCCCACCATGCGTCGTACTGGGCGTGGCCGTTGCTCTGGTCGTAGGCACGCAGCGGGAAGCCGTGGACGTGGAACCAGTCGACATACGGGCTGTCGGGCCCGGCCTCGAGGATGTGGTTGAACTGGAAGAAGCCCCGCCCCACATGGTTGAAGACCCCGTCGAGAATCACCCTGATTCCTCTCCGATGGCACTCGGCGAGAAGGTATCGGAAGGCCCTGTCGCCTCCGAGTAGCGGATCGATCCGGTAGTAGTCGTGGGTGTGGTACCGATGGTTGGAAGGGGACTGGAACACCGGGTTGAGATAGATTGCGTTGCATCCGAGCTGCTCGATCCACTCGAGTCGCTCGGCAAGCCCGAACAAGTCACCCCCCTTGAAGCCGGCAACGGTCGGAGGAGCGTTCCAGGCTTGCAGGCGGCCCTGTTGAGTAGCCGATTCCGAACGGGCGAACCGATCGGGGAAGACCTGGTAGAAGATGGCGTCCGCAACCCATCCGGGTGGCATCCGGGACTTGGGCGGCTGGGCGAGATCGCTCACCGGAACCGCGTGTCCAGGCCGGGTTCGGAATCGAGAGCCGGGACTCCCTTGACGGCGGTCAAGCGGAGCGACCGGAGCATGGAGTCGGCGAATTCATTCGGCTGATCCGGGGGACATCGCCGGCATGGTATCCGAAAGAACGGACCGCCTGAGCCACCCGGGCGACCGTGGCAGCCTCACCTTCTACCAGGACACCGCCGGCGGAGCGGAAGCCACCGGCCGCGGGCTAGCCTGCGGGAGATGCGGATCGGTTACCAGGGTGAGGAGGGTTCCTACTCCGATCAGGCGGTCAGGGAGTTGTTCCCCGAGGCCGACCGGGTTGGATTCGGGGGCTTCGCGCACGCGTTCCATGCGCTGCGCGACGGTCATGTGGACCGGTTGGTACTGCCGATCGAGAATTCAACTACCGGAAGTGTGCTGCCGGTGCTCGACCGCCTCACGCGGAACCGCGCTTCGATCGTCGGCGAGCATCTCGTCGAGGTACGCCATGCTCTGATCGGCCTGGCCGGGACGGCGCTCGAAGACATCAGGACGGTCCGGTCCCATCCTCAGGCTCTCGCCCAGGCGGACGATCGCATCGAGCAAGCCGGATGGGAACCCCTCGCCACTCACGACACGGCGGGTGCGGTCAGGATGATCGTGGAACTCGGCGATCCTTCCGCCGCGGCTCTCGCGCCGCCAGACAGCTCTTCCGGCCCGGAAGTGGATGTGCTGGCCTACGACTTCATGGATCGATCTCACAACACGACGCGCTTCGTGGTTCTGGCGCCGGACGGTTGGGAGGTGGCGGAGGACGCCAACAAGACCTCCTTCGTGTTTGCTACCGCCCACTCTCCGGGCGCCCTCGCCCTGTCGCTGACGGAACTCGGTCTGCGGGGAGCCAACCTCACCCGACTCGAATCGCGGCCCGCCGACGAGGCCTGGAAGTACCGGTTCTACGCAGACATGCTTCACCGGCCCGGACCCGGGGGCGTCAAGGCGATCCTCGATCCGCGGCCGGCCACCGTGGCGGAACTACGGATACTCGGGACGTACCGGTCGGCCACGCCCTGACGGCCAGCCGGGCGATGACCGCGGAGCCAAGCCCGCCAGGCGCCACGATCGCCTCATCCGCCACCGCGCCAGTCCGGTCGGCAGGCAGTTCCGTTGGTCATGATCCCAGTCTTGCTGTCAACGCTTAGCGTAAGCGTTCCCCCTTGACCGTCGGTCTCACGCCTGGGCGCGCGCCAACCTCCCGATTCTGGCTACGAACTGTTCGAGGAACACGTGGGCGGAGCCGGCCAGGGCCACCGCCGCGTTTGGCTTGCGACCCCATGAGTTCCGGAGATCCGCCACGGTCTCGCCCATAGTCAACTCGCCCGCCGTCTCGACGTCGACGGTGGTTTCCACGGCTCGCACCAGGGATGGATCCAGAGCGGCTGCAACCGCGAAGGGGTCGTGGATGAAGGCTCCGTAGAACCCGTCATAGCGCTGGTGGAACTCCATGTAGAACCGCAGAGCGTCGGTGATGAAAGACATCAGGGGATGGACCCTGGAGACCAGCGGTTCCAGGGACTCCATCGCTGTTCCGGCAACTCCGGCCATCCTCGAAACGTGGTGGGGTAGGAGTCGAGCCTCTTCGGTCAGGTCAAGTGGCATTATGAGTGGCAGCTTGCGCGAATCCCTGCCTGCGGCGGCGAACACCAACTTCGCTGCTTCCGGGTCCACATGCATGTTCCATTCGGTGCGTGGTGCGGTGTTACCGGCGACCCCGAAACATCCCCCCATGATCACCAGGCGCTCGAGCAGGGTTAGCAGGCGGGGTTCCCGGTCGAGGGCTCTGGCGATGTTCGTAAGTGGTCCGAGGGCGATCAGCGTGACTTCCCCGGGCCGTGAGCGAGCGGTGTCGACCAGCAGGTCGATGCCGGACCTCTCGCTGAGCCGGTCGGGAGGTGCCGTCAGTTCGGCATGCCCGGTTCCGGTGGGTCCGTGGGTCTCCGGCGTGATGACGAGGGGTCGAGCGATCGGATAGGCGCATCCTGCAGCGACTTCCACGTCGGAGCGGCCGACCAGGTCCAGAACGGCGGCCGTGTTGGACGCCACCGCGTCAAGGGTGACGTTGCCGGCTACGCAGCTGGCACCCAGAAGGTCCGCCTCCGGGGAAGCGATTGCGTAGAGCAGGGCAAGGGAGTCGTCGATGCCGGTGTCGACATCCACCAGGATGGGGATGGTCATCAGGTTCTTCGCGGTCTGCGCAGGCTTGTGACGAGCGTAATGGCGGCAGGACAAGCACCGAATGCCGTAACCCAGATCCTGGTGTGTCCGGCTCCTATAGCATCGACGAGCAGACCGGTGATCACCGATCCGGCCGCGATACCGATTCCCGCCGCGGAGGCGATCCATGAGAAGGCTTCCGTCCGTCGCTCGAGTGACGTGGTCGCCGCGATCAACGAGTTTGCCTGGATCAAGTTCGGAGACGTTCCCAGACCGGCAACCGTAGCGGAGACTGCGAACCAAACGATTCCCTCGCCCAGGCTGTAAGGGATCAGGACCGCCAGGAGCCACAGGGTGGCCTTCCGGTGCCCGGAAACCAGATCACCGGTCATCATGCGGCCGACGATGAGAGCGGCTACGAGGCTGGCGGCGGCATTGAGGGGAAAGATCGCCGCCGACCAGGCCGGATAGCCGAGTTCGGATGGATAGGCAACCACCGTAACCATGAGGCCGCCCAGGACCATGCCGAGACCGGCCACGGAGCCGAGTACCGTCAGGTGGGTGGCCTTCATCCATCTCGTGCCCTTCTCCCACCGGGTGCGGACAGCGATAGGTTCTCCGGGGAGTGCGGTCACCCCGAGCGTGCCGATAACCGCCAGAGCCAACGCGGTCAGCAACGACATCGAAGCCGTGAGCCAGGCGGCCATGAGGGACACCACGGAGGGTCCGACGATGAAGTTGATCTCGTCATTGACGGATTCCAAGGCTTGCCACCGGGTGAGGTCTGATCGCTTGGCCATCCCGGTCCAGCGCACGCGGGTGAGAGATCCCACATTCGGTACGGTCAACCCCGCCCCCACAGCCAGCATCACGATCACCCACGGTGGGGAGAAGAGGCGGATGACCGCCAGCAGTCCCAGGGAGACAACGACGAAGGCTGCGAGCAGGGCCCGGGCCATGAGCCGCTGGCCATAGCGGTCCACCAGATACCCGCCGAAGGGTCTCGCCACTGCCGCTGCCAGGCTGAAGCCGGCCGAGGCCGAGCCTCCTATCCCGTACGAGCCGGTGATCGCTTCTCCGGCGAACACAAGACCCACCGGGTACATGGAGTTGGGGAACCGGCCGATGAGACCGAACCAGAGGAGCGGTCGGGCTCCAGGAATACGCAGCAGGGCGCGATAGCCGACCGGGCCGGTTCGCCTTAGGAGCCAGGTCAGTACATGACCGTCCTGGTGAGATGGTGCGGGCGGAAGGTGGCGTGGTAGCTCGACCACAGCCGGAAGTCGACCTGCGGGATTACGACCTGCAGGTCTGGGGGCCGGATTGCGTTTATCGCATCTGTCAGCAGCGCGGTGGCGTACAAGGTGTGGGAGCGGATCTCGATCTCCTCATCGCTGTCTCTCTCGATCAAGACCCCCCCGGCGATCCGAGCGGCCAGGTCGGGGGTGTACTCGAAGATCCCCATCACTTCTAGGGCCACCGGAACGATGTAGTCGGCGAAGGCGGTCATCATCGACAGGTCTGCGAGGTTCCACTCACCGCTCGGGTACAGGGCCATGTGGAGCGTCCACAGGCCGAGTTGGGCAAGCTTGAGGATGTGCACCTCGGCGCCGCGGTAGGTGCTCGTGTCATCGAACCTGGGGAACTCGGCTACTAGCCGCTCGAGGAGCCCGTCGCCTCCCGCATACATGGCCGGCGCGCAACTCCGTACAAAGTGATGGAACCGACCCTGGTAGCGGTCCACCAGCACGGTCCCAACATCGTTGAGGATCTCAGTACGTTCATCAAGCATCGGCATCTCGATACTGCCCCGGAAAATGTCGTCGAGGTCGGATCGGGTGATGGCTGCCAAGTAGTCACCGTCGAGTAGCGGGACATCTTGCGAAAGTGCCTGGTGGAGGCAGGCGAACATGCCAAGGCTATCCGACCACGTCTGGCCCTTGTAATCGGCTTCGAACTTACGCCCGGTGGCAAAATCTGTGAAGGCGAAGTTCAGGGTAGACACCAGCATCGTCACATCGATGATGTCATCGGGGTTCGAGCCCACATCGAACTCGCCCGCTGCCCCGCCGCGCGGAAAGGCGAACTCCTCGTATGCCATCCACCCGGCGATCCGCTCCACGGCGTCTCTCGATGTCTGGACGTGGTTCGAACCTTCCACCACGTCCAGTACGGACCGCAGTACCGGACCTTCCCAGTATTGCCCGTTCATGATGCTCCTTCTATCAGGTTGCCTCGCTGCGCCGGTAGGGGACACCGATCCCCTGGGGCGGGCGTATCTTCTGCTGGGCCAGAGACAGAACCAGCAGCGTTGTGAGATGGGGGGCGAAACCGACGAACTCGGATGGAACGACCCCGAACCCCAGGAACCACCAGCCCAGTCCCACAGCAGCGATCGTGTAACTGAAGGTCGCGCCACGGTTGCGAGCCCGTGCCGCACGGATGGCAAGAAAGGCGAATAACACCGCGCCGACGATGAGCAGGGCCGTCATCGTCGTTTCCTGGCGGGTACGGAGAGCGTCGGTGAACCCGAATAGCAACGCCCCGAGGCTAAGGCGGCCCGGCATCCAATTGCCGAAGATGACGGTGGCCAGCCCTATGAACCCCCTACCGGCAACCTGCCCCTCGCGGTATATCGAGGATGCGACCGTCACAAGGAACGCCCCGCCGAGTCCTGCGAGGGCTCCCGACACTGTCAGGCCCGCGTAGCGCATCCGGTTCGGGTTTACCCCGAGGGAGTCTGCCGCAGCCGGATTCTCGCCGCAGGCACGAAGTCTCAGCCCGAAACTGGTCCGGAAGAGAACCCACCATGATCCGACGACCAGCGCCGCGGCCAGGATGGTTAGGAGGGATACACCGGTTGTCACACCCAAGACGATCTCGGCGACATCGGAGACCACCGGGATTTCCGAGCCGGTCACCGGATCCAGTATCTCGGTGAGGCCCGGAACCGACACGCTGGAGATCTGGCCGACATGGGGAGACTGGCTTATGCCTCCGCCCGGTGTGCCTTCGAAGAAGAATGAGGAGAGGAAGCGTCCCAGGCCGAGAGCGGCCACGTTGATGGCGATCCCCGACACTGCCTGGTCTACTCCGAACGAGACGGTCATGAGGGCGTGAAAGGCTCCGAACAGTGCCCCCCCGGCAATGGCGGCCAGCACACCCACCCAGGGAGTCCACTGGTAGCCGGCCCAGGCGCCCATCCACGTTCCGATGATCATCATGCCCTCGAGACCGATGTTGAGAACGCCACACCGTTCTGCCCAGAGCCCACCGAGACCGGCAAGCATGATCGGCACCGCGAACCGGAGCGAGGCGCTCACCGCCCCGCGGGAGAGGAGGTCCGGCGTGTTGGCTACGTCGGCGACCGCCGAGAGGAGCAAGATCCCGATGCCTGCCCGTCCCCACCAACTCTTCCACACCGAAGCGGCGAGTGTTCTTGCGATGGTTTTCATGCAGGCATCCCGCCTTCCGTCTCCCCATGGTCGGGAGCGGTCCGACCGACGAGCTTCTGCTGGCGCCGGACATTGACTCTCCGGACGACTTCGTAGGCCACCACCACGCTCAGCACGATCGTGGCCTGCATGATGGTGACGATCTCGCGCGACACTCCGAGCAGGTCGAGGATCTGGGCGGAGCGTTCCAGCCATGCCCACAACAGCGCACCGAGAGCGACGCCGAGCGGATGGTTCCGGCCGAGGATCGCGATCGCGAGGCCTGTGAAACCGAAACCCGCTGGGAAGTCAAGACCGTATTGGTGGGACGATCCGAGCAGTTGCGGGATCCCGACCAACCCTGCCATGGCTCCGGACATCACCATCGTGACGAAGATCATGCGCTTGGAGTTGACGCCGCTGACCGCTGCGGCCCGCAACGAGAGCCCGCTGGCCCGCAGTTCAAATCCGAAGCGGGTCCGGTTGAGGAGGATCCAGAACGCGATTCCCATCAGCATCGCAACGAAGGTGAATCCGAACACTTCCCTCCCCTGGACCTCGATACCGGGGAACCATCCTGACGAGGGTATCGGTGTCGTGCGTATGTTGTTGCTTCCCTCTGCCTGCTCGGCCAACCTCCCCGGCGCTAGGAGGTAGGCGATGATCCCGGTGGCTACCGCGTTCAGCATGATGGTGCTGATGACCTCCGATACACCCCTTGTCACCTTCAGGTAGCCGGCGATTGCCGCCCAACCGGCACCGACAGCCATGGCAATCAGGATGATGAACGTTACGTGGAGCACCGGTGGAAGCGACACGGATGCTCCGGCGACTGCGGCGAAGAACACGGCGAGCCGGTACTGGCCGTCGATTCCGATGTTGAAGAGCAGCATCCTGAATCCGATGGCACCCGCGATCCCCGCTAGGTAGAAGGTGGTGGCCTTGTTGACCACGGCGACGAGGCTGGCCGGCGTGGTCCCGAACGCCACCACTTCCCCCAGGACCATCCCGGCGTCCGCTCCCGTGAAGTGGAGGATGGCCGCAGCCAGCAGCGCGGCGAATCCGATCGCGACCACCGGCGCGATCAGCTGGAGGAGCAGGCGTTCGATGCGGGTCTCGATCACACCGTGTCGGCTCCGGTCATTGCCGCCCCCAAGTCCTGTGGACCGATCGTGGAGGGATCGAACTCGCCTACCAACCGGCCCCGGAGGATCACGACGATCCGATCCGAGATCCCGATCAGTTCCTCCAGATCTGCGGATACCAGCAGGATCGCTACTCCGGCTCGCCTCACCTCGGAGAGCCGGGTCCAGATAGCAGCCTGCGCACCCACATCAACCCCCCGCGTGGGGTGCGCGGCGATGAGCACCTTCGGGTTCCCGGCCATTTCCCGTCCTACGATCAGCTTCTGCTGGTTTCCGCCCGACAGCGCCGACGCCAAAACGTCGATTCCCGGAGTACGCACATCGGACTGAGCGACGATCGTCTCGGTGTCCTCGCGGGCTGCCTTCCGGTCGATCCACACGCCACGGTTGATCGGCGGATGCATCTGGTGACCCAGGATCCGGTTCTCCCACAGAGCGGCGTCCAGAAGGAGACCTTCCCGGTGGCGGTCCTGCGGGATGTAGGCGAGACCGAGACCCCTCCGCACGCTGGTCGTCGATCTCGTCACGTCCTCATCTCCGAAAAGGACACGACCGGAGACGGGATGCGACAGCCCAAGGATTGTCTCGATGAGTTCGGCCTGCCCGTTTCCCTCCACGCCCGCAACACCGACGATCTCTCCACACCGCACGGACAGGTCGATGTCGGAGAGGCTTGTCTCGTGCCCGGTTCCTCGGGTGGACAGGGACTCGAGGCGGAGGGCTACCTCCGGGCGGATCTCGACAGTTCTCGGCTCCGGGGTGGGGAGTTCGCTACCCACCATGAGTTGTGCGAGCCTCCTGGAGGTGATCTCTGCAGGAACGGTGCTCGCCACCGTCCTGCCGTGCCTCATTACGGTGATCTCGTCGGCCACCTCCAACACTTCGTCAAGTTTGTGCGAGATGAAGATGACGGTTAGGCCTTCCCGGGTCAGCCGCCGGAGGTTCTTGAGTAGCTCGTCGACCTCCTGGGGTACCAGGACCGACGTCGGCTCGTCCAGGATCAGCACCCGTGCTCCCCGGTACAGGACCTTGATTATCTCGACCCGCTGGCGGTTCCCGACGGTGAGGTCGGCTACCAGAGCGTCCGGATCTATCGGGATCCGGTAGTGGTCTCCCAGCGTCGCTATCCGTGAGCGCGCCTTTTCGAAATCAATCCGTCCGACCCGCCCGATGGGTTCATCACCCAGGATCACATTCTCGAGCACGGTCAGGTTGTCGGCCAGCTTGAAGTGCTGGTGCACCATACCGATGCCGGCCGCGATGGCATCGGCCGGTGACGACATCGGGATGGATGTGCCGTCGACCAGGATCTCTCCCTCGTCGGGCACAACCATCCCGTACAGAATGTTCATCAAGGTCGACTTGCCTGCCCCGTTCTCACCGATCACCGCGTGGGTGGTGCCGGACTCGACCCGGAGGCCTACATCCTGATTGGCTACCACTCCCGGGTAACGTTTAGTGATATCTCGCAATTCGATGGCCGGGGCGGGCATTCGCCTCCTATCCCGTTGTCGCGGGTACCTCTATCTCGCCGGCGATGATCCGATCAGCATACGCTTTGACGTCGTCGGCGATGTGGTCGATCAGGCCACCGGAAGTCGAGTACCCGACCCCTCCCGCCTCGAGATCGAACAGGTTCACGCCGGCCTGAACCGACCCGTCGACCACCTGGGTCACGAAGGTGTGGGTGGCGACGTTCACGTTCTTGAGCATCGAGGTCATGATCACATCGCGTACCTCCGGCGCGGCCGTGTAGTACTGGTCCGCGTCGACTCCGATCGCCAGGTGTCCACCCTCGGTGGCCGCCTCGAAGAGACCGCCCCCGGATCCTCCGGCCGCCGCGTACACGATGTCGGCCCCGGAATCGAACATGCCCTTGGCCGCTTCCTTGCCCTTGGCCGGATCGTTAAATCCGGAGAAGTCCGGCGGCTGGCTGAGGTAGGTGGACGTTATCTCGATGTCGGGGTTGACGGCGTTTGCCCCGGCGATGTAGCCGGCTTCGAACTTGACGATGAGCGGAATGTTCACACCGCCGATGAATCCGACGTGGCCTGTCTCGCTTTCGAGTGCAGCGACTACTCCCACGAGGAAGGAGCCTTCCTCCTCTGCGAATACCAGTCCGGCCACATTCGGAGCCTCAACTGTTCCGTCGTCTACGATCCCGAACCAGATGTCGGGGTACTCGGCTGCGACTTCTGCCACCGGTCCCGCATAGGTGAACCCTACGGCGACTATCGGATTGTGACCCGAGTCGGCCAGCAGTCTGAGACGATCGGTACGGTCCTGATCTGTGTCCTCGGCCTTCGCCGTGACCTCGGTCAGTTCGAGTCCCAATTCTGCGGCGGCCTGCTCAGCGCCGTTGTAGGCGAGGTCGTTGAAGCCCCCGTCGCCTCTTCCTGCCAGGTCGTAGGCCACAGCAACCTTGTATTCGGTCTCCGCCATCGCTTCGGTGGTGGTGGTGGCCGGCTCAGCTGCGGCGGTGGTCGTGGTGGTCTCCTCCGCCTCGCCTCCGCATGCAGCGGCGACCAGCAGCGCAAACATCGCTGCCAGTGCAAGGCGGCTCGTTCGGTGCATTCGCATTTAGGTTCCTCCTCTTGATTGGTTGCACGTTTCAGTCGGGGACCCGACCATCCGAGCCTGCGGTCCGGATGGCGGTCGTGGTTGAATTCGTCGGTCAAGGCCCGCGGGCTCTAGGGCCGATACTCATGGGGCTATTGCGCGGGGGGCCGCAGGAGGCTCGTTCGACGAGGTGGGTGTCGAGTATCACGCGCTTGGTCGCTCGGTGCGGTACGTCCTCGTTCATCCTGGACAGGAGCATTCTCATTGCCAGGGCGCCCTGTTGTTCCATCGGACGGTCGACGACGGTAAGTGGCGGGTCCAGGATCTCGGAGAATGGATGGTCATCGAACCCGATGATTGACAAATCATCAGGGATCTTCACGCCGATGTCCTTGATAGCCCGTAGCGCTCCGATGGTCATCAGGTTGTTGGCTACGAAGACCGCTGTGGGCGGGTCCGGGAGCGCCAGCAGCCGCATCATCGCCTGGTAGCCGCCATGCTCCTTGAAGCCGCCTCGCTGGACGAAGTCGGCTGGTGGTTCGATCCCTTTCTCCGCCATAGTGACCATGTAGCCTTCGAGGCGCAGGCGGCCCGGCGTGGATTCGACCGATCCGGCAATGGTCGCGGTCCGCTCATGCCCTTTGGCGAGGAGATGCTCGACCGCAGATCGAGCCCCGCCGTCGTTGTCGATCAGTACCGTGTCGAAGCCGCCGGTGGATGGCACCTCACGGTCGATGAGTACTGTAGGAACTCCCGCATCTGCCAAGCGTTGCGGGTTCGGATTGTTCTCGCTGGCCGGCGCGAGGATCATGCCGTCCACCCGGCTGAGCAGATCCTCGATGACTTCTGTCTCGCGGTCGTCACTCTCATCGGTGTTAGCGAGGAAAATGGTCTGCCCACTCTGGGAGGTGATGCTCTCCGCGCCGCGGACCACCGCCGCGAAGAAGGGGTTGGCAACATCTGGCACGACTAGGGCGATGGCACCGGTCTTCCCGGATTTGAGCGACTGGGCAGCCGGGCTCGGTCGGTAGCGCAGGAGTGTGATGACCCGGTCGATACGCTCGGCGGCACGGACGCGATCACCCCGCAAGTGACGCGAGACCGTGGAGACCGAGACACCGGCCTCGTTGGCTACATCAGTGATGGTCGCGGGTCTGGACATTGTCGGTTCCCGGTGTGGAGTCGAAGCAGCATTGCGGCGATAATATCTGCGCCACCTTACCTGAAAACGGTTTCAGATACTGTATATCATCTAGTGTCAGGGCGTCAAGTTGCAGACGGCAAGTACGGCATCCGGTAGGCACCAGACGGAATTGAGGCAAGGAGGCTTCATGACAGCGGATCACAACCGGCCAACCGTGGTCGTGGTCGGTTCGACCATGATCGATCTGGTGGCCTACGTATCGCGGATGCCGGGTAGGGGGGAGACCCTCGTCGGAGATCGTTTCCAGATGGGGTTTGGAGGAAAAGGCGCTAACCAGGCGGTCATGGCCCGGCTGCTCGGTGCCGAGGTCGTCATGGTCAACTGCCTGGGGGACGATGCCTACGGGGAAATGACGCTGGACAACTTCGCCAATTATGGTATAGACACCACCAACGTTAACCGAGTACCCGGGGCCAGTGGAGTAGCGCCCATCTGGGTCGAGCCGGACGGCAGCAACCGTATCATCATCGTCCCAGGCGCCAACCACCGGTTGACGGGGGAGCAAGCCGCTCGATCGGTACGGAGAACTCCGAGCGCAGCCGTAGTTGTCGGCCAGTTGGAGATTCCCCAGCCGACCACGGCGGCCGCTTTCGAAGCGGCCCGGGAGAGGGGCGCCACCACTGTCCTGAACCCGGCGCCGGCTGCGCGCCTCTCGAGCGGCCTACTGGAAATGAGCGACTGGCTGATTCCGAACGAGGTCGAGTTCGAGATGCTCACAGGCAGTTCCGCCGACTCCGACAGCGCGCTGGTGGGCTTCTCGCGTGAGACGGCCACCCGCCTGGTCGTCACGGTCGGTGAGCAGGGGGCTGCGATCGTTGCAGGCACGGGCGACCGGGTGGTCCGTGTTCCGGCGCCTACTGTCGATCCCATCGACACTACCGGCGCCGGCGACGCCTTTGTGGGTGCCTTCGCGGTCGGGATCGCCTTGGGGTTGGCGGAACTGGATGCGGTACGGCTCGGCAATGCCTGCGCCGCTGACAGCGTGACCCGGCCGGGTACCCAGTCTTCCTTCCCGCGCCCGGACCGGGCCGGGCGCTTCCTGGCTGACGTGATGGCGACGTAGGATGCCGATTGCCTGAGGAGCGGGCGCGGATGGTCGCCACGGTCCACTTGCCGGGAGGGTCCCACGGTTCCGGGCCGTCACCACGATACGCTCTCGATGTAGAACAGGGCTATGTCGACCGGGCATTCCTCGGTCTGGACCTCTGCGAAGTCGATTCCGACCTCGGTGAGCACTCCGGTGACGGAGCGACCGCCGGCGGTGACCAAGCGAACCGGGTGACGTAGCTGCTCGGCCTCGACCAAGGAGTCGCGCAGTGTGCGGCGAAGGGGAGGGGAATGGGACTGGTGGTGGAGACTGGGTTGTTGGCTCATCTCCCAAAGGTGCCTGATCGCATGCCTCCCGGCAAGGGGGTCATGGCACTTGGGTCGAGTCCTGAGATCGCGATGGGAGAAGCTGTTGGCGGATGGTCTCCGTTCGGAGCCAAGTCCTCCTCGGGGAGAAAGAAGAACGGTCGTTTACCACGATCTCCGTGCCGAGGATATCCTTAGAGCATGAACCTGGTGACAGAGAGACGTCACACGATCGGGGTGTCCGTCCTGCCCGGAACCATTGATCTTCCAGTGACCGAGGAGAGGCCGGATCTTGATCGTGGATGGAACGTGGTGGTCTGGAACGACCCTGTCAACCTGATGTCCTACGTAGTACTGGTGTTCCGGAAGGTCTTCGGGTACTCGGAACAGAAGGCCACCCGCCTGATGCTGGAGGTTCATCACGAAGGTCGATCCGTAGTCAGCAGTTCCCCGCGAGAAAAGGCGGAGATCGACTGCTACACCCTGCACCGCCACGCGTTGTGGGCCACCATCGAACGAGCGTGATGCGGCGCTTCCGCTCCCGGTCGGACTCGGTGGAGATGAGGTTGTCACCCGAGGAGGTGGAGGCCCTCTCCCTTCTACGGGGCGTGCTTTCGTCGGTTGGTCGGGAGGTGGGAGATCCGGCGGCGGAGCGCCTGTCGGTGGCCGCCTATCCGGATGACCAGGAAGCACAGGCCGAATACGGCCGGTTGATGGCGCCGGAGTTGGAAGGCCAACGGAAGAGGGACCGGGCCGCGGTGGCGTCTTCGTTGGATGCCGCACGCCGGGGTCCGGTCGGTCTGAGCCTCGCTGAGGCCGACTCGTGGTTGATGGTCATCAATGAGGCTCGCCTCGCGCTGGCAGCCCGGCTTGGCATCGAGAAGGAGGGATGGGGGCTTCCAGGAGACCGAGGCGGCTTCCTAGCGCCGGACATGGCTCTCCTCGTATACCTGACCGAAGTGCAGGATGACCTGATCAGCGCTCTGGCCGAACTCATTTAGAACTACCACCACACCCGATCCACGTTATGACCGGATGTCGACATGACCGGATGTCGACTCTCACGGTATTATGCAGTATGTGATGGTTGTCAGACGGTAGTATTAGTTGGTGCTGGCCACTCTCTCGAATCGCTGTTCTGGCACGTTCATGTCAGGCAGAGTTTGCCGACGGTACGTCGAAACACTTGCTATCGTAGCCCGGAGTGAGCGATCCGCTCCGCTATCTCTACAAAGGAGGAGTGATGGACATCTTTGACATCGGTGTAATCCTCGCGGCTATCGGCGCGATCAACTGGGGTTTGGTGGGACTGTTCGGCTTCGACTTGGTGGCTGCCATAACCACAGCCGGCAAGTTCGGAGAGACCAACGTCATCTCAAGGATCATTTACGTAGTTGTCGGTGTAGCTGGAGTGCTTGCCCTCTTCGCCCTCGGCTAGAGGAGTAGCCTTCCGCAATACAACCGCACTTCCTCGCGGGCCGCTTTCCACCGATCTGTCCCCCTCTAGATCCTGGTGGGAGGTGGCCCGCACCGCTTTCCGCTGAACCGGGCAAGGCTGCTGTCCGGACCCAGGCGGGGCACTGGGGATTCCGACCTCGTTTATGCTTCCCGGTCATGAACCGTACGGAGCCACGCTCATGACGCAAGAGGTCAGGTTCGGGATATGCACGGACCAGTCGGAGCCGTACCCGACGATGAGAGAGCGGTGGCGGTTCTACGAGCAGTTGGGGTTCGACAGTCTGTGGGACTGTGACCACTTCGTGCGGCCCAGCGATCCGGACTGCCCGTACTTCGAGGGCTGGACCCTCCTTGCTGCTCTGGCCGCCGAGACGAGCCGGGTCCGGGTCGGGGTTCTCGTCGGAAGCAACACATTCCGGCATCCAGCCTTGGTGGCCCAGCAGGCCATCACGATCGATCACGTATCGGGAGGTCGCTTGGAACTCGGGCTCGGCGCCGGCTGGTTCCAGGACGAACATGACAGGTTCGGGATCCAGTTCGACGATCCCCCGCGACGGGTCGAACGGTTCGCCGAGGCGATCGAGGTAATCGACTCGCTGGTCCGGGGTGAGGAGACCACCTATGAGGGCCGCCACTACCGACTCCGGTCCGCTCGCCTCCGTCCCCGGCCTCTCCAGTCTCCCCGGCCTCCCCTTACGCTGGGCGCCCACCGGCCCCGCATGCTCAGGATCTGCGCCCGCTACGCGGACCGCTGGAACTCCTACGGGACGGTGGAGGAGATGACCCGGCGCAACCGTCTCCTGGACGAGGCATGCGAGGAAATAGGAAGGGACCCGACCCAGATCATCCGGTCCTTCTACGCTTGGGCCTCCCATCTGGCCTCGGTGGGGATGCCGGACCCATGGTCGAGCGTCGAAGCTTTCTCGGAGGTCGTTGGGCGCTATACGGAGATCGGTGTCAACGAGTTCATCCTGGACCAACCCCGGCACGATCAGTTCGGGATCGCGGAACTCATCGCTTCGGAAGTGGTCGGAAACTCCGGTTGAGCGAACTGGAGCGTTCCTTGACGGTTGCGGGACTTGCCTGTGGCGGTCTCAGGCTCTTCGGGGCCCGCTCCGTTTGGAGGAGAATCCCAGAGGTCGGCTATCTTCGGAACAACGCCTGGATGCAGCCTCGATCAGCCAGGTCAGCGGAGCTCGAGGCAGACAGCCGCCTTCCGGAAACCCAAAGAGTCGAAGGTCGATTCGTACCGGGAAGGCGGCGAAACCCCTGGCTATCGACGACATAGTGTCGATAGATTTGATAGTTTTTCGCGGTAGCGACCCGCGTCGAAAGGAGACCCTCTATGCAGGTATCCATGTCGGTCAACGGCCGGCAGGTCTCGGGGGACGTTGAACCCCGAACCCTGCTCGTCCACTTCTTGCGGGAGGATGTGCGGTTGACCGGGACCCACGTGGGGTGCGAGACGTCTTATTGCGGCGCCTGCACCGTCAAGCTGGACGGCAAGGCAGTGCTCTCGTGCACCATGCTGGCCGTGCAGGCCGAGGGCGCCGACATCACGACCGTTGAAGGTCTAGCGCAGAACGGGACTCTGCACCCGGTCCAGGAGGGCTTCTGGGAGCGTCACGGTCTGCAGTGCGGCTTCTGCACCCCGGGCATGATCATGTCGGCTGTCACCCTCCTCGAGGAGAACGACAACCCATCAGAAGAGGAAATCCGGCGCGGCATAGAGGGGAATCTCTGCCGTTGTACCGGATACCACAACATCGTACGGGCGATCGAGTACGCCGGCGCCAAGATGCGCGGTGAAGAGCCCGCCCCGGCGGAATGGGAGAACGCATGAGTTCGACGAGTGTGTTGGGCGGCGTCGTACGCCGCCGCGAGGATCCTGCGTTGATCCAGGGAGCTGGAAGGTACACCGACGATGTCAAGCTGGCCGGGACTGCGCACGTGGCTTTCGTGCGGAGCCCCTTCGCCCATGCCAGAGTCCTCTCTGTGGACACGTCTGAGGCCGCGACGATGGACGGGGTGGTGGCCGTCTACACCGCGGCTGACGTCGAACACCTCGGTCCGCTCGTAGCCCAGGCGCCGGTGGGAGCCCTGCGGCCGCTGCTGAACAACGGCACCATCAAGCATGTCGGTGAGGCGGTTGCGATGGTGGTTGCGGAAGATCCCTATCTCGCCCGGGACGCTGCCGATGCGGTCGAGGTCGACTACGAAGCCCTACCGGTGGTGGTGGACCTCAAGCACTCGCTCAGCGACGAGATGAGCGTCCACGAGGATCTCGAGTCGAACCTCCTGGTTTCCTGGACGGGCCCGTTCGGTGCCGACGCTGATGGCTTGGCGGAGGTCAAGTCCGGGATCGATGCCCAGAAGTCCAGGGACGATGTGGTGGTCGTCTCCCAGGAGATGACCAACCAGCGTCTGATCCCCGTTCCCATCGAACCCCGATCGGTCATGGCCGATTACCAGATCGGGTACGGAAGGTTCGACATCTACTCGTCCACCCAGATCCCTTCCGCGCTGGCCGGCGCGGTCGGCAAGTACTTCGGGATGGCGCTCAACCAGGTAACCGTCAAGGCCATGGAGGTCGGGGGCGGCTTCGGCTGCAAGCTCAACGTCTACAACGACGAGGTGCTGGTCGCCTTTGCATCCAAGCAATTGGGCCGGCCCGTCAAGTGGACCGAGACCCGGCGAGAGGCGGCAAACTCGACCATCCAGGGACGGGGCTGGGTTGCAACCGCCACCGTGACCGGGACCACGGACGGCGAGATCCTCGGGTTCGAGCTCGAGGGTATCGCCGACATGGGGGCCTATTCGCAGAACTTCACCGTAGCGATCCCCTTCCTGGGGGTGTTCGTCGGGTCGGGCCAGTACTCCTTCCCCACCTATTGGAAGATGGACTGTGTGACGACCCACACCATGACCACCGACGCCTACCGGGGAGCCGGCCGTCCGGAAGCGGCTTACTACCTCGAGCGCATCGTTGATATGTACTCGAGGAAGATCGGGATGGACCCGGCCGAGGTACGCAGGAAGAACTACATTTCGGCTTCCGCCTTCCCCGCCGCGGTGTCACCCATGGGTTTCGCCATGGACACCGGGGACTACGAGACCAACCTCGATGCCGCGCTCGAATCGGCCGGCTGGTCCGACCTTCTTGCCGAACGGGACGCAGCCCGAGCGGAAGGCCGCCACGTCGGGGTGGGCATTGCCACCTACGTCGAGGTATGCGGTTTCGGACCGGCACCCTTGGTCGACCTGGGGTTCTCGTGGGCCGAGTACCAGATGCCTTCGGCCTTCAACGGGTCGGGTCTGGTAAGGGTCCATCCGGACGGTTCTGCGACGGTGTCGATCGGGACCGGTCCGTCGGGTCAGGGCCACCAGACGACTTGGGCTCAGATCGTCGGTGACGGTCTGGGCATGGACGTCGATCGGATCAGGGTGATCCACGGCGACACCGAGGAGGCACCCCCGAGCATCGGAACCTTCGGCTCCCGCTCGGCAGCGGTCGACGGGTCGGCCTGCTACGAGGCCACCCAGAAGGTCCAGTCGAAGGCTGCCAAGATCGCTGCCCACCTGCTCGAAGCGTCGGAGGAGGACCTCGAGTTCGCTGACGGCGGAGCCCAGGTGGTGGGAACGGACAGTTCGGTGAGTTGGGAGGAGATCGCCAAGGCCGCCTACCAACCGCACCTGCTCCCCGAAGGAATGGAGGGTGGTCTGGAGGCCCATGCCATCTTCAGCCCGGGAAACGCCACATGGCCGTTCGGAACTCACATCGCCATCGTGGAGGTGGATACCGACACCGGCGACGTGACGCTGCTCCGCTACATCGGGATGGATGACTGCGGCAACGTGATCAGCCCGATGATCGTGGACGGCCAGATCCACGGAGGGATTGCCCAAGGGGTCGGCCAGGCAATGTTCGAGGACGCGGTGTACGACATGGACGGAAACCTGCTTGCGGGATCGCTCGTCGACTACATCCTGCCCACTGCGGCCGATCTCCCGTCATTCGAGCTGGGGCGGACGGTCACTCCGACCGACATCAACCCGCTCGGGGTCAAGGGCATCGGAGAGGCGGGCACCATCGGCGCCGCGCAGACGGTGGTCAACGCGGTGGTCGATGCGTTGGAGTCGTTGGGGGTGACCCACATCGACATGCCGTTGCGGCCTCGCCGGGTTTGGCAGGCTATCCAGGACGCCAAGGCGTAAGGAGGAGGAGCCCATGTATCCACGCAAGTTTGATTATGTAGCGCCCTCCAGTTTGGATGAGGCGCTGGCTGCTCTCGATGCCAATCCGGGTGCCAAGGTGCTGGCCGGTGGCATGAGCCTGCTGCCGATGATGAAGCTGCGGCTGCTGTCGCCCGAGATGGTGGTGGACATCGGTCGTATAGGCGGCCTTGGTGACATCACCGACAACGGTGATTCCATCTCGGTCGGGGCTTTGGTCACCCATGGCGAGGTGGCTGCGAGCGGGCTTGTCCAAGCGCATGGCGCGGCTCTCGCTACGGCGGCGGCTTGGACGGGTGATCGCCAGGTCCGTAACCGGGGTACCTGTTGCGGGTCGATGGTGCATGCCGATGTGGCGGCTGATCAGCCGGTGGCGGCCCTGGCGTTGGGCGCCACGATGGTGGCGGCCTCGTCGGGCGGCACGCGGGAGATCGCGGCGGCTGACTTCTTCGTCGACACGTTGATGTCCGCGCTGGAGCCGAACGAGATCCTTACCGAGATCAGGATCCCGAAGGCCGGCGCCGGCACCGGTTCGGCCTATGACAAGCTGGGTCGCCGGGGTGGTCATACCGACTACGCGGTGGCCGGGGTGGCGGCTTCGGTTACTCGCTCGAACGGTTCGATCGGCGCGGCGACGGTGGCTGTTACCG
>JAPOQZ010000126.1 GCA_026710435.1 bacterium | reverse complement strand
GGTTGAGATGGTGATGCCGGGGGATAATACGCGTATGTCGGTGGAGTTGGGGTCGCCGATAGCGATGGATGAGGGGTTGCGGTTTGCTATTCGTGAGGGTGGCCGGACGGTGGGGGCTGGTACGGTCACCAAAATCACAAAGTAACCGGACGGTTAACCAAGAAAGAAGCCCTCGGAGATATCGGCGGGAAGAGTTATGAAAGAACAGAGGATACGGATCAAATTGAAGGCCTACGATCACCAAGTGGTGGATGAGTCGGCGCGCAAAATCGCCGAGACGGTGATCCGTACCCAGGCGATAGTGCACGGTCCGGTTCCGCTTCCCACCAGGGTCCACCGGTACTGCGTCATCCGTTCTCCGCACGTCGACAAGGACTCGCGAGAACACTTCGAGATGCGTATCCACAAGCGGCTCATCGACATCCTTCGCCCGACCCACAACACGATCGAGTCGCTGATGCGGCTTGACCTGCCGGCAGGGGTGGAAGTGGAGATAGAGACATGAGCATGGTGGCCCTGCTGGGCGAGAAGGTGGGGATGACCCGGATCTTCGACGATACAGCTCGAGCGATCCCCGTGACGGTCATCAAGGCCGGGCCCTGCCATGTCACCCAGATCAGAACCATGGAGAACGACGGCTACACCGCCGTGCAGATCGCCTACGGAGACATCCCACCCCGGAAGGTGAACAAACCCGCGGCCGGACACTTCGCCAAGGCAGGGGTGGAGCCCGCCCGCCACACGGTGGAGGTCCGCGTCGACGACATCAACGGGTTCGAACTGGGCCAGGAACTGCTGGTCGGGGACATGTTCGAGGCGGGCGGCAAGGCCGACATCACCGGTGTCTCCAAGGGCAAGGGCTTCCAGGGGGTCATGAAACGTCACAACTTCCGGGGTCAGGGCGCTAGCCACGGTACCCACAAGGTCCATCGTTCTCCCGGCGCCATCGGCGCCTGCGCCACGCCCTCCCGCGTCTTCCGGGGCACCAAGCTTCCCGGCAGGATGGGGGGCGAGCGGACCACCATTCTCAATTTGCTGGTGGTCGGCGTCGACGAGCAGCGCAACCTGCTCGTAGTGCAGGGCGCAGTGCCCGGACCCAGGGGCGGTCTGGTCTTCGTTCGCGAGGCGGTGAAGGCTGGTGGATCGAATGGCTGATCACGTCGCACCGATCTACGACGCCTTCGGCGGCTCCCGCAGCGAGGTCTCGCTCGAGCCCGACCTGTTCGGAATCGAACCGAACCGGGACGTCATGCATCAGGTGGTGGTGGCGCAGTTGGCCGCGATGCGATCCGGTACGGCCAAGACCAAGACCCGTGCCGAGGTCAGGGGCGGCGGTCGCAAGCCCTGGCGCCAGAAGGGTCTGGGCCGGGCCCGCCATGGCTCGATTCGCTCCCCGATCTGGGTAGGAGGTGGCGTAGCCCACGGTCCCGCTCCTAGGAACTACACGCAGCGCACGCCCAAGAAGATGCGGGCGCTCGCCCTGCGGAGTGCTCTCTCCGCCCGCGCGTCGGAGGGGGCGATCAAGGTGGTGAGCGACTTCGACTGGGGGGCGCCCAAGACCAAGCGGGCCCACGATCTGCTCAAGGCGATCGGCGCCGACGGCAAGGCTCTGGTCGTGCTCGCCAGGTCGGAGGTGAACGCGGCCCGCTCGTTCAGGAACCTACCCGGAGTGGTTCTGGCCAATCCCGGGCACCTCAATACGTACGACGTTCTCTGGTCGGACACCATCGTGTTCTCCCGCTCGGCCCTCGAGGAGACCACCGGGCTGCCCGTGGAGACCGTGCCCGGACCCTTCGACGTGTCCGAAGACGACTTCGTAATGGTTGACGAGGTCCCCGGAGAGCGCGGGCTCGGTGGAGGTGGAGCATGAAGGATCCTCGAGACGTGGTCCTGGTACCCGTCATCTCCGAGAAGTCGTACGACCTCATCGAGAGGACCAACACCTACACCTTCATCGTTGACGGGCGTGCCCGCAAGGAGGAGATCAGGGCGGCGGTCGAGGCGCTCTTCGACGTGCCGGTCCTGAAGGTCAACACGCTCAACCGGCGGGGCAAGCGCAAGAGAACCCGGCAGGTGGTCGGTCGGCGAGCGGATACCAAGAGGGCCATGGTGACCCTACCCGCGGGCCACACCGTCCAGATATTCGGAGTATGAGGCAGGGAGTCTGAAGTGGCTGTAAGGAAGAGAAAACCCACATCGCCGGGGAGAAGGTTCCAGACCGTCTCGGACTTCGCGACCATCACCAAGTCCAAGCCGGAGAAGTCCCTCCTCGCCAAGCAGAAGCGCTCCTCCGGTCGCAACGCCCACGGTCGCATCACGTCGCGCCACCGGGGAGGTGGCCACAAGCGGCGCTACCGCATCGTCGACTTCCGCCGCAACAAGGACGGCGTGCCGGCCCGTGTGGCCGCCGTGGAATACGACCCCAACCGTAACGCCCGGTTGGCCCTGCTGTCGTACGTCGACGGCGAGAAACGCTACATCCTGCATCCGGTGGGCGTCTCGGTAGGCGATCAGCTGGAGTCGGGTCCGAACGCGGACATCAGTCCCGGAAACGCGCTGCCGCTGCGCAACATCCCCGCGGGGACGGTGGTGCACGCTATCGAGTTGCGCCCCGGCGGCGGGGCGAAGATGGCACGGGCGGCCGGGGCCGGCGTGCAGCTCATGTCCAAGGAGGGCAACCGGGCGCTCCTCCGCCTCCCGTCGGGGGAGGTGCGGTACGTGTCGCTCGATTGCCGAGCCACCGTCGGGCAGGTCGGGAACCGGGAGGCGGAACTCGTCAAGCTCGGCAAGGCCGGTCGTAACCGCTGGAAGGGCGTGCGGCCGCAGACCCGAGGTGTGGCGATGAACCCGGTCGACCACCCGCTAGGAGGAGGCGAAGGACGTTCCTCGGGTGGCCGGCACCCCGTGTCCCCCTGGGGTAAGTCCGAGGGGGCCACCCGCAAGCGCAACAAGGCGAGCAACCGTGACATCGTGCGCCGTCGCACCAAGAAGGGCCGGAGGTAGACCATGGCACGCAGCCGCAAGAAGGGTCCTTTCGTGGACGAGCACCTCATGAAGAAGGTGGACGCCTACAACCGGACCGGTGACAAGAGGATGATCCGGACCTGGAGTCGGCGGAGCACCATCATCCCAGAGATGGTGGGCCTCACCATCGCGGTCCACGACGGCCGCAGGCATGTACCGGTATACATCACCGAGCAGATGGTGGACCACAAGCTGGGCGAGTTCGCCCCGACCCGGACGTTCCGGGGCCATGCCGGATCGAAGAGGATCCGGGAACGGGCGGTGCACCGATGAAGGAAGCGCTGTGAGATCTACAGCCCACGCCCGTTACGTCCGCCAGTCGCCCTACAAGGTGCGGGTGGTCCTCGACCAGGTCAGGGGGCTGACGGCGGCCGACGCCACGGTAACCCTCCGCTTCTCGAACCGGCGCGCGGCCGAGCCGATCCTCAAGTGCCTCCACTCGGCAGTGGCGAACATGAACTCCAAGTTCGAGCTGGGCGAGGATCTGGAGGAGCTGGCAGGCGAAGTCACTGTGATCGAGGCGTACGCCAACGAGGGGCCGACCCTCAAGCGGTTCCGGCCTCGGGCCAGAGGCCGGGCCACGCGCATCCGGAAGCGCACCTGCCACATAACAATCGTGATTTCCGACGGCCGGGAAGGGACAGACTGATGGGCCAGAAGACACATCCGTACGGGTTCCGTCTCGGGATCGTCACCGATTGGAAGTCGCGCTGGTATTCCGACAAGGAGTACACGGCCCTCGTCAACGAGGACTTCCGCATACGCGACTACCTCCGCCGCGAGCTGAAACGTGGGGCGGTGTCCCGCGTGGACATCGAACGTACGAGGGAACGGCTCCAGGTGGACGTGCACACCGCTCGCCCGGGCGCGGTCATCGGGCGCAAGGGCAGCGAGGCCGAACGGATCCGTTCCGGCATCGAGAAGCTGACCGGCCGGCGCGTCAAGCTCAACATCATGGAAGTGAAGGATCCCGAAACCGACGCGCAGCTGCTGGCACGGGGCGTCGCCGATCAGGTCGAGAACCGGGTCGCGTTCCGGCGCGCCATGCGCCGCACCGTACAGACGGCTCTCAAGGCCGGTGCCGAAGGGGTGCGGGTGGAGTGTGCAGGCCGCCTCGGCGGGGCCGATATGAGCCGGCGCGAGTGGTACCGCGAGGGTCGCGTGCCGCTCCACACCCTCCGCGCCGACATCGACTACGGGACGGCCACCGCGGCCACCACGGTCGGGTCCATCGGGGTCAAGGTGTGGGTCTACAAGGGTGATGTGGTCACGTCCCTCAAGACCACCCGCGAGAAGATCGCCGCCGAGGCCGCCCTGGCGGCCGGCCGACCTGCGGGGCGGAGGGTGACACCGGCGAAGAGCCGCGCCGAGCAGCGGGCCGGAGGCCGGCGATCGCGCCGGGTCATCGAAGCCGGCGGAGGTAAGCGCATCATCGAGGCCGGTGGCGGCAAGAAGATCACCGCACGGGAGGCGAAGTCCGCGTACGACACGGCCCGGGCCGACACCAGCCGCCCGGATGGTCCCGGAGGCCCCGCCAAGAAGCAACCACCCCGGCGTAGGCCGTCTCCTGGTGGGCAGCAGCCGTCTCGGGGTAGGCCGTCTCCTGGTGGGCAGCAGCCGTCTCGGGGTAGGCCGTCTCCTGGTGGGCAGCAGCCGTCTCGGGGTAAGCGGTCTCCTGGTGGGCAGCAGCCGTCTAGGGGTAGGCC
>JAPOQZ010000051.1 GCA_026710435.1 bacterium | reverse complement strand
CGTTTGACGCGTTTGATCAGGTTGTTGAGAGCTTCGGTGGGTCCGTTGGTCACCTTCGAGAGGTGCCAGTTGGTGATCGGGGAACACCAGCGGGCGATGGTGCGACCCAGTTTGTTGACCTCCGGCGGGCAGGATTCGTCTTGGAGGTCGTCGGCGAGCTGGAGGGTGTATCGGAGAGCGACGGCGGGCCGGTCGATCTCGTAGATACCCCGCACGGTTTCCTTCGCGTGCCAGGCTGTGCGCACCTCCCCGTGGGGGTCACCGGCGTCGAGGAGGCCACGCAGCCGTGTCCGGCCCCGGTCGCTGATACGTTCGGAAGCGGATGTCAGGAGCCGTCGTATCCGATACAGCGGGTCAGCTTTGCGGCCCCTGTGCCCGAGGGTTTCGTTCTGGACCCGTCTGCGTACTTCGTCGAGTCGCTGATTTGGCGAGGCGGATCACATGGAAAGGATCTGCGACTTGCAGCGCGTTGGGCAGTACCCGGTCGTAGGCGGTGCGATAGGGACCTGACATGTCCAGGACCGCCCAGCGGATCCCCCCAAGCCAGTCGTGGGACTGTGATCGGAACCAGGCTTCGGCACTACTAGCTGTTTTACCTGGGACTATGTCGAACCGGCTGGCGGTTGCCCACGTCTACGACAGAGGTGCACCACTGCTTGTTGCGGAACTGGCCGCGCCGCCAGAACAGCGTTTCGTCCACTCCGACGGCCTCGACCTTGCCTACCCGGTCGCCGTCGGCTTCCAGGAGTGCTTCACCCCAGCGGCGGACCTCGTCGTTGACCGTATGCCAATCACAGCCCGGCTCTTCGGCGACTTCTTCGACGGGACGGCCCCGCCGCCCGACCTGGATGGTCGCCCATCTTGCTGCTCGGGATGTCAGCAACGCCCTTGGCGGACCGATCGTGGGGTCTTGCTCGACGAACGACTTCTGCGCACAGTCGGGGTTTGGACACGTCCAGCGGCGTTTCCGCCACCCCAGACGCACCGCACGACCGAACGCCGGCAGATCAACCAACACGGCTGTCCGATACCCCTTCGACCACACCCGTCCCAAACAAGCCACACAGGCCGGGCGGGGCTTCCGCGAACGGATCACAACACGAAGCGGTGTGCCCTCCCCGGAGTCGTTGATCCCGACCAGGTCGACGTCGCCTAGACCTACCAGCTTCTCGCACATGCGCGTAGGATCAGTTTCCACAGGGGTCCTCCTGCCTCGGATGTCTTTTCTCAACAGCCGATTATGGAGGACCCCTCCTCACTTCTGGTGGATTCCGACTCGCCCTAGCATATCCCCGGCTCCCCCCTCATTTCCGAAGAGCCACTAATCACCAAGCAAGCCCGCGGCCGCGGATAGTCCTACGAAGTTACCGCCAAGGGCCTAGACGCCCTAGAACTCGCCCACCAACGGGGCCTAGACGATGCACCAAAATAGGACCGCGGCCCACGCGGCCCGACCGCACCGGCTATTCTGCTTGATCCGCCTGGCTAGACGAAGGGGACAACGTGGCTCACACCGATTACATGATGGACGGCGAACACCTACAGGTCGGGGCACTAATCGAAGCCCTACAGCAAGTCGCCCAAGACCACGGCGAAGAGACACCTATACGAATAGGCGTACCAACAACCCCACCCGTAGAGTACGTGGCCGGACCCGCCGCCATTGCTCACAACGGATGCCTATACCTGCTGGCCGAACCCGCACAACCGCCAGACCTACCCGAACCGATCCGGCTCAAACTCGGCTGGTAACCGCCCAAACCCCGCCGATGGCACCGCCGAGACCCGCCGGGGCGCTCGACAGCGGGGTAGGGAGGCTCGCCGCCACACATAGTTCCCCTAGGGTTCAATCGTGGAATTGCTAGGCGAGTTGGCGCCGGTCGTTGGTGCAGCGTTAATCGTGTTCGTGCTGATAGTCGTTCCGACGTATCCTTTTGCCGGAGAGGAAGAAGAAGGTTGTGGCGTCCGCTGTCTGTTCGTCCTGGTCGTGGTCGTGGTTGCGTTGTTGGTCGGGTGGTTGTGGTCGTGGTGGGCGGCGTTGTTCGGTCTGGCCGCTGCTATGTGGCTAAAGGTCGCGATTATTGGACCAAGCTCTTAGGCTTCTGTCCGTGAGTCTGTCGGCGGCTGTTGCCCGTTACATATCTGGTCTGACGATTGGCCAGGGCCGTTACG
>JAPOQZ010000052.1 GCA_026710435.1 bacterium | reverse complement strand
GCCCAATAATTCCGGACAACGCTCGCCCCCTACGTATTACCGCGGCTGCTGGCACGTAGTTGGCCGGGGCTTCTTCTCAAGGTACCGTCATTTTCTTCCCTCGTGAAAGGGGTTTACAACCCTAAGGCCTTCATCCCCCACGCGGCGTCGCTGCGTCAGGCTTTCGCCCATTGCGCAAGATTCCCTGCTGCTGCCTCCCGTAGGAGTCTGGACCGTATCTCAGTTCCAATGTGGCTGATCGTCCTCTCAGACCAGCTACCCGTCGTCGCCTTGGTGAGCCGTTACCTCACCAACAAGCTGATAGGCCGCGACCTCATCCCGAAGCGCCTGAACCTTTGCTCACTACAACATGCGATGTGGTGAGATTATCCGGTATTAATCCGGGTTTCCCCGGGCTATCCCGTTCTTCGGGGCAGATTGGTCACGTGTTACGCACCCGTTCGCCGCTCCGTCAAACCCGCCCTTACGGGCTAAGGAATGCGTCGCTCGACTTGCATGCATTAGGCGCGCCGCCAGCGTTCGTCCTGAGCCAGGATCAAACTCTCCAACGTCAGTTCTTCGGCCGGAATGCGAAACCAAGCCCTTGCAGGCCTGCCGCACGCCGGACTGAATCCTGTCAGTGTTTGCGGATCGACGGCACCGGGCGTCTCAGACGTCCGGCCCTCCGCCGTATCCTCTGGTTCGATCCCTGGTCGCCGTATTGGTATCCGACGACCGGGAGTACATCCTCTGACTGACCGATAGCGCTTCGGCGCCGGCGGCAGCCAGGAATGGACATTCGGCTTTTGACACGCTGTTCAGTTGTCAAGGAGCCCCTATCCGCAGGCTCTGCGGTCCAGCTGTCCAACTAGAGGATCGGATCAGGTGTGGGTGCGAACCCGCCACCAGCGATCAACATGTAGAACAGCCAGCCGCCTAACTATAGCAGGTCCTGCCGACCTCAAATCCGTAGAGGTCCGTAGAGGTCGGCGTATTCTTCGCGCTCTGAAACCGGACCCAGTCCCGCTGCCATCACAAAGCGATAGTCTGCGAGTATGGCCGGCACCACCAGAACCACGTTCACCATCGATAGACGCCTCGTAAACTGAACATCAACGTCTCCGCGGCTGCACGGGAGGGCGTGAGAAGAGCGGTAGGCACCGCTCAGATCCGCTCCGACCGGGACTCATACCGCGCATGCCCGAACGCGCGGACCTCTTCTGGGATGAAGCCGAGGCTTGGGGAGACGGGTGACCCGTGGCGACATCTGGACAGGTCGGCGGCAAGGCCCGCCCGGTTCTGATCCTCACCCGTCCCGAGGAGGGTGCTGAACAATGACGATTGCTCGGGCCTGCCGCCCGCCGATCCAGGGATTATCCCGGCGGTTGGCAGGCCGCTGGTGGATTGCTCAGCACCCTCCTAGGTCATCGGTGCGAGCATTGCGATGGCCTCCACACCGTCAGGCAGTCGTCGCTCACGGTCCCATCGGGATGGTGGATGCCCTCACGATGCGGGCGGATTGCCGGGCAGTCGGCTACGCACTGGGGTGCTGAGAGCTAGCTGTAGCCCAACCGGACGAAGCGCCGCTTGCCCACCGATACCACTCGGTCGGCATCGTCAGGAATCAGACGAAGTCTCGATACCCGCTGCTCCGTCACCTTCTCGCCATCGATACGAACCGCCCCCTGAGCCAACATCCGCCTACCTTCACTGTTCGACGCCACCAAGCCCCAGGCGGCAAGCAACGCGGGGAGGTACACAGTCTCCCCGGACCCGCCAGGGGGAGGGGGCAACGTCGGTATGTCGTGCGGGACCTGCCGTAGTACGAACTGGCGGTTGAAGGCTTGCTCGGCGACCTCGCCGTAACCCTTCTGGTAACGATCGACCACCGCGCGCGCCAGGCGCCGCTTCTCCTCACCAGGATGGAGGGTGCCCTCCGCTAGACCGGCCAAGACCCGATCAACCTCTTCCTTCGGAAGACCGGAAGCGAGTCTGAACCACTGGGGCATCGCAGTGTCCGGGATTTTCATCGTCTTGCCGAACATGTCGCCGTAGGGCTCCGAGATGCTGATGTAGTTGCCCAGAGACTGCGACATCTTCTTCTTGCCGTCGGTTCCCACGAGGAGGGGCATGGTCATCACCATCTGGGGCGTCTGACCGTAACGCTGCTGCACCTGGCGACCCATCATCAGGTTGAAGAGTTGGTCACTGCCCCCCAGTTCGATGTCAGCTTCAACCGCTACCGAGTCATATCCTTGGAGCAGCGGATACATGAACTCCGTCATGGAGATGGGTCTTCTGCCGGCGAAACGCTTGGCGAAGTCATCCCGTTCCAGCATCTGGGCCAGCGTGGTCGACGCGGTGAGTTCCAGTACTTCGCGCATGTCGAGGGAGGCCAGCCACTCGGAGTTGGGACGGATCTCCAGCTTGTCCTCGTCAGTAGACAAGATCTCCCCGAAGTGCCTCTTCACCGAGTCGGCGAACATCTCGACCTGTGTTGCAGTGAGACGCTTTCTTGTCTCGGATTGCCCACTCGGGTCGCCGACCTGCGCAGTGAAGGTCCCGAGGATGAGGACTGCCTTGTGGCCGAGGTCCTGGAACTGGCGTAGCTTCCACAGAACGACCGCCCAGCCGAGCGTCACTACATTGGCCGTCGGATCAAGACCGAGCTTGACCCGGAGCTGACGACCCTCCCGCTCACACTCCCGCAGACGCTCGGCTAGCTCGCCCTCCGGAAGAGACGTATCAACGTCGTGCAGTAGTTCCTCCGCCTGCTGTTCCGGACTCTTGTGTTGCCTGGCCGCCATGACGCAAAGATTAGCCCCGACTTTTCATGCGGGGGTTTGTACCGGCGAGCGGGATGTCGGGTGTATGCCCTGTCCACGGATCACTGCTCTGAACTGGGATTACGACCCACTCGATAGTCCCGTCTCGGCTCGCTTCAACCTTCACCCGTCGGGTTGAGCCGGCCCGGTAAACGTGCTTGATGTGGCCTACGGCCGAGGGTGTGTCCGGAAACATGAAGAGTCGGGGGCTGGTGTCAGAGCGAGGTCGTCCCGCTACGACCGACGACCGATGACCGGCACCGATCACGGACCACGGAACACGAACCGCCACGGGCGGTCAACTTCGCGCGTAATGCCGATCCTGGGAGTGGCGCGGATCGAAGACAAGTCCGGTGCGGTCCCCGGCTCCAGCCGCACCGGCCCATCGAACACCGATGTCCCGTCATGGTCTCCCGTGATGCCAAGGGCCTGCGCGAGCTTCCCCGGACCATCGGCCAGATGGTCGGTACGGCCCCGGCGGCGCACTACAGCTTGTAGGCCTTCTAGAACCGTTC
This sequence comes from bacterium, assembly GCA_026710435.1. Classification (GTDB taxonomy): domain Bacteria; phylum Actinomycetota; class Acidimicrobiia; order Spongiisociales; family Spongiisociaceae; genus JAPPFW01. The sequence continues at coordinate 51,943 of JAPOQZ010000052.1, read as the reverse complement.
CTCCCCTGATCAGCACGGCTTGGCCCTTGCCGGACCGCCCCGTGGCCACATTGGCACACCAGTGAATCCCGTAGGACCGGTATACGTACAGCGTCCCTGCGGCGCCGAACATCGAGCCGTTGCGCGATGTGGGCCCGCGATAGGCGTGTGAAGCGGGGTCATCCATGCCCCCTTAGGCCTCGACTTCCTCTATCACGACCGCCGTGCGGTCTCCGAACTCGGTCACCAGCCGGTGACCGAGGATGGATCGGGCCACTAACTCGACGGGACCCGAGAGGTCTGGAATCCTCACCCCAGCAGTTCGAGGAGGATTGCCTTCATGGCGTGGAGGCGGTTCTCGGCCTGGTCGAAGACCCGGGACCCGGGATGCTCGATCACCTCGTCCGTAACCTCATCCCCTCGGTGGGCGGGCAGGCAGTGGAGGAATATGGCGTCGGGTCGGGCCAACCCGAACATCGCCCCATCCACCCGGTAGGCGGCGAAGGCCTCTGCCCGAGCCCGCGCTTCGGATTCCTGGCCCATGGAGGCCCAGACATCGGTGTAGACCACGTCGGCGCCCTCCACGGCTCGCGGATCGGATGAGACGGTCAAACCGTCGCCCCCGCTTTCGACGAACCGTGCGCTGGGCTCGAAACCGGGAGGGCACACCACCCGCATGTCTCCCCCGAGCAGGGTCACCCCAGCCATGAGGCTGTGACACACGTTGTTGCCGTCTCCCACGTATGCCACCACCACTTCGTCGAGCGGACGGTGCTCGGCGATGGTCTGGAGATCGGCCACTGCCTGGCAAGGATGCTCGACATCGGACAGGAGGTTCACGACCGGCGCCTCGGCGTACCGGGCGATCTCGACCAGGACCGAGTGGTTGAACACCCGCAGAGCCAGGAGATCCAGGTACCGGTCCAGGACCCGCGCCACGTCGCGTACCGCCTCCCGCGTCCCCAGCCCCACCTCGTGCTGACCCAGGACCACCGGATAGGCACCCATCTCGACCGAGGCGATCTCGCTGGAGACCCGGGTCCTCGTCGACGGTTTCTCGAAGAAGAGCCCGATCCGCATCCCGGTCAGGGCTGACCGATGCAGACCCCGGTCCTGCTTGATACGTGACGCCGAGTCCACCAGGCGGGCGAGGGTATCAGCGCGTGTATCCAGTATCCCGATGAAATCGATCACGTGCTTCCCCTCAGAACCCCACCGATGCTGTCCGCAACCGCGGCCACGATGCGTCTCAGGATCGGGCGCGCCTCCTCGTCGGAGAGTGTGTGGTCCATGGCTCGCAGGGTCACCCGCACCGCCAGACTGCGGTGACCTGGCGGGATCGTTCCCCCGCGGAATTCGTCGAACAACTCCAGCCTCTCAAGGTGCCGGCCCGCGCCGGCCTCAACCGTCTCGAGAAGGCGAGCCGCCGGCGTCTCGTCCGCCGTTACGAAAGCAAGATCGAACACCAGCGGGGGGTAGGCCGACACTTCCTCCAACTCCCACTCGCCGGAAGCCGATACGAGTGGATCGAGAGCCAACTCGACCACCACCACGCGGCTATCCAAGCCAAACCGGCGACCCACCCCGGGATGCAACTCGCCCACGATCCCGATCGGCGAGCCTTCAAGGGACACGGCCGCTCCCCGTCCGGGATGGAGGATGGGAAGCCGGTCCTGCACGACCTGGAGGCTATGTCCCGTTGCACGAGCCAGCAGGTCTATGAGACCCGTACCGGCGAACACATCGACGCCATCCCCGACCAGGGTGATCCCGAGGCGCATGGGCTGGTGAGGTATGCGCGGATCGTCCGGATCCGGAGCCGGATGGAATACCCGCCCGGTCTCGAACAGGCGGTTCCTCCTGAGTCCCCGAGCCACGTTGCGGGCTGCCGCGGCGACGAGACCGGGAAGTAACGTGGTGCGGAGTATCGCCTCCTCCTCGCGCAGGGGGTTCTTCACGCGCAAAGCCACCCGGCGCGCATCGTCGTCAGGCAGGCGCAAGGCATCGAGGTCGGCCTGGCCCACGAAGCTCAAGGTCTGTGCCTCGGTGAGACCGGCGCCCACCAGCACCTCGCGGAGACGACGGATCGATCTCTGGACGGGGGTCAGATTCCCGCTTCGACCGTGGCGGACCAGGTCCGGGAAACGGTCGTAACCGTGAAGACGGGCAATCTCCTCCGCCAGGTCGGCGGGGCGGGTCACATCGGAACGGAACGTGGGAACGGTCACAGAGGCGCTGCCGCCGTTGCGGATCACACCGAATCCCAGCCTCTGAAGCAGCGAAAGGGCTTCGCCGAAGGGAGGGTCGGACCCCAGCAGCCGGTTCACGTCTCCGGCGCTGAGGAGGATATCCCACGGTGCGACCGGATCAGGGTACGCGTCCACTACCCGGGTCCTCGGTACCCCACCGGCGGTAGCGACGATCAGTTCCACGGTCCGGGCGTTGGCCAGCGCGGAAAGGTTGGGATCCACGCCGCGTTCGAATCGGGAGGAGGCCTCGCTACGGAGACCGAGCCGGTGGGAGGTAAACAGGATGGAGGGTGGATGCCAGTTGGCAGCTTCCACGAGGATACTGGTCGTCCCGTCCGAGACCTCGGTCGAGCCTCCGCCCATCACCCCCGCCAGAGCGATCGGGCCCGACGGATCCGTCACGAGGATGTCGCCGGGTTCAAGCGTGCGCTCTACGCCGTCCAGGGTCTCGAGCGTTTCACCCTCACGGGCGCGCCGGATGATGATGTGGCGGTCGGCTACCTCATCGGCGTCGAAGGTATGGATCGGGTGGCCCATTTCCCACATCACGTAGTTGGAGACATCGACAACGTTGGAGATGGGACGCTGCCCGATTGCCAGGAGGCGCAGTTGCATCCAGAGAGGGGAGGGACCGATCTCGACTCCGTCGATCTGGTGGGCGACGAACCTCGGACACGCCTCCGCATCCTCGATGGACACGTCGAAGTCGGCGTCCCTGGGTCCCTCGTTCGCACGTGGACTTACATCCCGGAGCGGGATCTGCCAGTAGGCGGCCAACTCGCGGGCCAGGCCCCTGATGCCCATACAGTCGGCCCGGTTCGGGGTGATGCTCACGTCGAGAACCACGTCGGAGAACCCGAGGACCTCGTCCAGGGATTTGCCCACATCGTCCGGTCCGGCGGCGCCCAGTTCGTCGAGAACCAGGATGCCCTCGTGGTCGTCGCCCAACCCCAGTTCTCTTGCCGAGGCGATCATGCCGTGCGATACGACACCTCGGACACGCCGGCTGCCGACCTCGAGGGGTCTCGCCGTGTCGACACCCAGACGGGATCCCACCCGGGCATAGGCGATCACGGCGCCGGCCTCGAAGTTCCAAGCCCCGCATACGACCTCGTGGGTGAGGGTGCCGTCGTAGACCCGGCAGAAGCGGATCCGGTCGGCGGAGGGGTGAGGGCCGACCTCCTCGACGCGCCCGACTATCACGCCCTCGAACGAGGGTTTGAAGTCGTCGACCGATTCAACCTCGTGACCGAGCGAGGCCAGTACCCGCTCGACTTCGTTCGGATCCCGGGTAGGAAGATCGAGAAAGTCGGCCAGCCAACCGATCGGGACCTTCATCGGGGAGAGGCTCCCCTCCGGCTCGGTCGCCGCGCATCCGTCATCGGTACTGCCCGAGCACTCGCAGATCGTTCTCGTAGAAGTGCCGGATGTCGCGAATGGAGTGTTTGACCATCGCCAGGCGTTCCACCCCCATCCCGAAGGCAAACCCGGTCACTTCAGCCGGGTCGTAGCCCACCGCCTCGAACACGTTGGGGTCTACCATCCCGCACCCGAGCATCTCCAACCACTCCCCGTTGAACCACACCAGCATCTCTGCCGACGGCTCGGTGAAGGGGAAGAAGTGCGGGATGAACCTGGTGCGGGTCCGTGCACCGAAGAACTCCTTGGCGAAGTACGCGAGCGTTCCCTTGAGATCCCCGAACCTGATGTCCGAGTCCACCGCCAGACCCTCGATCTGGTGGAAGACCGGAGAGTGGGTGGCATCCCAGGTGTCGGTCCGGAATACCCGTCCGGGTACCACCACGTAGACCGGAGGGGGATGCTTCTCCATGAAACGCGCCTGCATGGGTGAGGTCTGGGTGCGGAGGAGCAACTCGTCGGGACCGCTGCGCTCCTCACCGCCGGGAGACTCCACGTACATCGTGTCAGATTCGAAACGGGACGGGTGGGTGGGCGGTGTGTTGAGAGCATCGAAGTTGTACCAGGCCAGTTCCAGTTCGGGTCCCTCAGCCACCTGGTAACCGATGGAACGGAAGATGTCGCAGACCTCGTTCATGGTAGTGGTCAAGAGATGATGGTTACCGCGTCGGGGTCGACCGTAGGGCAACGTCAGATCAACCCGATCCTGCTCCAGGAGAACGTTCTCGGCCTCGATCTTGAGGGCTGCGCGTCTCTCCTGTATGGCTCCCCTGAGAGTACGTAGCGCCTCGTTTATCGCCTTGCCCACCGCCCTGCGCTGCTCCGGCGGGAGAGACCCGATACCCCGGCGGGCCTGGATTGTCGGCGAGCGCCTGCCCACGGTCTCGGACTTCGTTCGATCCAACTCGGCCAGGTCGGGCGCCGTTGCTACGCGTTCGAGCGCTTCCTCCACGGTCCGGGCTAGGCGTTGCAGATCCATCGATACCCTGTCTCCTAGGAGTTGGTCACGCCTGTTGCTATGCGCTCATGAACGGCTGTCTCCCGCCATCTCCACTATCTGGCGGAAGGTCTCCGGATCGTTCACGGCTATGTCGGCCAACATCTTGCGATCCACCTCGAACTCCGCAGCCTTCAGGCCGGCGATCAGCCGCGAGTAGGTGGTCCCGTTCTCACGGGCGGCCGCGTTGATCCGGGTGATCCACAGCCGCCGGAACTCGCCCTTCCGGGCCCGCCGATCCCGGTAGGCATACTGCAGCGACTTCATTACCTGTTCGTTGGCGGCCCTGTAGCTGCGGCTCTTGGCGCCGCGATAGCCCTTTGCCCTTTCCAGGACTTTACGATGCCTCGCCCGGGCATTCGAGGTGCCTTTTGCTCGTGCCATTCGGGTTCTCCCTCGCGCTTCTTCCTACATGCCCAGCAGGCGCTTGGCGCGCTTCGCATCGCCACCGGTCACGTCGGCTTCGCCCTTGAGCCGCCGGTAGCTGTCCTTGCCCTTTGCGAGGCGTAGGTGACCGCGGTGCGACTGGCGCCGCCTGAGCCGGCCGGAGCCCGTTACCTTGAAGCGCTTTGCGGCGCCCTTATGAGTCTTCATCTTCGGCATGTCTTCTTCCTCGCCCTAGTATTGATTACTCAGGAGCAGCGTTCGCAGAGCGCCTCGTCGGTCTCTTCAGAGGAGCGAACGCCATAGTGATGTTGCGGCCCTCGATCTTGGCATCCTGTTCCACCTTCGCCACCTCGGCCAGATCCTCACGGAGCCGGCTGAGGATCGTCAGTCCGAGCTGGGGACGGGTGGCCTCGCGACCCCTGAGCCACACCCGCACGCGGACCCGGTCACCTTTGTCCAGGAACCGGTGCGCCCGGTTCCGCTTGATCTCGTAGTCGTGATTGCCGATCTTGACGCGGAAAGAGATCTCCTTGACAGAACTGCGCGACTGCTTCTTGCGCGCCTCCCGTTCCTTTACGGACTGCTCGTACTTGTACTTTCCGTAGTCCATCAGTCTCGCTACCGGGGGGATGGCCCTGGGTGCGACCTCAACCAGGTCCAACCCGAGTTGATCGGCCAACCACCTGGCCTCCCGGATACTCTTCACTCCCACCTGGGAGCCATCGGGGGCGACCACCCGGACCTCTGTGGCGCGGATCTCGTCATTTACTCGTAGTTTGGCGATACGGATCTCCTTCTTCTCGGTCGGTCTGGTCGCGCGGGGGTCGACCACTTGCGGATGGGAACGCAGCAACCCGGCTGCGAGATCAAGACCCGCGACCAGCACGGTCCTGCTACGGACCGGCGCACGATGGATCTTCTCTTACCGCGGCACACTCGGCAGACCCTCGGATCGTCCATGGCGGAACCACTCCGGTGGCCGGGTGGGAAGCAACCGGCTCCCTCTTCCTCGTCGTTGTAGGTGGCATTATAGGAGACTTCAGGGCTGCAAGAGCCAGTCAGGGATACCTCGGTCCCGAACTTGGCGGGTGGGTGCTGAGCAATCCACCATCGGCATGCCAACCGCTGGCATGATCCCTGGATCGGCGGGTAGCAGGCCCGAGCTATCGTCATTGGTCAGCACCCTCCTGTCTTCGCTCGTCCAGATCCATCAGGTGGCCCAGCTTCAGCACCTTGGTCCGCAGGTAGGACCTGTTGTGATCGTTCTCCCCGGCGATCAGGGGCACCATCTCCACAATCCTCACACCGTTCTGCTCGATCCCGCTGCTCTTGGCGGGGTTGTTGGTCAGGAGGCGGAGGCCGCCGATACCCAGGTCGGTCAGGATCTCGGCCGCGGCCCCGTAGTCCCGGCCGTCCTCGGGCAATCCGAGATCGAGGTTCGCTTCGACCGTATCACGGCCGCTCTCCTGGAGAGCGTAGGCCGCGAGCTTGTGCATCAGGCCGATTCCCCGCCCCTCATGTCCCCTTACGTAGACGAGCACTCCCCGCCCCTCGCGGTCGATCCGCCGGAGAGCCTCGTCCAACTGCGAGCCGCAGTCGCACCGGAGGCTTCCGAATGCATCGCCCGTGAGGCACTCGGAATGGATCCTCGCCAGCACTCGCGACGCTCCCTGTACCTCGCCCTTGACCAGGGCGACATGCTGGCGCCCGTCGGCCAGCGATTCGTAGCCGATAGCCCGGAAGCTGCCGTGACGGGTCGGGATGGTTGCCTCTGCGCCCCGTCGCACCATCCCGGCCGTCCCGCGCAAGGGAACGCCGAGGTCTATCCGGTAGCAGGACCCGACGGGTCGGCTGGCGAGCCGGCGATACACCCCGTTGCTCCACTCCGACTCGCGGTCCAGGGTCGGACTCCGAGAGTATGCGGTGACCGCGTCCACCAATCCTGCACGGCGCAGGAGGGGCACCAACCGTTCATCACGGGCCCCCAGATACAGGAAGCCCTGCTCTCCCAACCTCGCCAAGCATCGCCAGATCGATTCCGGGTCACCGTCGCCGAACCCGGCATCGTCACCCGTCACCATCAGATCCACTTCCTCCTCGACCGCCTCCGAGTCGGATATGACGGCCGGATCCGCGACCTCCCCTAGCAGGATGGCCCTGAGGTAAGGCCGTCCGGTGCGGCGATGGTGGTGGTAGGCAGGGTCTAGGTCGATGGCTTCCTGCCGCAACAGGCCGACAGACGTAGCTACGCCGGCGGCTGCGAGCATCTCCAAACCCCTTCCTCGCACCCGCGGATCCGGATCGCGAGAGGCCGCCACCACCCTCGTAACCCCTGCGTCCACCAGGGCCTGAGCGCACGGAGGGGTCCGACCGAAGTGGGAGCAAGGCTCGAGAGAAACTACCGCGATGCCTCCCCTCGCGGAGTCACCCGCCTGTTCGAGGGCCTCCCGCTCGGCGTGGTCGCTCCCTGCGCCGCGATGAACACCTTCGCCCACGATCTCGCCGCGCTGATTTGCGATCACGCAGCCCACCCTCGGGTTGGGGTGGGTGCGTTGGGAGGATGCGATCTCTATTGCCCGCCTCATCCAGCGGTATTCGCCATCGGACCAGGCCCGGCTCATGACCGGTCCGCTCCCAACGGCCCGGCCGAGAGCAACGCCTCTCTTCTGAGGTCGGCTATCGCATCGACCGGATCCGGTCGGCGGAAGATCGCCGTTCCGGCCACGAACACATCCGCACCGGCACGGCTAGCCTGCCCGATGGTTCCCGGACCGATCCCGCCGTCGATCTGCAGCCCAACCTCCAGGCCCCGGCGATCGATCGCCTCGCGGGCCGCCTCGACCTTGGACAGGACGGACGGCATGAAGCCCTGCCCTCCGAACCCGGGCTCGACAGACATGACGAGAACCATGTCGCACAGTTCGAGATACGGATCCATCGTGGCGAAGGGCGTTCCCGGATTGATCACGAGCCCGAACCCCAACCCGACAGAACGAGCGATGCGGGCAATGCCACGGGGATCCGGTACCGCCTCCATGTGCACCGTGATACCGGTGGCACCCGCGTCGTGGAGAGCCTCCACGAAGTCCGCCGGGTTCGCGATCATCAGGTGGCAATCGAACGGCAAAGCGGAGACGGTTCGCAACGACCGGATGACTGGAATACCGAGCGAGAGGTTCGGAACGAAGTGGCCATCCATCACATCGACGTGGAGAAGGTCCAGGTGAGGCTCCACCCTTGCCACTTCCTCGCCCAGGCGCGCGAAGTCGGCAGCGAGGATCGAAGCGGCGATGCGAACGGGTCTTGTCACCCTCGTAGGGTACCGTGATCGCTGAGCGGTAATCCGGAGCTCGGTCGGGTAGCCACCCGAAGAACTACCGCCCGAGCACCGATATGAACATACCGTCGGTGTCGGTCAGGTGGGGAGCCATGAACAAGCCGTCCTGAATCCGGAGTCCGGGCAGTCCATCCGGGGGACGACCGTCCAAGCCTGAAACAACCCCCGTGGTCTCGGCCGCTGTGAGAGTACATACCGCGTAGACCACCCTCCCGCCGGGGCGGACCACTCGCAAGCCTTCCTCCACCATTCGGCGCTGCAGGGCAGCCAGCCGGTCCCGGTCCCCCGGCGAGGCGCGGAAGCGTATCTCCGGACGTCGCCGGAGGGTCCCCAAGCCGGTGCACGGGGCATCCACCAGCACCCTGTCGAAGGTTGCGGCACCGAACGGAAGGCGGCCACCGTCCGCCCGGACCCAGCGTACCCCGGATCCTGACCCTGCCGTCCTCCTCTGGGCGCGCCGGATACGCCGCTGGTGAATGTCCACCGCGACCAGGTGACCCGGATCCTCATCCCGGAGGGCCATCGTCTTGCCACCGGGCGCCGCGCCGACCTCCAGAACCCGGTCCCTCGCATCCACCTGCACGGCCCGGACCACCGCGAGGGAGGCGGGATCCTGAACCACCGCACCCCCCGGAACCCGGCCGTGAGGATCGAAGTAGGCACCCTCGACCGCGATCGGTACGGCCCCTGGGGGCGGCGTTCCGCCGGCTTGCATGCGGAACGTGACCCGCGCGTCCCGGTGGGCGGCTTCGGCGAATGCCCTTGCCGAGGCTTCTCCCAAGGTCGAGACCAGATCCTCCACGATCCAGTCCGCCAGGCTGAAGATGCCGGAGATCCCGGCGGGAGGTGAGGGCTCCCCCTGCCTCTGAAGAGCCCTGACCAGGGCGTTCACGAAGCCGACCCCTCTAGGGTGTCCGCTGATCCTCGCCGATTCGACGGCCGTATGAGCGACCGCATGGTCGGCGGCCCGTCCGAACAGGACCTCCTGGAACGCCACCCGCAGCACGTCCAGGAGAGCAGGTTCGATGGTGGACAGCGGGCGGTGTGACAGTTGCTCGACGGCCCGGTCCAATCGGGCGAGGTTACGCAGCGTCCCGTAGACGAGATAACGGACCAGCGCGCTGTCCTCACGGGAAAGGTCGAGTTCCCGGACCACAACATTGGACCAGGCCCCTCCCCTCACCACCCGGCCCACCAGGCGCGCTGCGACCACACGCGGTCGAACACCGGGTTTCAATCGAACCGGCCCGGATCGCCTCTGACCCCTCTCAACCAGGCACCCGCCTCCATCGGCCTCGATCCTGCGGGCTGGACGGTCAGTAACTCAACACACCCGTCGGCGGTGCCCACCCTGACCCCCGATCTGTCCACCATCAGCCTTCCCGGATCGAGATCGCCCGGAGCGACCCGGCCGGTGTGGACCTTCAAACGCTTGCCCCGCCAGTACGCGTAGGCGCCTGGCCGGGGATTGAAGGCCCTCACAGTTCGTTCCAACTCCCCTGAGGAGAGCCCGAAGTCGAGCCTTGCCTCCGCTCCGGTGACCTTGCTCGCATAGGTGGCCAGATCACCGTCCTGGGGTTCGGGACGGATCGTACCGGCCACCGCCTCCTCCAACCTCTGGCCGCAGAGTTCCGCCGCCCCCAGCGCCAACCGGTCGGTGAGTTGCCCGGCGGTCTCGTTCCAGCCGATGGCGGTCGGCCAAGATGCCAGCACCCCGCCGGCATCCAGCCCGGCCTCCATCTGCATCAGGGTCACCCCTGTGACCGGATCCCCGGCCAGGATGGCTCGTTCCACCGGCGCCGCTCCCCGCCACCTGGGTAGTAAGGAGAAGTGGAGGTTGAGCATCCCGGCCGGCGGGCGAGTGAGGGTTCGGGCGCCCACCAGCATTCCGTAAGCGACCACCACAGCCACGTCGATCTCGACCGACGCTAACAGGGCATCCAGTTCGCGAGGGGATGCGGGTTGGTACACAGGTATCCCCAGCTCAACGGCGCGCGCCTTTGCTTCCGGCATCACCAGGCGCTTCCCGCGGCCCTTCGGGCGGTCAGGCATGGTGACGACCATCCGTAAGTCCGTCAGGCCGGCGAGAAGATCGAGAGTTGGGAGTGCCGGCCGGGGGGTACCCAGAAAGGCGGTCCGGATCACTCGGCAGACCCGCCAGCAGGATTACGAAGGTCCCGCAAGGCTGCCTTGCGGGTCGGTCGATCGAGACGCTGAATGAGGAGCATGCCGTTCAGGTGATCGATCTCGTGCTGGAGAACCCTACCCAGGAGTTCCTCTCCCGCGTACTCCACAGGAGCACCGTCCAGGTCTTGGCCTACTGCCCGGGCGAATGCCGGCCGCTCGATCGTCCAGTAGTAGCCAGGCACCGACAGGCAGCCCTCGTCGAAACTCCACATGCCGGATACGTCGACGATTTCGGGGTTCACCAGCACGCGGGGACCCTCACCTGCATCGAAGACGCATACCCGTTTCGACACGCCGATCTGCGGAGCAGCCAAGCCCACCCCCGGCGCGTCGTACATCGTCTCGATCATGTCCTCGACGAGCCTTCGCAAGGCCCCGTCGAACACCTCGACCCGGGTGGTACGGAGCCGCAGAACGGGATCGCCGAACGTACGAATCGGAAATATGGCCACGGGAGTGGCAGGATAGTGGCCGACTTCCGGCTGCCTAGAACTCCCGGGGATCCACGTCGAGCCGAACCTTGCATCCCCGGTCGCGCAGCCGTCCGATCGTCGCCCGCAACCGTTCCTTCGTTTCCCGCAGGTCGTGACCCTGGACAATCCAGCGGATCCGGTCCCCTGCTCGAGCGGGACCGAAGACCGTGGAACCCTCGAGAACCCGGTCGAGAACCGTCCGGTCCTCGACACCTTCGACTTCCACCACCATCACCTCGCCGCATGGAGGCAACAGGAACCGCCGGCGTGCCATGAGCTCATCGCTGAGGTACGGAACCGGATCTCCCCGCCGCAGGGCCGTGTACACCGGATGGGAAGGATCGGCGGTCTGCACCATCGTCCTGCCGCCCGCCCGGCGCCGCACGGTGGCCGCTACCCGGGCAAGCAGAGCGAGAGCCTCTTCGGTAGCTCGATAGTTGGTGCCACGGACCAGTCCGTCGGCGTCAACCACCACGGTCAGGTTGACCGGCTCCAGCGCCACGAGATCCCGCTCGGTGCCCACGATCACCCGCCGTCCCGAGCCCACATCTCCCACCCCGTCCGCGACCATCCTCCTGAGTTCCTCGGTGACACGGCCGACGGCTGCTCCGAGCGGCTCGAAGCGGCAACCGCCGCATTCGGGACACAGGCCCAGTTCGGCCTCGCAACGCGGACAGAAAGGGCGGCTGTCAGGACGCGACCCGCAGGCGGGACAAATGCGCAACTTGCGACACCCGACGCACCGGGCTGCCGGGGCGTAGCCCCTCCGGTGAGTGAATACAAATACGCGTCCCTCCCTCCGCAGCGTGGCTGTGATGGCGACTTTTACCCGCCGCGAGAACATCCCTTCGCCCGGTGGGTCGTCGGTCCGGTCCACCATCTCGACAGATCCCCAGAGCCGGCCCGGTACCCGCTTCAGCGGCGTACGGTCCTGCACGATGTGGACACCCGGGACCCTTCCGAGGAGAACCACATGAGGACCCTCCGTTGCCGACCTCATCCTCGCGAGGGCACCGGCAGCCACCGTCGGTGTCTGCCTCTCCTTCATCCCCGGCCGGTCCTCCTCGACCAGCACGATCATTGACAGGTCCTTGACCGGCCACCAGACCGTTCTGAGAGTCCCGACTACCACCACCCCGCTCTGGGTGGCTGCGCGCGACCAGGCTGCAGTAACGGCTGCGTTGTCCTTCTCCCCCACTGCTAGGACCCGGCTTCCGAGGTCACCCACGAGCCGGTCGGCAAGCCTTCCGGCTTCGACCGCGGTGGGCGCTATGACGAGCACCGAACGGCCGGCACTTACGGGAGGGGTGATCGTGCCCCTGATCAACTCGCTCCAACCCGCTCCGGCCAGGATCTGCACAGTCCCCACCGGGTGACCGCCTGCCGCCTTCTCCGACACTTCAGGGACAGGCCCGGACACGGGCGGAACACCCGGCAGCTCGATCGGGGGCAACAGCTTCGGAAGGTTGGGAGGACCTGTCTTGGCCAGGATCTTGGCGATCGGCGCCACGTAATGATCGGCCGCCCATCGCAGCGTAGGGAGCATGGATTCCCTGAACACGGGAATCGGCGAGGCTACCGAGCGGACATCCTTGAGGTCACGCGGATCGATGTCCGGAGCAGAACGCTCCACTCCGACCACATAGCCCCGGATCCGCCTTCCTGCCAGCGGAACCCGAACCACGGATCCCACGGAGATCTCCCCCGCGATGATCTCAGGTACCCGGTAAGCGAAGCCGTCATCCATCGCGAATGCGGGAAGGTCGGGAACCACCCACGCGACGGTGCTTGAGGTCAGTTCGTACCTGCCTCTTTCGCCAGCGCAGCAGCCCGATGGGTGGATTCCCACGGGAAACCCGGTCGGCCGAAGTGCCCGTAGGCGGAGGTCGGCGCATAGATGGGCCGCCGGAGATCCAGTTCCTTCAGAATCGCCGCCGGCCGGAAGTCGAAGAACTCGCGTACCACGGAACTGAGCTTGACGGGATCGATCTTCGAAGTGCCGAACGTCTCGATGTCCACAGAGAAAGGCCTAGCCATCCCGATCGCGTACGCAACCTGTAGTTCACACCTGTCGGCCAACCCGGCGGCTACAACATTCTTCGCTACGTAACGAGCGAAATAGGCAGCCGAACGGTCCACCTTGGTGGGGTCCTTCCCCGAGAAAGCACCTCCCCCATGCCGGGCGTAGCCGCCGTAGGTGTCAACGATGATCTTGCGGCCCGTCAATCCGGCATCTCCTTCCGGGCCCCCCACCACGAACCGGCCGGACGGGTTCACTATCAACTCGGTCTTGGTGTCGATGAGGTCGGTACCCAGCCGCATGACTACCTCGGCTCTCAGATCCTCTTTCATTTTTGGAATGGACACGTCCGGTGAGTGATGGGAGGAGATCAGGACCCGCGTGACACGGACGGGCTCGGGACCGTCGTACGCCACGGTCACCTGGGTCTTGCCATCCGGACGCAGGTACTCGAGTTCGCCGTTCCTCCTGACCTCGGTCAACCGCTCGGCCAACCGATGTGCCAACTGGATAGGGGCAGGCATCAGTTGATTGGTTTCCCGGTTGGCGTAGCCGAACATGAGACCCTGATCGCCGGCTCCGAGTTTGTCCAACGGGTCCTTCGCCCCGTCTCGAGCCTCGTACGCTTCCTCGACACCTGCGGCGATATCGGGACTCTGGCGGTTGAGCAACACATCGATCTGGACTTTGTCCGCTTGGAATCCGACATCCCGATAGGTGTACCCGATGTCCCGGAGAGCAGCGCGCACCACCTCCTTGAGTTCATTACGACAGAGGACAGATTCGGAGTCGAGTCCGGACGAGTATCCGATCTCGCCGGCGAGGATCACCTTGGAAGAGGCCACCATCGTCTCGCAGGCAACCCGAGCTTCCGGGTCCCGGTCGAGGATGGCGTCGAGAATCGAGTCGGATATGCGGTCCGCCATCTTGTCGGGGTGACCCCCGGTAACCGACTCACTAGTGAAGAAGCGCATCACGTCACAGTATATGGAAGGGCGAGCGACCCTCAGCCGCCATGGGTCCGCAGCTCAACTATCCGGGACATGATGACGCGGGCAACCTCCAGCTTGGTCATCAGCGCCAAGCGTTCCTGGGTCCCGTCCGGGGAGATGATCGACACCTGGTTGGTGTCGGTCCCGAAACCGCTGCCGGGCATGGTCACATCGTTGGCCACGATGAAGTCCACACCGTATGAAGCAGCCTTCCCCACCGCACGGTCCAACCCTCCCGTTTCTGCTGCGAATCCGACGATGGTCACTCCGGACGCTACGCGTTGAACCAGCCCGGACAGCACGTTGGGGGCCGGCTCCAGGACGATCCGGGGTGGCCCGTCAGCTCTCGCCAACTTCGTCGGGGCCGCTGCGGAAGGACGGAAGTCGGCCACCGCGGCAGCTAGGACCGCTACGTCTATCTCCGAGGACCTTGACCACACTTCCGCCGCCATATCCGCGGCGCTCTCGACGCGCACCGTCTCCACGGTGTCCGGCATCGACACACCGGCAACGGTGGTGACCAGAATCACCCGGGCTCCCCGGCGGACCGCCTCGACCGCCACGGCGTGGCCCATCTTTCCGGAAGAACGGTTGCCGACGTAGCGGACCGGGTCGATCGCTTCCCTGGTACCACCCGCGGTCACCAGCACCGTGACACCCGACATCGACGAGTCGAACACCGAGGCTGTTGCAGCCACGATGTCCTCGGGCTCGGCCATGCGCCCCATACCCGAATCGCCTCCGGCGAGGGCGCCCGACTCCGGACCGACCAGCCGCCGACCGTCACGACTGAGACGCTCGACGTTTCGCCGGCAGGCCGGCTGCTGCCACATCTCGGTGTGCATGGCCGGCGCCATCACCACCGGCCCGTCGAATGCCGCGACGGTGGCAGTGAGGGCATCATCCGACAGCCCGTTGGCCACTTTGGCCAAGACGTTGGAAGTGGCGGGCGCAACCACGATCGCCTCCGCCCACCGGGCGAGTTCCGTGTGGGGGCTGACTCCGGTGTCTCCGAACAGGGACGTGACGGCCCTGTGACCGGTCACGGCCGACAGGCTCCGTTCACCGACGAAACGAAGGGCTGCGGTTGTCATCACCGTCCTGACTTCCGCGCCAACCTCGATCAGGCGGCGAGCTAAGTAGACAGCCTTGTACGCTGCGACGCCCCCCGATATACCAAGTACCAGGCGGCGCGCCTCCAGAACCGGGTTACACTTCTCCGTATTCATCGAGCCCCAACTCAGCGCTCTCCCCGGTGGTGGAGCCTTCCTCTGGGGCAACCGTCAGCTTCTCGGCGGCGATCTCCTCCAAGGCGATGGTGAGTGGCTTGTGGCTGAGAGAGTGCACCTGGGGAGGAACGTAGTGTCCGATGCCCCCACCCAACTGACTGTAGTAGTTGTTGATCTGCCGGGCGCGACGGGAGGCTAGCACTACGAGGTTGAATCGCCCTCCGGCCTTACCGATGACTTCTTCGACCGCTGGTTCGATCATTGTTGGGGATCATCCTTATCGTCTAGGCAACTCGATCCGCGTCCGGGTAGCCTGTCTCATCACGACCGCTCGCTTCCTGGCCGACTGGAGGGTTCCGGGACGGTGGGCCCGATTATATGCATGATCGCGTCGACAGTCTTCTCCAAGTCCTCGTTGACCACCACATGGCCGAATCGGAGCGGTCCGATCTTCATCTGTTCCCCGGCCAGGGCCAACCGCGTCGATATCTGTGCCTCGGTCATATCCCTACGACCCCGCATCCGGGCCTCGAGTTCTCCGATGGATGGCGGCATCACGAAGATGGATGTCGCCTCAGGAAACACCTCCATAAGGCGGATCGCGCCGGTGACCTCGATGTCGAGGACCACATCGTTCCCGTTCGCGAGGGGGCCGAGAACCTCCTCCCTCGGGGTGCCGTAGCGGCTGCCTGCAAACTCCGCCCACTCCAGAAGCCGATCCTCACGGATCATCATCGAAAAGGCTTCGTGATCGATGAAATGGTAGTCCACACCATCGGCCTCACCCGGACGGGCCGTTCTCGTGGTGGCGGACACGGAGAAGTGGAAGGATCGACGGGCCGCCATCCGCCTCACCACGGTGTTCTTCCCCACCCCCGACGGCCCCGAGATGATTATCAGCCGACCTATGGCTGGTTCGGAAGCGGCCGCGGGATCAATCGAACTCTTGGAGGAGAGCCGCGCGCTGTCGCTCACCGAGACCTCGGATCCGCCGGTTTTCCGCAATGCCGAGTTTCTCCATGAGGCGCTTGGACTTGATCTTCCCGGTTCTCGGCATCGAAGCAAGTACCGCACTGACCTTGATACCGGCCACCATCGGGTCCGCTTGTGCCTCTTCGAGCAACTCGGTCATCGATAGCGATCCTGTCTTGAGCAACTGCTTGACTTCAGCCCGCTTCTGGCGGGCACGAGCAGCCTTCTTCAAGGCTTCAGCCCGTTGCTCAGGGGTCAACTGCGGAGGTGTCATACGTTTTCCTTTGTCCGTCTGGCTCGCCTCATCGTGGCTCGGCTGCAACCCGGATGGGCGCAGCCCGCCGAACTTTAGCCCGCCCCGTGTGCAGAGCGAACGCCGGCCATGTCCGCCAGGATGGCCCGGGAGGCTTCGACCGGGTCCTGCGCCTTGGTGATTCCCCGGCCGATCACCAGGTAGTCGGCGCCACGGCACAGAGCTTCGGACGGTGAAGCGATGCGCACCTGGTCGTGACGTGAGACACCCGGTGGGCGGATCCCGGGTACGACCGTGAGTAGCCCCGGTGCTATGTCGGAGACGACGGTCAACTCCTTGACTGACGTGATAACCCCTTCGCAGCCTGAGTCGGCGGCCAACCGAGCCCGCTTGGCCGCGAGCCTGCCCGGTGTCGCGACCACTCCGGTTTCGGCCAGAGACTCCTTGTCGAGACTGGTCAGGACCGTTATGGCAAGAATGCCGGCCGGTCGAGTCCCTGCCCCTTCGGCCATGCCCTCCACTGCCGCCTCCAGCATCGCCCGGCCACCGGAGGCGTGAGCGGTCACCCAGCGGGCCCCCGCCGATCCAAGGTGACGCGCCGCGGCGCGGACAGTGTTGGGAATATCGTGGAGCTTGGCGTCGGCGAACACCGGCTTCCCCAAGCGGGCCAGCACCCCGATGACCCGGGGTCCCGGGCCGGTCAGGAGTTCCAGCCCTACCTTGAAACCCCCGACATAAGGAGCGAGGTCACGAGCTAGGAGTGAGGCCCGCTCCGCGGTGGGAAGGTCGAGGGCCACCAGTACCGGGTTGCGATCCTCGTTCACGATCTGTGCCATATCACATCTACACCTGGCCGGTTCCCGGAGGCCTCAGGAACACCGTAATGCCCTGATGCCTCATGTTTCCAGACACACCCACGGCAACATGCCATCTCAACCACATGATCGTGACCAGGCCGCGTTTCGCCCGACGGGTGAAGGTCCCACCGGGGCGATACGGGACTGTTGAGATGGCCGTCGTCCCTCTTCGGAAGCTCATCTCCCAGACCCTGTTCGCCCAGTACAAACACCCGCACGAGAATCGGGGCTAGGCCGACTGTCCACTCCTGATGTATGCCTCAATGCTCTCGACCCGCTTGTCCAACCCGTCAATTCGAGCCTCAATCCGCGTGACCCGCTCGGATAAGTCCTTGATCGCGTCCAGCAGCCTATCCCGCCGTCGCATGACCAGGGAAGTCAGAGCCACCGCTAAGGCCGCAACCGTCACTAGCAGCCGAAGGGTCTCGGTCCAGTCCATCACCACGTCAATGCCTCTTCATGGTAGAGCGCCTAGGATACTCCGGTACGATATCAACATGCTTGTTGTAGTGGATGTAACCCGTTATATAGTTTGTGTTTACGAAGCGACCGGAATCGGCGACTCGGGACCAACGGTCCGAGGCAGTCCGGAGACTGCAGCACCTACAAGCTCCGACACCTTGCCCACCCCGTGTTTCCGGCACCACCGGGACAATTCCCGATCGATACGCCGTGCGGCCCTGGGCTCGGCGAAGTGGACCGTGCCTACCGCGACCGCGGAGGCCCCGGCCATCAGGTACTCGATGACGTCGGTCCCCCTTGTCACACCCCCACATCCCACGATCGGGAGCCCGGGCAAGGCCGCTGCCACCTCGGTCACGCACCTCAGCGCAATCGGCTTGAGGGGAGGACCCGAGTAGCCGCCGCTGGTCGTCGACAGCCGGGGCCGGCAGGTCTCGATGTCGATCGCGGCTCCCCACGCCGTGTTGGTCAGGACCACCCAGTCGGCGCCTGCTTCCCAGACCGACCGGGCGACCGCGACGATGTCGGACGCGTTGGGCGACAGTTTGGCGGATACGGGTACCGATACATTGCTGCGCACCGCCTCGACCACACGCGCAGAAGCAGCCGGGTCCAGGGCGATCAAACCGTGCCCGTCGAGGTTCGGGCACGAGAGGTTCACCTCCACGGATTGGACACCGGCGGCTTCGAGACCTCCTGCAACGCGAGCGAAACCCTCCGGGGTATGAGCGACCGCCGACCCCCACACGGGTACGCCGGCATCGTGGATCCCGGGACCGAACCGGGCGGCCCAAGCGTTGATTCCGGGATTCTGGATGCCGATGGCGTTGAGCATCCCCAGCCCGGCCGGAGCCAGCCGGGGTGGGGAATTGCCGTTCCAGGGTTCGGGTGACACCGACTTGGCGACCAGGGCGCCGTACGCCTCGGGGGGCGCGACGGTGACGAAATCAACGGCCGATCCGACCGTTCCGGAGGCTCCCACGAGCGGCGACCTGAGGGTGAGCGGACCCAGATGAACGGTCCGCTCGATCACGCGTGCCAATCCTGGAGGCTCCGAACCTCGTAGACAGCCCCTGGGGAGCCCCTCAAGCTGCGGATGACCGCCTCGGCCCCGGCGACCGTCGTAACTATCGGGACGCCCTGAGACGAGGCCGCCCTCCTCATCCGCCGTCCGTCGCCCCGTGCCCGCCGGCCCTGCGGGGTATTGATGACCATGTCCATCTCCCCGGCCTCGATCCGGTCGACGGTATCGTTCGGGCCCTCCCCCACCTTGTTGACCGTCTCTGCGGGTACTCCGTCGCTACGCAGGAACTCGGCGGTGCCCGACGACGCGAGCAGGCGGAACCTGAAACGGTGGAGAGCAGCTCCGACTCTCGCCCCGGCCTCCTTGTCCCCGTCCGCGAAGGAGAGGAACACCGTTCCCGAGATCGGGATAGCACTGCCTGCCGCCATCATGGCCTTGGCGTAGGCGATACCGGGATCCCGGCCGATTCCCATTACCTCTCCTGTCGCGCGCATTTCGGGACCGAGCAGGGTGTCCTCCTCCGGGAACCGGTCCCAAGGAAGGACCGCTTCCTTGACGGCAACGAAGCGCGACTCGCCCGGATCCACCCGCATGCCCTGAGCGGCCAGTTCCTCGATGGTGGCGCCCAGCATCACCCGGGAGGCGAGCTTGGCGAGCGGCACCCCGGAGGCCTTCGATATGAACGGCACGGTCCGGGAGCCGCGCGGGTTGGCCTCGAGAATGAACACGTCGTCACCCTTGACGGCAAACTGGATGTTGATCAATCCCCTTACCTCCAGCGCCTCCGCCAAGGCACCGGTGGCGGTCACTATCGCCTTCCGCGCCACGTCGCTGATCGTGGGCGGCGGGGTCACGCAGGCCGAGTCACCCGAGTGCACCCCGGCCTCCTCCACGTGTTCCATCACCCCACCCACCAGCAACTGTCGTCCGTCGTAGATGGCGTCCACATCCACCTCCACGGCGGCCTCCAGGAACCGGTCTATCAGGACCGGGGCAGCGAACACGTCCACACCCGAGTCATCCGTCCCGTAGAGGTCCTCCAGGTATTCACCCACTTCCCGGTTCGAGTAGACAATCCGCATGGCCCTACCTCCCAGTACGTAGGAGGGACGTACCAGCGCCGGCAGGCCGATACGCTCGACCACCGCCGTGGCCTCCGACGGATCGGTGGCCGTGCCGTGGGGGGGCTGGGCGATTCCCAGTTCCCGGCACACGGCGGAGAAGCGCTCCCGGTCCTCTGCCTCGTCGATGCGGTCGGGTGGGGTACCGGCGATCGGTACGCCCTGGTTCTCCAAACGCCTGGCCAGGTTCAATGGCGTCTGGCCGCCCAACTGCACCACCACCGCCACCGGCTGCTCCGCGTGGCAAATCTCCAGCACATCCTCGACGGTCAACGGCTCGAAGTAGAGCCGATCCGACGTGTCGTAGTCGGTGGAGACGGTCTCCGGATTGCAGTTCACCATGACCGTCTCGTATCCGGCGTCCTTGAGGGAAAACGAAGCGTGGACGCAGCAGTAGTCGAACTCGATTCCCTGGCCGATACGGTTGGGTCCGGAACCGAGGATCACCACCCGGGGTCGGTCCGAAGCTTCAACCTCGCTCTCGTCCTCATAGGTGGAATAAAAGTAAGGTGTCCGGGCCTCGAACTCGGCAGCGCACGTATCGACCCGTTTGTAGGTGGGAAGGACTCCCGCGGCTCGGCGGAACTCCCTGATCTCGGCTTCGGGAAGGCCCCACAAGTAGGACAGCTGCGCGTCGGAGAACCCGATCCGCTTCGCCTCCCGGATCGAATCGGGATCCGGTCTACCTGCCCGCTCGAGCTCGGACCGTACCTCGCAGATCTCCAGCATCTGATCGAGGAACCACGGATCGAATCCGGTCCACCGGCCCAGTTCCTCGATTTCCCAGCCCCGCCGGAGGGCCTCCCCCACCTGGAAGATCCTCCGTGACGAAGGGATCCGAACGGACGCGGCCAAGTCTTGATCGGCCATCTGCCGGACCGACCGCTCCCCGGGATCGGCGTTGAGCCCGGAGCGGCCGGTTTCCAGGCTTCTCAACGCCTTCTGGAGCGCTTCGGGGAAGGTCCGCCCGATGGCCATGGCCTCTCCGACCGACCGCATCGAGGTCCCGAGCCGGTCCGGCGCCGACGGGAACTTGGCGAAGTCGAAACGCGGTACCTTCACCACCGTGTAGTCGAGCACAGGCTCGAAGCAGGCAGGTGTCGCCCCGGTGATGTCGTTGGCAATCTCGTAGAGGGTGTAACCGACCGCAAGCAGCGCGGCGATCTTGGCGATGGGAAACCCGGTGGCCTTGGAGGCCAGCGCCGACGACCTCGACACGCGCGGATTCATCTCGATGATCAGCCGGCGGCCGGTGGCCGGGTCGACAGCGAACTGGACGTTGGATCCGCCGGTCTGGACCCCGATGGCCCGCAGGCAGGTTATCGCCTCGTCGCGCATCTCCTGGTACTCACGGTCGGAGAGCGTCTGGATGGGCGCCACGGTTATCGAGTCCCCTGTATGGACCCCCATCGCGTCGAGGTTCTCGATGGAACATACGATCACCGCGTTCCCCATCCGGTCGGCCATCACCTCGAGTTCGAACTCCTTCCATCCGACCACCGACTCTTCAACGAGGATCTCACCTACCGGCGACGCCTCGAGACCCCGCCTGGCAATCCCGGCGAATGCCTCCTCGCTGCCGGCCACTCCGGTACCCCCGCCTCCGAGGATGTACGAGGGCCGAACCATTAACGGGTA
The DNA here is from genome assembly GCA_026710435.1 of bacterium. Lineage (GTDB taxonomy): Bacteria > Actinomycetota > Acidimicrobiia > Spongiisociales > Spongiisociaceae > JAPPFW01. Next base: position 30,347 of record JAPOQZ010000052.1, on the reverse strand, counting down.
ACCGATGTCCCGGGCCGCGGCCAGAGCCTCCTCCATGGACCGCGCATAGTGGGAGCGGGGCGATTCGATGCCGACCCCGGACATCGTCTTCTTGAACAGACCCCGGTCCTCGGCCCTCTCTATCGCGTCGAAACCGGCCCCGATCAACTCCACCCCGTAGCGGTCCAGCACTCCGGACCGGGCAAGATCGGCCGTCACATTGAGCGCTGTCTGGCCTCCCAGGGTCGGAAGCAACGCATCCGGCGCCTCCCGTTCGATGATCCGCTCGACGATCCGGGGGGTGATCGGTTCGAGGTAGGTGGCGTCGGCGAACTCGGGGTCGGTCATGATGGTGGCCGGGTTGGAGTTGACCAGCACGACCCGGTACCCCTCCGATCTGAGCACCTTGGCTGCCTGCGTACCGGAGTAGTCGAACTCGCATGCCTGGCCGATCACGATCGGGCCCGAACCGATGAGAAGGATGGTGCCGATGTCGGTCCGCTTGGGCATCAGGCCGTGACTCTCAGCGGCCGCAGGAGGACTCTCATCACGATGCCAACCCCATCATCTCCATGAAGTCGGCGAAGAGGTTCAGGGAATCATGCGGTCCTGGTGCGGCCTCCGGGTGGTACTGGACCGAGAAAGCGGGCACGTCGAGACACCTGAGACCCTCAAGCGTTCCGTCGTTCAGGTTCTGATGGGTGGGACGCACCTCGCCGAAGTCCCCATCCACCTTCTCGGGAAGAAGCTCGGGACCCGCCAGACCGGACCGGATGGGAGCATCGCGGCCGGCCAGCGACCACAGATCCACCGCGAAACCGTGGTTCTGCGCGGTGATCTCCACCCTTCCATCGTCGAGGCGCCGCACCGGGTGATTCCCGCCATGATGACCGAAAGGAAGTTTGAAAGTGTTGGCCCCCAACGCCAGGCCCAGGATCTGGTGCCCCAGGCATATACCGAACAGCGGCACCCGCCCGAGCACCCCGCGGACCGCCGCGATCTGACCGGGGAGGGCATCGGGGTCGCCCGGACCGTTCGACAGGAAAACGCCGTCCGGGTCGAGGTCCAGCATCCGGTGGGCACCGGACCCCGCCGGAAGCACATGGACCTCCAAGCCGAGTGCCGCCAACCGTCGACCGATGTCTCTCTTCATCCCCAGGTCCAGGGCCACTACCCGGCCGACAGGCGTTCCCGGCGGGTCTACCCGGTAAGCGACCGGTGTGCTGACCCCGGTCGCCAGATCCTGGCCCTCCATGAGCGGCGCGGCGGCGGCCATGCCCGCCAACTCCATCTCGTCCATACCGATGCCGACCGCCACCGGCATAGCGCCCCGGTCGCGGAGGTGGCGGGTGAGGCGCCTGGTGTCAAGGTCGGCGAGGGCGACGATGTCATGAGCTACCAGGTAGGAAGCGAGGCTCCCTTCCGCTCGCCAGTTGGAGTGGCGCCGCGACATCGAACGCACTATCAAACCGCGGGCTGCCGGGGATCCGGCCTGGTCATCGTGAGCGGTCACCCCGTAGTTGCCGATGTGGGGCGAGGTCATCACCACGACCTGGCCGGCATACGAAGGGTCGGAAAGCACCTCCTGGTAGCCGGTCATCGAGGTGTTGAAGACAGCCTCGCCGACCCGCCCCCCGTCGGCGCCCACCGATCTACCTTGGAATACCTCTCCGTCGGCCGTTACCAGGATCCCCCGTTTCATGCGGAACCCCGCACCAACGTTTCCGCGTCGGCAATGCCCGCATCGTGGGTCAGGCGGCCCTCGTGGAGCGTGTAGCGGACCCGTCCCGTGAGCGGCACTCCCACGAACGGCGAGTTGGAGGACTTGGACGCGAAGCGTTGGGGCGTCCAGGGCGCGTCCCAGTCGACCACGACCAGGTTGGCCGGGATTCCGGGCTCGATCCATCGCCCGTGACGTCCGGCCGCCGCGATGCGGGCCGGGGCCACCGACATCCGCTGGAAGAGCGTGCGCGGACCGGCATCGAGCACCGAACGGACCGCGGAGAAGGCGGTCTCCAGACCGGTCACGCCCTTGGGCGCCTCCTCGAACGGCACGTCCTTCTCGTGCGCGGCGTGGGGTGCGTGGTCGGTGGCAACCGCGTCGATAACCCCTTCCCGCAGCCCTTCGACCAGAGCCTCGATGTCGGAGCGGGTGCGAAGAGGCGGGTACATCTTGAAGACCGGATGCATAGACATCACATGCTCGTCGGCAAACCAGAGGTGATGGGGAGTGACCTCGGCGGTCACCGCCAGCCCGCGTTCCCTGGCCTGGCGGATGAGTTCCACCGTCCCGGCGCAGCTCACGTGCTGGACGTGGTACGAGGCTCCGGTGAGTTCGGTCAGCGCCAGGTCACGGACCACGACCAGCGTCTCGGACAGGGCGGGAAGCCCCGCCATTCCCAGCAGCGAGGAGATCCTTCCCTCGTGCATGTGGCCACCGCGGCTCAGACCCGGATCCTCGGCATGCTGGGCTATCAGTCCTCCACGGGACTCCAGGTATTCCATCGCCCTTCGCAACAAGCCCGCGTCGGCAACCGTTCGACCGTCATCGGTGAAAACCCTCACTCCCGAGTCGAGCAACTCGTCGAGGTGGGCCAACCTGGTCCCTTCCTGGCGGGCGGTGATGCACCCGGCCGGGATCACGTCGACGAGGCCCACCTGCCTGCCACGGTCCGATACGTATCGGGCCAGATGCCCCGAGTCGATGGCGGGATCGGTGTTGGGCATGGCCACCACGGCGGTGAAGCCCCCTGCGGCCGCAGCGGCCGATCCGGACGCAATGTCCTCCTTCCATTCCTGGCCGGGCTCGCGCAGATGCGTATGAAGATCAACGAAGCCGGGACCGACCACGAGTCCGGAGACATCGATCACCTGGTCGAGAGTCGGGTCGGGACGGCCGGAACCGTTCGCATCCGGCTCGCGATACACGTCGACCACGGTGCCGTCGACCAAGCGCACATCGGCCCGGATCTCACCATCGGGGGCCAGCACCCTGCCCCCTCTGAGCAGGACACCACTCATGGTTTACCTCCTAGCAGTCTGAAGAGGACCGCCATCCGGGCGGCTACGCCATTCGCAACCTGGTCGAGGATCAGAGCACGGGGATGAGCCGCCACCAAGTCGCTGATCTCCACGCCTCGGTTCATGGGTCCCGGATGGAGGACCACCGCCTCCGGGGACAGCCGGGCGAAGCGGTCACTCGTCATTCCGTAGCGGGACACGTATTCGGGCAGGGAGGGAAACACCGAGAGCCCACCCCGTTCGGCCTGGATCCGGAGCAGGTAGACCACGTCCACTTCGCCTAGTACCTCGTCGAGGTCGTCCGTCGAGGCTACCGGCCAGCCTGCTGCCGCGACCGGCTGGAGGGTCCGAGGCGCCACCAGGATCACGCGAGCGCCCAGCGTCGTGAAGGCGAAGACATTGGAACGGGCCACCCGTGAGTGGCGGATGTCACCCACGATCGCCACTCGCAGACCGTCGAGGCTCCCGAAACGCCGGCGGAGGGTGAACGCGTCGAGGAGGGCCTGCGTCGGATGCTGGTGCGCCCCGTCGCCGGCGTTGACGACCGGGCAACCCACCCAGCCGGCAATCCGCCAGGGAGCACCGGTCGACCGGTGCCGTACCACCATAAGGTCTGCCCCGAGGGCTTCGACGGTAAGGGCGGTGTCCTTGAGGCTCTCCCCTTTCGATACGGAGGAGGCACCCACGCTGAAGCTCATGACATCCGCCGAGAGGGCTCGGGTAGCGCGTTCGAAGGAGAGCCGGGTGCGGGTCGAGTTTTCGAAGAACATGTTGGCCACCAGCTTGCCCTGGAGGGCCGGCACCTTGGGAATGGGCCGGGCCAGAACCTCGTTGAACTCGCCGGCCAGATCGAGAAGCTCCTCGAGGTCGGGGCGCGCCATGCCCCTGGTGCTAAGAAAGCTCAATTCAGGACCCCCTTCATTGACAATTCCCGTTCCGGCCAGTCGCGAACGGCCCGGACTCCCTGTGGATCCAGACGCCGTCCTCTCCCCCGTCGACCTCGGCAAGCCGGACCGAGACCCTTTCGATTGGCGACGTGGGCAGGTTCTTTCCCACGTAGTCGGGACGGATGGGTAGCTGCCGGTGGCCCCGGTCAACAAGGACTGCCAGCCTTACGAGAGCCGGACGGCCGAAGTCATTGAGAGCGTCGAGAGCGGCCCGGACAGTGCGGCCCGTGTACAGGACATCGTCGACCAGCACCACCGTGCGGTCAGTGATGTCCACGGGCAGACGGGTGCCGGCCAAGAGGGCAGTGGGCCGGTGGGCCAAGTCGTCGCGATGGAGGCCGATGTCGAGAGTTCCCACGGGGACCAAAGAGCCGCCGAAGGCCGTCACCGCTTCGGCGATGCGGCCGGCGATCGGTACACCCCTGGTATGGATCCCGACCAGAACGGGCAGCACGCCCTTCGATCCTTCCATGATCTCGTGGGCCAGCCGTGTCACCGATCTCCTAACGTCGGCAGCGGACATCACCAATGGCACGACATGCTCCCGGGCGCGTGGTAGCCCCGGCGGGGGCGGGGAAGCAAAGTGCGGCGGGGACCGATGCTCACGCGGCTCGGCCTCCGCGCTTCGACGAGGCGCATGCGGGTTCTCCTTCCCGGCCTCACCGGACCGGATTAAAGGCTCGCGGAGACGTTAGCACGATCATCGCTCACCGAAACGGCTAGCCGGTCAGCGTGTGAAGAAGAGTTGGAACTCCATGATGCCGTGGTCCTCGACCGAGATGACGGCGGCCGACATCGGGGCCGTCACGCCGAAGTCGCTGAAGACCACGTCGCTCGATCCCACGGCCACGATGATATCCCCCACGAGTTGGACATCTAGATCGAACATGGTGCGGTTGGTAACCCCCCTGATCGTGAGGTCACCCTGAACAGACCCTGAGAACCTCTCGCCGTCGGAGATCCCTGCGGAGTTCCACCGGCTCGGTGAGCGTGAACGTGGCCAGCGGAAACTCCTTGGTGTTGAGAGCCTGGCGCATATGGCTGTCCCGGTGACTATCGTCGGTCCGCAGCGTCGCCATCTCGACCTCCACCGTCGCGGCCACCAGAGCGGCCCTGCTCAACTCGATCGATCCGGCCACCTCGGCCGTACGACCGACCACGGTGGATTCGTCGACACCGCCTGCCAGCACTTCCACCACCCGGTACCCTGCGAAGCTCACCGCTGACTCGGCTGACAGGGCATCGGCCCCCTCCGATATCACGACGGTCCACACCCCGATCAGAGCCTCCGCAACGGCATCCACCATCGTCGTGGCCGCGCTGGTCGCGATCTCGGTCGACGGTGCATCGTCAGGGTCCTCGGTACTCGAAGTGACAACCGAATCCACCATCCCCACACTCGTCGACGTAGCGGCATCAACCGACCCCTCAGTGGCCGACGTGACAACCGAATCCACCATCCCCACACTCGTCGACGTAGCGGCATCGACCGACCCCTCGAGCCCTGCCATGGTGTTCCCGTCGGCGGCGTCGGATCCGGCAACCGGCAAGTCCGCGGCCTCGACCCGAGCGATAGCTGCCTCCAGATCGACGGCTTCGGGACCCTCGGGTCTCAGGATCCACCATACGAGCGCTGCCACAACGGCAGCCACGAACGCGACCAGCCCCCATATGACGATCCTCTTGCGCAGTCTCATCCAGCACTCCCTGATTGTTGGGACAAAGGTAGGGGGCCGTGGTTAGGGGGCCCGGCCCGATCAAGCAAGTCTACCGTCTACTACCGGTCCGTATTCAGCTCGCGGAAGAGCTAGAACCGCCGCTCGGAACGGGAATCACGGTACTCTCAAACGCGGTCGGGACGAGTATCGCCCGCCCGCACCTGGCCCGCCAGGGTGGCCAGTATCCCGTTGACGAAGGCGCCGCTTCCCTTCGTCGAGTACCGCTTTGCCATCTCCACTGCCTCGTCTATCACCACCGCGGTGGGTGTCGGCTCGTACAGGAGTTCGTAAAGGGCGAGACGCAGGATGGAACGATCCACAACAGCCATACGGCGGACCGGCCAGCCTCTCGAGACCGCCTCGATCCGGTGGTCAAGATCGGCAAGCCGTGCCGAAACCCCTTCCACGTAACGTCTTGCCCGTCCCCGCAAGCCTGCGGCCGGATCCTTGACCTCTCGCAGTTCCGCCTCGTACAGAGCTTCCAGGACCAGGTGGCGCGGCTCACGACCCCTCATGCCAGCAAGCCGGTACGGATCCCTCGGGCTTACGCCCGGGAGATGTAGGTGCCCGTTCGGGTATCGACCTTGATCCTGTCACCGGCTGTGATGAACAGGGGGGCGTTCACGACCAGGCCCGTCTCGAGGGTTACAGGTTTGGTGGCGCCGGATACGCGGTCCCCTCGGACGGCCGGTTCGGCACCGGTTACCTGCAGGAGGACCGACGCCGGCAATTCAACCCCGATGGGCACGTCCTCGTATAGGGAAAGCATCACGGTCGAGCCCTCGGTTATGTAGTTCACGGCCTCCCCGACATCCTCCTCGGGGAGGGCGAACTGGGCATACGTCTCGAGGTTCATGAAGTGGTAGCCGAAGTGATCGCGGTACAGGAATTGATGGTCCCTGCGATCGATTATCGCCTGTGGCACATTCTCGTCGGCGCGGAAGGTGCGGTCAATGACGGCTCCCGTGTTCAGGTTCTTGAGCTTCATGCGCACGAAGGCCCGGCCCTTGCCCGGCTTCACGTGCTGGTGCTCGATTATCTGGAACAATCCGTCCGGCAGGTCGAGCGCCATCCCGGATTTGACGTCGTTCGTTGAGACCATGACCCGATTGTAGGAGGATGCTGAACAATGACGATTGCTCGGGCCTGCCGCCCGCCGGCCCGGGAATTATGCCGGCGGTTGGCAGGCCGCTGGTGGATTGCTCAGTACCCTCCTAGGACGGACCTCAGGGGTCCACGCCGATCGCGTCCAGCCCGAGTTCCACCGAGTCCCCGTCCACCTGTTCCACGACGGGATCACCCATGCCCCTCAGTAGCACCATGCGCATCCCGGCGGCGGTGCGCTTCTTGTCACGGGATACAAGCCTGCGTACGACCTCCCGGTGGGCGCCGGCGGCCCGGGTGGGGAGTCCCAACCCTTCCAGCGGATGCCTGACCAGGTTCTCGTCGAATCCGTACCGGTCAGCGGAGATCGCCGCAGCGGCCACCATGCCCACCGAAACCGCGTAGCCGTGGGGCAGGCCGCAGACAACCTCGATGCCATGGCCGATGGTGTGGCCGAAATTCAGGATGGCTCGCCTCCCCGCCTCGCGAAAATCGCCGGTCACTACGTCCGCCTTGACCGTCACCGCCCGCCTCACCACCTCGGCCATGGGAAAAAACAGTCCGTGAGTATCGAGGATCTCCACGATCCGCGGATCGGCGATGAAGCCGGCCTTGACCACCTCCGCCGAACCCTCGCGCAACAACCCCTCGGGGAGCGCGGCCAGCACGTCCAAGCTGATGGCGACCCGGCTGGGATGCCAGAAGGCACCCACCAGATTCTTGCCCATGACATTGATACCGGTCTTGCCCCCTATCGACGCGTCCACCGCGCCGAGGAGCGTCGTCGGTACCAGGACACACTCGACTCCCCTCAACCATGTGGCTGCCGCGAAGCCGGCCACGTCGGTGGTCGCTCCGCCGCCCACCCCGACGATGGTGTCGTGCCGGCCCAGGTTGAGTTCAGCCAGCCGCCGGTACAGCATCCCCACCACCTCAAGGCTCTTGGCCCCCTCCCGCTCCGGAACCTCGATCAGGGTGGGGACGGCCTCGGCTGCCAAGCGGTCCATCACGCGGTGGGCCACGGCCATGGCGCCGGGTTGGGCTATGACCACCGCCTGCTCCCGGTGCGGGGAAGGGGGGAGCAGGCGAAGGGGCAGCCTAGGACCGATCAGGACTTCCGAGGAGTCCCCAACCGGCACACGGGCATAGCCGGCGACTTCGGCACCCACCGATTCCGCCGACCGGTCCGCGTCCACCCGGAAATGGGCGGCCGTCTCGTACAGAGGCCGGCGGTTGTCGAGGATCTTCGACAGCTGCTCGATCACATCCGTGCCTGCAAGCAGCGGGCGCTCGTGGCCGACACGCCTGCCCAGGGAAGCCGGGGGCGCATCGAGCCACACCACCGCGCCCGTCCCCCGCATGAGGGCGACGCTGCGGGCGTTGAGTATCCCACCCCCGCCGGTGGCGATCACACGGGCTTCGATCCCGGTTGCTTGCTTCGAGAGGCGTTCGATCTCGGCTGACTCCATCCGCCGGAAGGCTTCCTCCCCTCCGGCTCGGAAGATCTCCTCGACGGATCTGCCTTCGCGGCGTTCCAGCAACGCATCCACGTCCACGAAGCGCATGCCGCGCGCTTCGGCAACCGGCTCGCCGACCGTGGTCTTGCCGGATCCCATCATTCCGACGAGCCAGAGATCCTGCATCGGCCCTCCTAGGAGCGCCCTAGCCCCGATTTTTCATGCGGGAGTCTGTGCCGCACGAACGGCGCATGGCCAATGAGCTTCTGACCAGGTATTACGGCCCACTCGATTCTCCCCTCTCGGCGCGGCGCGACCTTAACCCGAGGGGTGAAACCTAACCCGGTCGCGATGACATGGCCTGTATGGCCTTCTTCCATGGGTGTGTCTGGAAACATGAAGAATCAGGGCTAGAAGGAGAGCAGTCGGGTCCGGTACGAGGTGACGTTCACCATGAAGTCCTCCACCGTGTCACCTCCGAACATGCGCTGCAGTTCCTGGGTGACCACGATTGCCACCATCTGCTCCGCCACCACGCCGGCAGCGGGAACCGCGCAAACGTCCGACCGTTCCCGGAATGCGACCTCTGCCTCCTTGGTCACCACGTTGACGGTCGGTAGCGGGCGCATCACTGTGGAGAGCGGCTTCATAGCCACCCGGACCCGCAGCGGCTGCCCGGTGGACATGCCTCCCTCCGTACCGCCCGCACGGTCGGTGTTGCGGTAGAACTCGCGGTCCTCGTAGTAGATGTGGTCGTGGGCATCCGAGCCTCGGCGCCTGGAACTCTCCAGCCCGTCGCCGATCTCCACGGCCTTCATGGCCTGGATCGACATCAGCGCCCCGGACAGCCGGGCATCGAGGCGCCGGTCCCAGTGGACGTGGGATCCGACCCCGGGTGGCAGGTCGTAGACCAGCACCTCCATAACACCACCCAGCGTGTCCCGGTCGGCCTTGGCCCACTCGATCTCGGAGACCATGGCTGCCTCGGCCTCAGTACCGAACGCCCGCACGGAAGAGGCGTCGATGGACGGCAGGTCGTCGATGGTGGGAAGCTGCTCGGACTCGGAGATCGCCCGCCCGATCGCCACCACATGGCTGACCACGGTCACTCCGATGCTGGCCAGGATCTGCTTGGCCAGGTATCCGGCCACCGTCCGGGCCGCCGTTTCCCGGGCCGATGCCCGCTCCAGGATGTTGCGGGCGTCCTTGGTGTCGTACTTGAGCATCCCCACCAGGTCGGCGTGACCGGGTCGGGGCGTGGTCATGGGACGTTTGGGAGTACCGGGATCGGGCGACATCTCCTCCTCCCAGCGCGGCCACTCGGTGTTGCGGATGATCACCGCCACCGGCGATCCGAGCGTCCGCCCGTGGCGGATACCACCCATGATCTCCAGCTTGTCCTGTTCGATCTTCATCCGGGCGCCGCGGCCGTACCCGAGCCGGCGGCGGGCCAGCTCAAGGCCGATGCCCTCCCGGGTCACCTCGAGCCCGGCAGGGACTCCCTCCACGATGGTCACCAAGCCGGGACCGTGCGATTCGCCTGCAGTCAGAAATCGGAGCATGCCCCCAATGGTAAACGGTCAGATCCGCTCCACGATCACGTCCTGCGCATATCCGGCCAGAGCACCGAGATCGCCGGTATCCGACGTGAGCACCGCTCCGCCGGGTTCCGCGAACGCCACAACAAGGGCATCGACTGCGGAGCCCCGACCCGCCCTCCTCCGCAGATAGGCGGCACGCCGAGCCAGCCACACCGGTACGGCTTCCTCCACCTCACAGGTCTTGAGGAGCCGGTTAGCCGGCGCATCGCGCGCCGAATCACCCTGGAGGGACTCGATCAATACCGGAGTCGGAACGGTCGGGGGCCATAGACCCTCGGACCGCAGGCACTTGACCAAGGCCACCACCTGCGGGGATGACCGAGAAAACCAGGACACCGCACCGGAGTCGAGCAGCAGCAAAGCTAGGAGGCCTCCCGATCCCGGTGGATTCTGCGGGCGATCCGGTGGGCTAATGCTTCGGCGCGGGCGAGGTCCTCAGCGTCGGGCTCCCCGACATCGGCCACCAAACCGGCAAGATACGAGTCGGTAGCTTCGAGGAGTCGCCGGCGATGCAACTCGACCCGGACCGCCTCCTGGAGGAGTTTGGAGGGCTTGAGCCCTTCCTCCTTGGCGGCCCGGTAAAGGTCATCGGGGAGGTACACCTGCATTCTTGGCATACGCCTAAGTGTACGTATAGTCTCCGGCCCGGGGCAACCCCATCGGTCGATACGAGGTAAGGGATGACAACCGAGCGGACGGGATACGGTCTGGCAGCTCTCAAGGTCGGTGATGAGGTCACCTTCTCCAAGACCGTCGGCGAGACCGATGTCTACCTTTTTGCCGGGATCACCGGCGACTTCTACGAGATGCACGTCAACGAGCAAGCCATGGAGTCCAGCCGGTTCGGCACCCGGATCGCGCACGGGGCCCTCGTTGTGGGGTTCATGTCCACCACCGCCGGAATGATGATCGCCCGGTCCGGCGAACACGCGGTGAGCCTCGGATACGACCGCGTGCGTTTCACGGCTCCGGTGCTCATCGGGGACACGATCACCGTCACCTACCGGATCTCGGCCCTGAAGCCGGAGAAGTCGAGAGCGCTCGCCGACGTGTCGGTGACCAACCAACGGGATGAGACCGTCGCGGTTGCCACCCATGTGATCAAGTTCCTGTAGTGGCCAGGTCGCGGGCAATGGCGATCCAAGCCGCGAGCACCATGAAGGGTCCGAAGGGAATGTGGTCGTCCCGCGCCAGCACCCGGAGGACCAGCAACAACACCGCTACCGCCCCGGCCAGCACGAACGCGCCCGCCCCGGCCTGCAAGGCCACTTCCCACCGTCCGTAGCCGGCGAACAATCCGAGGAGGAAGGCCAACTTCGCGTCGCCCATCCCGATCGCTCCCCTGGTTAGCAGGGCGGGCACAAGGAGCGCCAGGAAGTACCCGGCCCCCGTCACCAAGGCCTCCGGCAGTTCCCCCAACCGGTCGTCCAGAGCGGCGCCTCCGGCCAGCAGCAGCAATGCGACGGCGGTTCCCGGCACGAGTACCCGGTTGGGGATCAGACGGTGACCGACGTCGACGAACGCGAGGACGACGCTCACGGAAACGAACCAGAGATAGGCAGGCAGCGACCATGCGGCGCCCACGAAGTAGACAGTCCCGGCGAACGCCCCGGCAGTGACCAGTTCGACAAGCGGAAGGACGACCCCCACTCGACAGCCGCACAGCCGGCGCCTTCCTCCATCCCCGAACCACCACATCACTGGCAGGAAGCCCCACGGCCCGGCCCGGCACCCACAGCCCGGCCGGGTGCTCACCGCCTCCCGTACGGGGGTCCCCACCGGTACCGCCGCCACTACAACACCGAGGAACCGGCCTGCCACCAGCCCCGCAAGGAAAGCAAGCAGGGAGGGACCCACGCCTTAGCCCCGATTTTTCATGCGGAGGTTTGTATTGGACGAACGGGGCGTGGGAGATGGGGATCTGACCAGGGACTCCATCCGTTTCAATGGTCCCACCTCGGGTCGGTGCGACCCCACCCGTCGGGTGCAACCCGTCCGGTCTTGATCATGTGGTTGATTGGGCATGTTGCCGTGGGTGTGTCCGGAAACATGAAGAATCAGGGCTACCTGCGTTCGGCTGAGCGGCGGTCCCGCCTCCGCGCGTCGAGGGCGGCCAGCATGACGGTCGGAGTGACGTCGACCCCTGTCCAGATCGAAAACGAAGCCGCGCCTTGGCCCACCAGCATCAACTCGCCCTCCGCCACCGGGAGGCCTCGAGCGCGGAGGGAGACGGCGGCCGGTGTATCGCCATTCCCGTAGTTCATCTCCAGCAAGCCGGCCGCATCAGCGATCACAGCGCCGGGAAGCATGCCACCGGCCAAACCCAGCGGAGTGGCGTTGACCACCACTGCCCCCGGAACGGACCGGCCCCACGACACCACCGGCACGCCGGGGGCCACCCGTTCCACCAGCGTCGTGGCCGCCTCCTCCCGGCGAGCTGACACCGTAACCGGACGGTCTTCCAGCGCGGTCAGGGCGGCGGCGGCCGCCCCGCCGGCCCCTAGCAACAGCACCGGGGCGTCGTCGGGCAGACTCGCGTGCGCCCACGCGAACCGCACCCCGTCCGGATCGGTCGTGTGAGCGCGCAGGCGTCCACCCTCCATCCATAGGGTGTTCGCTCCTCCGCATCTCCGGACTACTTCCGAGCGCACGTCGGCCAGACTCGCTGCCAGCGACTTGTGCGGCATGGTCACGTTGGCCCCATCCAGCCGTCCGGTGCGGATCTCCGCCGCAGCCTTCTCCATCCCCCGACCGTCGACCTCCCGGCGGACGTACGTGCCGTCTATCCCCGCGAAGTCGAGCGCGGCGCGTTGTATCACCGGTGACAGCGAGTGAGCCACCGGGTTGCCAAGGACCGCCAGCCGGAGTGAGCTCACGTCCCGATGCCCTGCCTCCGGGCCTCATCCCGAGCGTCCAGGAAGTCCTCGTACTCGGCGAAGAACGAGTGGGCACCATCCTCGGAGGTCAGGACATAGAAGATGTAGTCCGTCTCGGCCGGATCAGCCGCCGCCTCCAACGACTTGGAACTGGCGGTCGCTATCGGGGTCGGAGGTAGCCCGGACACCCGGTAGGTGTTGTAGCCGGAGTCGACCTCGAGGTCGGCGAAGGTAAGTCCCCTGCCGCGCTCGCCCAGCGCGTAGAGGACGGTGGCGTCGATCTCCAGTGGCATACCCTGATCCAGCCGGTTGTAGATCACGCTCGCTATCAGGGGTCGGTCCTCGTCGATCCCGGCCTCTGCCTCGACTATCGAAGCGATCACCAGCCCCTCGTACTCGGAGAAGCCACTGCTGCGGAGGGGCTGCCACTCGATCCGGTCCATCCGCCGTTCGGTCTCGTTGGCCAGACGCTGGAGGATCTCCTCGGGGGTGGCGTCGCTGAAGAACTCGTACGTGGCCGGGAATAGCAACCCTTCCCATGCTGCCAGCCCATCGACGCCCTCCGGGAGGAAGGCAGAGCTGATCTCCCCGTCGAGCAGCATCGACGTGAGTTCACTCTCCGAATAGCCGGTCTGGCGGGCGATGTCCGCGAGGAGTTCGCCGACCCGGCGGCCTTCCACAGCCGTCAACCGGAAGGTCTCGATCGTGGGCCCGGCCACCAGGAGATCGACGATCTCCTCGAGGTCGGTTCCGGTCACGAGTTCGTACCGACCGGCCTTGAGGAGGCTACCGGCTTCGCGGACCCTGACCACCGATTCGAAGGTCGACGCGGATCTGATCACCCCGTTGTCGGCGAGGATTCCGGCGATCCCGCGGGCGCTGGAACCCACCGGCACCTCCACCGTCACGGTCCGTCCCGGCTGCACGTCGACTACGTCCTCATCGGCGCCGAACCGGCCCAGGCCGCCGACCCAATCGCCCGCCGCGCGGCCGACCAGCGTGAGGCCGTATACGACCACCGCCGCCACGGTCAGCGCCACCACGGCGCCCCTGACCCTGAAGAGTGGACGGTCCTCCGGATAGTCCGGGTCGTCGGGTCGGTACTCCGGCCCGTAGCTCATCGGCGTGCCCCGACGTCCCGGCGGTCCAGGTATCCCTGGAGCATCACGGCCGCCGCCACCTTGTCCACCTTGTTCCGCCGTCCGACCCGGGAGGTGCCCGCCGATAGCAGGACGCCCTCCGCGATCCGTGAGGTGAGACGCTCGTCGTACATCACTACTTCGACATCCAGCAGCGCCGCAATCTCCTCCGCGAAGCGCCTGGCGCTCCTCGCCGCGTCCCCCTCGGACCCGTCGAGCGAGCGGGGCAGACCGACGACGACTCGACCCACATCGTTCTCTCGAACAAGTTCAGCCAGCCTCGGACCTACGCGCGCGCCGGCCTGAAGCACCGCAAATGGATGGGCAGCGATCCCCAGCCCGTCGGAGAGGGCAACACCGATTCGTCTGTGCCCGTAGTCGATTCCCAGCGTGCGGCCCCCGGATCGGCCGGCGCGTGCGGAATGTCCCGCCATCAGGACGCCAGCCGGCTGCTCACCGCCTCCCGGATGGCGTCGAGCGCTTCTCCGAGCTTGGCGCCCGTCGGCCCGCCGGCTTGGGCGAGCTCGGGATCGCGGCTGCCTCCCCCTCCGAGGATCCGGGCGCCCACCAGCACGATGTCGGCAGCCGAGAAGCCACTCTCGACCAGGTCACGGGACACCAAACCGAGCAACGCCCCCTTCCCGTTCACGCTGCTTCCCAGCACGACGACTCCGGATCCGAGCCGATCCCGGACTTGCATACCGACCTCGCGCAGGGCTGCGGGAGGGTGATCGTCCAACCGTGCGATCACCCACGATGTGTCACCGGTACGCTGGGAGGTACCGGCCAGGTGTGCGGCGAGGTCCGACCTCGCTCGCTGTTCGATGCGCGCCAGGTCGGACGCCAACTCGTCGGCCCGGTCAGCCAGGCGTCGCACCCGATCGGGAACCTCGCTCATGGGAACACCCAGGAACCGGCCCACATCCGCCAGCCCGGCGCGGATCTGCCGGGCATGGTCGTACGCAGCCATACCGGTCAGCGCCTCGACGCGACGCAGGTTCGCGCCGATCGAGGACTCGGTGGTGACGAGAAGCGGACCGATCTCCGCCGACGTGTCGACATGGGTTCCGCCGCAGAACTCGACGGAGAAACCACCCACCGAAACGACCCGCACCCGATCACCGTACTTGTCGCCGAAGAACGCGAGGGCTCCCATTGCCTCGGCTTCGTCCTTGGTGGTCTCCACCGTCCCCACCGAGTGATTGTCGACCACCCTCCGGTTGACCAGGCCCTCCACCTCCGACAATTCCTCCGCCGACACCGGTGCGTAGTGGCTGAAGTCGAAACGCAGGCGACCGTCCTCCACCAGCGAGCCGGCCTGGTTTGCATGATCGCCGATCACCTCGCGCAGCGCCGAGTGGAGCAGGTGCGTGCCGGTATGGGACTTGCGGATGCGATCCCGGCGGGGGCCGTCTATGCGAGCGTCGACCGGCTGGCCGTTCTGGATGAACCCGCGGGTGATCCGGCCTCTGTGGCCGTGCAGCCCCACCACGCCGGCCTGGGTGTCGCCCACCTCGATCCTCCCGGACGGCGACTCGATGATCCCGACGTCACCCACCTGTCCCCCCGCTTCGGCGTAGAAGGGGGTCCGGTCCAGGAAGATCTCCACGACCTGGCCGGCTACGGCGCGGTCCACGGGCTCTCCCTCACAGAGCATGGCCAGGACCCTGGCCGGTGCAGCATCGTTGCCGTATCCGAGGAAGTCGGTAGGTCCGATCGCATCGAGGACCCTCTTGTACGACTCGAAGCGGACGGCCTCCTCTCCCCCCTTCCAAGCGGCCTTGGCCCGGGCACGCTGGGCGGCCATCTCCTTCTCGTAACCGTCCATATCGACGCTGCGCTGCTGCTCCGTGACGATCTCCCGGGTCAGGTGGATCGGGAATCCGTAGGTGTCGTGCAACCGGAAGGCCAGCGACCCGGACACGACCGCGCCCTTCGGCGTGATCTCCAGTGCTTCGTCGAGCATCCGTATCCCGGTGGCCAGCGTCCGGCGGAACTGCGACTCCTCCCGCTCGAACACATGCAGGATGAAGTCGCGATTGGCGACCAGATCGGGGTACGCCTCCGCCATCACGTCCATGGTCACCTCCGCCAGGGGAGGCATGATCGGCCTCCGGCTTCCCAGCTGCCAGGCGTGGCGGACCGCCCGGCGGATGAGCCTCCGTACCACGTAGCCTCGGCCCTCGTTGCCGGGCATCACCCGGTCCCCGATCAGGAACGTGGAGGCTCTGGCATGGTCGGCCAGCAGTCGGAGCGCCACGTCGACCCGTTCGGCCTCGCCGTAGGTGAGGCGTAGCAGTCGTGACGAAGCCTGCAGCACGTCCTGGACACAGTCAACCTCGAACAGGGTGTCCACCCCTTGCAGGACCATCGCCAACCTTTCGAGGCCGGTCCCGGTGTCGATGCTCTTCGCGGGCAGGTCGCCCACCACGTGGTACGGCTCGTCCTGGATGTTCTGCATGAACACCAGGTTCCACAACTCGACGAAGCGATCCTCACCACCGCCGATGGGACCCCCCGGAGGTCCGTAGGCGGGCCCCCGGTCGATGAAGAGTTCCGAAGCCGGTCCGCAGGGGCCCGGCACGCCCATCTGCCAGAAGTTGTCGTTGCCACCCCGCTGCACGCGGTCGGCGGGGACCCCGATCCCATCGATCCAAATCTCCTCGGCTTCGTCGTCGGTCTCGTGAACGGTGTACCAGAGCAACCCGGGGTCCAGCCCCAGCGGACCGGTCACGAAGTCGTACGCGTACCGGATGGCCTGCTCCTTGAAGTAGTCGCCGAAGGAGAAGTTCCCCAGCATCTCGAACATGGTCAGATGACGAGCGGTGGTTCCGATCAGGTCGATGTCCACCGTACGGACGCATTTCTGGATACTGACCGCACGCGGCCACGGCGCCGGCTCCTCTCCCAGAAAGTAGGGCTTGAACGGAACCATCCCGGCGTTGGTAAGAAGCAGGGTCGGGTCGGTGGGAATCAGGGACGCGGAGGGGCGCACCGTGTGTCCCCGTTCGGTGAAGAAGTCTACGAAGGCGCGCCTTATGGCATTGGCCTGCATGATCGGTCAGGTTAGCCGTCCCGCTCCCCCTAGCTATCCGCCGCCCCGTCGCGCCGGAGCCGTCCCATCCGGCGATCCCACTCCGCCAGCCGGGCGGCGACGTCGGCTTCCCGGCCCTGGACGGTGGGCCGGTAGATCGGACCGGACGGAGCCTCGTCAGGCAGGTACTGCTGGCGGACGAGATGGTCCCGCCCGGCATGGGGATCCAGGTACCCGGGAGGGCGCCCGTCCACGACCGAGGAAACGAGGCGTCCCCCGGTCGAACGCAGGTGAAGGGGCACGGTGGCACTCGGTGTCTCCTCGACCGCCCGCCGCGCTCTCCCCATCGCCGCCTTCACCGAGTCGGACTTCGGGGCGGTCGCCAGGTAGACCGCGGCGTGGGACAGGTTGTAGGCGGCTTCCGGAAGACCGACAAAGGCCAGCGCGTGAGCGGCCGCCACTGCATGCAGCAAGGCGCCGGGATCGGCCAGCCCCACATCCTCGGAGGCGAACACCACCATGCGGCGAACGATGAACTCGGGATCCTCGCCAGCCGCCAGCATGGTGTGAAGCCAGTACATCGCCGCGTCGGGATCCGACCCGCGCATCGACTTGATGAAGGCGGAGATGACGTCGTAGTGACGGTCACCCTTTTTGTCGTAGCGGACAATCCGGCGCTGGAGTGCCTCCTCCACATCCTCGAACGTGACCACGGTCCTCCCCCGGCCCCGTGCGACCAGCACCGCCATCTCCAGGACGTTCAGCGCCAGCCGGGCATCACCTCCGGCTCGTTCGGCGAGTGCTCCGGACGCTCCTTCCTCGATGGCCATGCCCGCTCGACCGAGGCCGCGCTCGCAATCCGCCAGAGCCCGCTCCAGCAGTCCTCGCAGTTCCACCGGGGCGATGGGCTCGAGCTGGAACAGGTTGCACCGGCTGATGAGGGGAGAATTGACCTCGAAGAACGGGTTCTCGGTGGTGGCGCCCACCAGCACCACGGTCCCGTTCTCGACCGCCGGGAGCAGCGCATCCTGCTGTGCCTTGTTGAACCGGTGGATCTCGTCGAGGAACAGCACCGTCCGGCCCTCCTCGGTCTCCAGCCGGCGCTCAGCCCGGGCCAGGACCTGGCGGACGTCCTTCACTCCGTGGGAGCTGGCGGTGAGCTGTTCGAAGGCGGCGTCGGTCTCGGACGCGACCAGCCGGGCCAGCGTGGTCTTCCCGGTGCCGGGCGGTCCGAAAAGGATGATGGAGAGGAGGTGACCCCGCTCCACCATGGTCCGGAAGGCAGCCCCCCGGGCCAGGAGATCGGGTTGCCCGACAACCTCGTCGAGGGACTGGGGCCGCATCCGGTCGGCGAGGGGCGCCGCCCGCCGCCGGGCCTTCTCTCTGCCGGCGGCGAAGAGGTCGTCCTGCAACCGGTCCCCCTAGCCTCCGGCCTCGTCGCCCAGAGAAGCCTTGGTGGCCGGCGTGAGGTCGATCCCGAGTTCTGCCAGGTGCGCGGTGGCCACCCGGGTCGGTGCAGTCGTGAGCGGATCGGCGCCGCTCTGCGTCTTCGGGAAGGGAATGACCTCCCGGATGCTCGGTTCGTCCCGGAGGATGCTCACCAGCCGGTCGATGCCGACCGCGAAGCCGGCGTGTGGCGGGGTCCCGTACCTGAGCCCTTCCAGGAACCATCCGAAGCGTGACTCGGCCTCCTCCGCCGAGATTCCGAGTATCTCGAACACGCTCCGCTGGATATCGGGATCGTGGATCCGCACCGACCCCGAACCGAGTTCCGAGCCGTTCAGCACCAGGTCGTAGGCGTGGGCCACCGCGTCGGCGGGTCGCTCCCGCATCTCGTCCACCGAGACGGGCGCCGTGAAAGGATGGTGCGAGGGGGCCAGATCGCCCGCTTCGGTCTGCTCGAAGACCGGGAAGTCCACCACCCATACGAATCGCAACGCGTCGTGGCCCGGCGGCTGGCCGAGGTCCAGGCGGAGCGCCCCCAGCACACCGGCGGCGATCTTCTCTCGGTCAGCGACCAGCAGCAGGACATCGCCCGGGGAGGCTCCCAGAACCCGGACCGTCCCGCCGATCTCCCCGCTATCGAGAAACTTGGCGACCGGGGACCGCAGCGACCCGTCGGGCTGCACCACTGCCCACACCAGGCCGGCGGCACCCAGGGCCTTTGCCCGGTCCACCAAACGGTCCAGCTCGGCCCGGGAGAATCCCCTTGGCCCGGCGTTGATCCCCCGCACGACGCCGCCGCGTCCGAGGACCCCGCCGAACCCCCGGAACCCTGTTCCCTCGAAGACGCTGCTGAGGTCACCGATCTCCATCCCGAAGCGCAGGTCGGGCTTGTCGGTGCCGTACCGAGCCAAGGACTCGGAGTGGGTGAGCCGGGGCAACGGAAGGGAAAGTTCGACACCCCGGAGGCGCCTCACCACCTCCGCGACCACCCGCTCTACAGTGGCGAGCACGTCCTCCCGATCCCAGAACGATCCCTCCAGGTCGAGTTGGGTGAACTCCACCTGCCGGTCGGCGCGGGTGTCCTCATCGCGGTAGCAGCGGGCTATCTGGTAGTACCTCTCCACCCCCGAAACCATCAGCAACTGCTTGAAGAGTTGCGGGCTCTGCGGGAGGGCGTAGAACTGACCGGGCCGCAACCGGCTGGGCACGAGGAAGTCCCGTGCCCCTTCAGGGGTCGAGTTGACCAGGGTGGGAGTCTCCACGTCGAGGAAACCCATCCCGTCGAGGGTCTCCCGGATGGCCCGGATGCAGGCGGAGCGGGCCCGAAGGTTGGCCGACATCCGGGGCCTGCGCAGATCCAGGTATCGGTACCGCAGGCGGATCTGCTCGTCAGCCTCAGTCCGGTCGTCGATCATGAACGGGAGCGGAGCCGAACGGCTGAGGATCTCGACCTGGTCGGCGGCAACCTCAAGCTCCCCCGTCTCCAACTCGGGATTCTCGGTACCTTCCGGACGTGCCCTCACGGTGCCCTCGACGGACACGCAGTACTCCATCCGCAGCCCCGACGCCGCGGGAACGGATTCCGGGTCGACCACGACCTGCACCAACCCGCCGGAGTCCCGCAGATCGAAGAAGTGGATACCCCCCAGATCCCTGACCCTTGCCACCCAGCCGGCCAGCTGGACCCGCCGACCGGCCAGCGCCAGGGAGAGATCGTTGGCCAGGTGGGTCCGGTATGCGGTCACGCCTGCTGCCCACCCGGGCCGCGAAGCACGAAGGAGATCACCTCGCCGGCCGGCAAAGTTCGACCTACACCCGAACTGAGATCCTTGACCGTCACCAGACCGGCGTCCCACTCCTCGCCGATGACCACCGCCACCGCCGCGTCGCGGCGGTTGGCCGCCCGGAACTGGGCTCTGACGGACCGCCTACCGGTCAGCAGGTCGCATCGAACACCGGCCGAGCGCAGGCGCCGCGCGAAGGAGTGCGCCAGGCTGCGCCGTTCCTGGTCCGCCACCACCAGGAACACGTCGAGGGCCCGCGCTGCAGGGCGGTCGCCGGCCGCGGCCAGGATACGGTCCAGACCGAGCGCCAGCCCAACCCCCGGCACGGCCCTCCCTCCGAGTAGGCGTGCCAAGCCGTCGTAGCGCCCGCCGCCCCCCACCGCGTTCTGGGCCGCCCGGTAGGAGGGTGGTACGTACTCGAATACGGTGCGGTTGTAGTAGTCCAGCCCGCGGACCAGCCGGGGCGCTTCCTCGTACACGATGCCCCTCTCCTCCAGGCCTTCGATCAGGTGCTCGTGGTGCGATGCCGCTTCGCTCCCCAGATGATCCACCGGGACGGGCGCCTCCGCCACCACTTCTCGGTCGGTCTTGGAATCCAGCACCCTGAGCGGGTTCGAGCGGATCCTCCGCCGGGCGTCCTCGGACAGTAGCCTCGACCGTTCCTCCAACCAGGAGGACAGCAACCCATGGTAGGCAGTCCGGTCGGGCGGATCCCCGATCGAGTTGACCTGCACGACCACGTCACCCAGGCCGCAGTCGAGCATGTAGCGGTACCCGAGCTCGATCACTTCGAGGTCGGCTTCCACATGCGGGGTACCCATATACTCCAACCCGAGTTGCCAGAACTGCCGCCGCCGTCCTTCCTGCGGGCGCTCGTAGCGGAAGGCCGGTCCGGAGTAGGCACCCTTGAACTCGCCCGAGCGCCCGGCCTGGATGTAGGCCCGGACGACCCCGGCGGTGATCTCGGGGCGGAGGGTCAGCTTGCGACCTGCCTTGTCCCGGAAGTTGTACATCTGCTTCTCGACCACCTCGGTGGTCTCGCCCATTCCTCTGGCGAAGAGTTCGGTGGACTCGAAGATCGGGGTGGCCACGTATTCGTAGCCGTACCGCTCGGCCAGGATGTCCCAGGACCGGAGCAGGTTGCGCCAGCGACGCGAGCCGGGCGGCATGATGTCGTCGGTGCCCTTGGGTGCCCGGAATCTCATCGGCGGCCCACCAGGAAGGGGTTGGTCCGGCGTTCCCGGCCGATCGTGGTCGACGGACCGTGCCCGGGCAGCACCGAGACACCGTCATCGAGGGGGAGCACCTGCTCGTCCATGCTCCTCATCAACGTGTCGTGGTCACCGCCGGGGAGGTCGGTGCGCCCGATCGAGCCCGCGAAGAGTTGGTCGCCCGAGAACAGGATTCCCTCATCGGGGAGGTAGAAGCAGCAGTGCCCCGGTGTGTGGCCCGGAGTCGCGAGTATCCGGAACCCGAGCCCGGCCAGATCCAGGGCCAACCCGTCCTTGAGTGGCTGGAACCGGTCCGGCGGCTCGTAGGCGCCGGGCGGCACGTAACCGAAGAGTCGGCGCAGCTGTTGGACCGGGTGGTACGTGAGGTAGTCGTCGTCGGGATGGATGTAGGCGGTCACCGCCGTGCGAGCTACCAGAGCGCCGGCTCCGCCGGCGTGGTCGATGTGCCCGTGGGTCACCAGCAGGGCCACCGGATGGAGCCGGTGGGTCTCCAGGAGCGAGACCAGCCGGTCAGGATCCGGGGGCGCGTCGACCACCACGGCGGGCCCGTCCTTCTCGGGTGCCACGACGTAGGTGTTGGTGGCTGCGAGCCACAGCTCCAGGCGATCGATGAACATGCTGAGCGCAGGTTAGGGTCTAGGAGGGTGCTGAGCAATGACGATTGCTCGGGCCTGCCGCCCGCCGACCCAGGAATCATGCCGGCGATTGGCAGGCCGTTGGTGGATTGCTCAGTACCCTCCTGATTGCTCGGAATCGGAACTGCAGCCTGCCGCTCTCCGGCCGGCCTACGCTCTCCGGAGGGTCACCGCGCACCCAGACGGTACGCTTCGTAGACGCTGTCGACCCTCCTCATCCTGGCCAGCACACGGTTCAACTGTCCCGGATCCGACAATTCGACCTCGTAACGCAGCACGGCTACCCGGTCCCGATCGGTCCTGGACGACGCGCCCACGATGTTGCCGCCGGCATCCGAGATGACCGAAGTGACATCTCTCAGCAGGTTGGGACGGTCCAGAGCCTCCACCTGGAACCAGACGCTGAAGCTCGTGACCTGTCCCGGCGCCCAGGAGGCCTCGATCATCCGGTCGGTACGGTCCCCTAGCCGCGTGATGTTGGCGCAATCGGCCCTGTGAACGGAGACTCCCCGCCCTACCGTTACAAAGCCCGCCAGGTCGTCCCCGGGAACCGGCCCGCAGCAACGGGCTATCCGTATCCACACGTCGTCGAAACCCTCGACGATCACTCCCTCACCCGCGGGGCGGTCTGCCCTCCGTCTGATGGTGTCCTGGAGCTCCAGATCCTCACCGACCAGGGATACGGCCAGCAAGCGCTTGGTCCGGTTGATCACCGTCTGAGGCGATACGGCGCCGTCCCCGACCGCGACGTACATGGCTTCGGTATCCCGGTATCCGAGGGCGAGAGCGGTATTGCCCAGGATCTCCCCTCGGTTCTCCCTGGGCAGGTGCACGCGCTCCCGCCGCATCAGATCGGCCACCTTCTCCTTCCCTATCTGCAGGGAGGTCTCGCGTCGTGCCCGTGTGAACCACCGCTTGATCTTGCTCCTGGCGCGGGACGTACGAACGAATGAGAGCCAGTCCCGGGTCGGTCCGGAGTCATCGGACTTGGTGGTGATTATCTCCACTATGTCACCCGACACCAGTTCCGTGGACAGCGTGACCAAGCGTCCGTTGACCTTGGCTCCCGCGCAGCGATGGCCGACTTCGGTGTGGATCGAGTAGGCGAAGTCAACCGGCGTGGCGCCCTTGGGAAGGGTTCGTACGTCGCCCCGCGGGGTCAGCACGAACACCAGATCCTCGTACAGGTCCAGCTTGAGATTGTCGAGGAACTCGGTCGGTTCGTCGTAGTCGTCGTGGAGCCTGCGGAGGTCGGCCATCCAAGCCAGGTCGGAACTCGACGCTCCCTCCTTGTACCGCCAGTGGGCGGCGATTCCGAACTCGGCCCGGTCATGCATCTCATGGGTCCGGATCTGGACCTCCAGAGGCTTGCCGTCGGGACCTATCACGGTGGTGTGCAAGCTCTGGTAAAGGTTGAACTTGGGGACCGCTATGTAGTCCTTGAACCGCCCGTGGACCGGCGTCCAACGGGAATGGACCAGCCCCAGGGCCGCGTAGCAGTCCCTGACCTCCCGCACCTTGATCCTGACACCGATCAGGTCGTGGATCTCCTCGAAGGAGAGGCGGCTGTCGACCATCTTGCGGTAGATCGAGTAGTGGTGCTTGGGACGACCCTCCAACGTCGCGACGATACCGGCCCTGGCCATCATGGCCTCGATCTCGCCCGTGACCTTCTCGATGACGATCTCCCGTTCCGGTGCGCGCTGGTGGATCAGGTCCTCGATCTCCTTGTAGCGGGCGGGGTAGAGGATCGCGAAGGACCGGTTCTCCATCTCGTGCTTGATCTCCTGGAACCCCATGCGATGGGCCAGAGGGGCGTAGACCTCCAGGGTCTCTCGCGCCTTGACCTCCTGGCGATCGGGCGGCAGAGGATGGATCGTTCTCAGGTTGTGCAAGCGGTCGACCAGCTTGATGATCAGCACCCGCACGTCCTGGGCCATCGAAACCACCATCTTGCGGATGCTGGCCGCCTCGGCATCTTCACGCGAGAGGTCGAACTTGACCCGGTCGAGTTTGGTCACCCCATCGGTGATGCGGGCAACGGTGGAGCCGAACCAGCCCTCGACCTCCCGCAGCGTCAGATCCGTGTCCTCAACGGTGTCGTGCAGCAATGCGGCGGCGAGGGGCTCGGGATCGAGTCCGTACTCGGCAAGGATGAGGGCCACGGCGATGGGATGTGTTATGAAGGGATCGCCGGAGAGGCGGAACTGGCCGGCATGGGTCCGCTGGGCTACGTCGTAGGCATGCACCACCAAGGCCTCGTCGCCGTCGGGGAAGTTGCGGCGCATGGCGATCAGGATCGGTTCGAGTTCGGCTTTGGCTGCGTCGTGGTGCCGGCGGGCTACCGCAACCTCATCCATAGGTCACCACGGTGTGGAAGTCCAGGTCCCCCAGCGCTTGGCGGCCATCCAGGAAGGCCAGCTCGATCAGCACCGCCATTCCCACCAAGTCGGCGCCCAGCCCCCGCAGCAGCCGGATCGCGGCGGCTCCGGTCCCCCCGGTGGCTATCACGTCGTCGACCAGGAGGACCCGATCACCCGGTCCGGCCGCGTCGACGTGTACTTCCAACTCGTCCGTGCCGTACTCGAGTTGGTATTCCTCGCTGTGGGTGTCGTACGGCAGCTTGCCCTTCTTGCGGAGGGGAACGAACCCGGCCCCGAGGGTCAGGGCGACCGGGGGGGCGAGCACGAAACCCCGGGCCTCTATCCCGGCCACCGTCGTCACGCCCGCGTCCCGGAACGGCGCCGCGATCAACTCGACGGCAACCCGCAAGGCCGTCGGATCCGCCAGCACCGGGGTAATGTCCTTGAACACTATCCCGGGAGTCGGAAACCCCGCAACGTCCCGGACCAGGGCACTTAGTTGCGCCGCGTTCATGGGGAGATTGTACCGGATGGGCGGGGCGTGTACCCGCACCGACGGCAATGGATCGGCTCGGAGCCCGTTTCCTCCCGAATCAACGTTTCCGACTCCGAGTCCGCCCCGTGGATGCTCGCTGCCCCCGGGAACTCAGGCGGGGCGGGGCGCCGGAACCTGCCTTCCTGGCTCTCTTCCGTTCCGCGCGGTAGCGACGCCTGGACCATTCCGTCTCCCGTTCCTTCCAGAGGGCCAGAAGCGGCGCGGCGATGAAGATCGACGAGTACGTGCCGGCCCCGATGCCCACGAAGAGGGCGAGGGCGAACTCCCTGAGGGTACCCGCCCCGAGCAGGATGGACCCGATGAACAGCAGCGACCCCACCGGCAGAAGGCTGGTAAGCGAGGTGTTGATCGAACGCATGAGAACCTGGTTCATGGAGCGGTTCACGATCTCCGTGTAGGTGCGGCGCTCCTGGTCTTCGGCCACGTTCTCCCTGATCTTGTCATAGACGACCACCGTGTCGTACAGGGAATAGCCGAGGATGGTCAGAACGGCCACCACCGTTGCCGGCGTCACCTCGAACCGGAGCAGCGAATAGGCTCCTGAGGTGATTATCAGGTCATGGAGCAGGGCTGCGATGGCACCGACCGCCATCTTCCACTCGAAGCGGATGCTGATGAAGACGACCACCACTGCCAGGAACACGCCCAGCGCCTGCACGGCCCTCCCGGCTATCTGCCGTCCGAACGTGGGGCCCACGGATTCCACATCGGTGAGTTCGATCACGGTGCCGGTGACGTTGACGAGGGAACGGACGATCTGCTGCTCCGTCTCGAGGTCGATGGCCTCGGTCTGGACGCGTACCGCCTCGCCGTCGTCGATCAGCTGGATTCGGGCTGTGCCGCCGGTGGCGCCGAGCGCCGCGCGGACCTCCCCCACACTCGCTCCGACCGGGTTCGGCATGACGATGGCGGTTCCGCCGGTGAAGTCGAGGCTCAGATTGAGCCGCTGGATCGCCAGGCTGGCCAGACACAGAACCAATGCCACCCCGGACACGATGAACCATCGGCGTGCCTGGCCGACGAACCCGATAGTCGTCTCGCCCCGGTACAAGGTCGAAAGGGTGCTCACGGCGCGGTCCCTCCGACCGCTGACCGGCCCGCCGCGGCCCTCATGCTGAAGCGGCCTTCCTGCCCGAACCTGCCACTCGCCATGATGGCGGCGGCGTTACGGGTGAAGAAGTAGAAAACGATCACGTCGAGGACAGTGGCGATCCCGAGGGCCTGGGCGAATCCCTTGACGGGTCCGATGGCCAGCCACCACAGCAGCAGCGCGCCGACGAAGGAGACGAAGTCGGCCGTCAGGATGGTACGGAAAGCCCGCCGGTAAGCCTCTCGCCCGGCGTCGGGGATCGTGCGCCCCTTGCGGATCTCTTCCTTGGTCCGTTCGAAGAACACGATGTAGGAGTCGGCGGTTATGCCCACCGAGACGATGACACCCGCCACGCCTGACAGGGTCAGCGTCAATCCCTGCCAAGCGCCCAGCGCCCCGAAGATGATTACCAGCAGGCTGCCGAACACCGTGAGGCCTACCAGCGTGATCAGCCCCATCGCCCGGTAGTAGATGAGCAGGAACAGGACAACGAGCACCAGACCTCCGATGCCCGCCAGCAGCCCGGCCCGCAGCGAGTCCTCTCCGAGGGTCGCCGAAACCTTCTGCACGGCCGACCGCTCGAAGGCCACCGGCAGGGAGCCGTAGCGTAGAACGGTCGTGAGGTCCTGGGCCTCCTCCTGGGCGGTCTCGGCGTTCCCGAGGGTAATGACAGCCGTCCCTCCGGTGATTCCCTCGCGGCCGACCCCTACCGCCACCTCCGGCGCCGACATGACCGCTCCGTCCAGCACTATTGCCAGCCGGCGGTTGGGACTGCCCTGCGGGTACTGCGCCAGGATCCCGGTCACCGCCGCGAACCGTCCGGCGCCTTCCTGAGTCATGGTGAGTTGCACGGTCCAGGCGCTGTCGGCCTGCTGCCCGAACAGGGCCAGCGCCGAATCGACCTCCGCCCCGGTCAGCGGCGCACGCTCGGTCGGGAGGAGCGAGCAGTCGATGAAGCCACCGAGGCAGATGCCGTCCCAATGGGCGGAGAGGTCAGCCGGTCCCACTTCGTAGATGGCCACCACGTTGCCGGCGTCGTCATACTGGGGGAGGAAGGATCGAGCAAGGTCCGCGTCGTCCTCCCCGGTGAGACCCGTTTCCGCATCGACACCCTCGGGGAAGACGAAATCCTCGCCCACCTCCTCCGCTTCGAGAAGAACGGGCGAGCGGTCGCTGGGAATACACGTGAACGACGCGATCGCCGTGCAGGATAGAACGGGCCGGAAGGACAGCAGCCCGGTTCTCCCCACTGCGTCCAGAGCCCGCTCCTGGTCGGTGACGCCGGGGAGTTGGACGAGAATGGAGGAGCCGCCGCTGATTGAGATCTCGGGTTCCTGGACGCTCCCGAAGTCCTCGATCCGGCGGCGCATCACTTCGACAGCCGTTTCCACCACTTGCTCGTCGGTGCCTTCGGGCGCTTCGAGGATGACCGATGTCCCACCCTGCAGATCGAGCCCCAGCCTGGGCAACCAGCCCAGCGAGAAGATGGCAGCCACCCCGCCCCAGGCGAGGCCCACCATCACGATGACAGCTGCCCAGCGGCGCGACACGCCGGGTTACGACCTCGGATCGGAGGGGTTGTCCGGTCCGGCCCGGCCCGCGATGGCGCTCCGCTGCACCCTTATGCGGCCGTCCTCGACGCCGAGCACAACCCAGTCGTCGCCGAGCCCGACCACAACACCTAGCAGGCCGCCCACGGTCCTAACCTGGTCCCCTACTTCGAGGGCCGAGGACAGCTCTTTCTGATTCCTCATCCGCTTCCGCTGGGGGCGGATGATGAGGAAGTACATCAGGCCTCCAAGCAGCAGCAAGGGAAGCAGAAAACTGAAACTGTCGCCTCCCTCGGCCTGGGCAATCAAAGACACCGGCACGATTTCACACCTCTCTTGTCGGGCCTTCGCGGCCTCTCCGGGTACGGACTGGCCCGCCTCGGCGACGGGTACCCCGATGCTAGCCCGCCGCCGATGGTCCGTGGCGATCGGCCACGACCGGCCTCATCCTGCGGATACGTCATGGCCAGTCCGGCGACTGGTTGCCGTCCTGGAGTGAAACTCGGCGAAGCGCCCGGAGGCTATGGCGGAGCGGGCCCCTTCAAGAAGGCGGTGGGTAGCGACCAGATTGTGGATGGACAGAAGCCTCGCCAGCGACAACTCCTTGGTGACGGCCAGGTGACGCAGGTAGCCGCGGGGATACGTGCTGCAGGTCAGGCAGGGACATTCGGGATCGAGCGGACCTCCGTCATCGGCGAACCTGGCCAGCCGGATGTTGTAGTCGCCGAGCGATGTGATCACCTTCCCGTGCCTGGCCAGCCGGGTTGGCCACACGCAGTCGAACAGGTCCACGCCCCGAGCGACCGCAGCCAGCACACCCTCCGGGTCGCCGAGGCCCATGAAGTAGCGGGGAGCGTGGGCCGGAAGGCCGGCGACGGATGCTTCCACGGCTTCGTTGCGGCGGCCCATGTCCTCGCCCACCGACAGTCCTCCGATCCCGTACCCGGCCATTCCGAGCTGCGCGGTGCGGCGGGCGCTCTCGTGCCGCAGATCGGGCTCGGCGCCGCCCTGGACGATCCCGAACAGCGCCTGGTCGTTCCTGCGGTGGGCTAGCTGGGACCGCTCCGCCCATCTGAGGGTCAGTTCCATCGCCTCGACGATCTTCTGCCTTGGCGCGGGCAGCCCGATGCACACGTCGAGCACCATGGCGATGTCGGGGCCCAGTTCCTCCTGGACCCGTACGGCGTCCTCCGGGGTCAGGAACACCCTGGACCCGTCATAGACGGAACGGAAACCGCATCCATCCTCGGTGACCTTCGCACCTAGAGAGAAGGCCTGGTAGCCGCCGGAGTCGGTGAGGATCGGACGGTCCCAACCCATGAACCCGTGCAGCCCGCCCAGCCCGGCGATCGGGCCGGTTCCGGGCCTGAGCATCAGGTGGTACGTGTTGGCAAGCACCATCTGTGTCCCGACGTCGCGCAGGTCCTGCGAGTCGAGGGAGCGCACCACCGATCTGGTGGCGACCGGCATGAAGGCGGGCGTGTCAACTGTCCCGTTCGGGGTGGTGAGCCGCCCACTCCGGGCTGCGCCGTCCACCGCCAGGCATTCGTACCTGACAGGACCGCCAGATGTCATCGGACTAGCGGCGGCGCAGCTGAGCGCTCCAGCAGCATGGCGTCCCCGAAGGACAGGAAGCGGTAGTTCCGGGCCAGGGCCGTCCCGTAGACGTCGCGCCATGCCTCCCCTAAGAAAGCCGCCACAAGCACCAGCAACGACGACGATGGCATGTGGAAGTTGGTAATCAACACGTCAACCGCCCCGAAACGGTAGCCGGGGGTGATGTAGAGCCGGGTGGAGCCGCGGTACGGCGCCATCCCACCGCCGGCACAAGCGGTTTCGAGGGCTCTCACCACCGTGGTCCCGATCGCCACGATCCGCCCGCCCGCCGTCCGGGCCTCCTCGATCTGGCGGACGGTCGATCCGGGTACGTCGATCCACTCCGAGTGCATCACATGATCTGTCACGTCGGCGACGTTGATCGGCCGGAAAGTGTCCAGCCCGATCTGCAGTTCGACCCGGGCCAGCCCGATCCCCCTTTCCTTTAGGCCATCCAGCGTCCGGTCCGTCAGGTGGAGCCCGGCGGTGGGGGCGGCTGCAGATCCGACGTTGCGTCCGAACACCGTCTGGTATCGCTCCGGGTCGTCGATGTTCCGATGGATGTAGGGAGGTAGCGGAACCTGGCCGACCCGGGCGATGACTTCCTCGACGTCCCTCCCTGCCGATCCGCCTGCCTCAGCCTCGAGGGTCAACTCGACCATCCCCTCGGCAGGATCGGTGCGGACGGTGGCAACGAGGGAACCGATCCGGATGACCGACGCCGCCCGGATGCGCCGAGACGGTTTCATCAATGCCTTCCACCGGTCGCCGTCCCTGCCGAGCAGCAACAACTCCACCCTTCCTCCAGTGGGGTCCCTACGTCCGATCAACCGAGCGGCCCGCACCCTGGTCTCGTTCACCACTATCAGGTCCCCGGGCTTCAGCAGCATCGGCAGGTCGCGCACCGTCCAATCGGAAAGATCCGAGGCCCGCAGCAGCCTGGCCGAGTCCCGCGGTTCCACGGGCGACTGGGCGATCAGTTCGGAGGGTAGGTGATAGGAGAAGTCGGCTGTCTTCAAGAGTCCGGAGGATCGGGAGATTGGTCGGAGCCCAGTATGGTCCAGGAGGCTGGGATCGGCAGCAGCCTTGCCGTTCAGGGTGGTGCGCGGTTGGTGGTGTGGTGGAGGTAGCGGAGTAGTTCGAGGGTGTGGGGGTCGGGTTGGGGTGGCTGGTGGCCGCATCGTGCTTGTGGGGGTAGCAGCCGTCGGCGTCGGGGTGG
>JAPOQZ010000102.1 GCA_026710435.1 bacterium | reverse complement strand
TGTGGCATCGCAGGGTGGCGGTGCTGGTCAAAGACGCCACAGATCTTGTGGCCCTGGTCGGTGAGGTCGCTGAGGTTAGGGGGGCCGGCGCCGCCGTTGGAGCACTCTCTGTCCGTTCCGCGCCGACGAGGGACACCCTGTCGTTGTCGGTCAGCTGTTGGCTAGGGTGTCTGGCATTGTTTCGGTTGCGGTCTCGGGGCCGACCGCTTTCGATTCTGTGCAGCAATCGTGTTGACGATTGTTGGGCTTTCTGGCCTGCGGGGCCGGTGTGGGATCTGGGTCGGTTGTCGGTTCGGTGGGGCGGGCGGCAGCGGCTCGGCAGGGTACGCTGGCAGATGTTTGGGTTCTGCCATGAGCTGTTTCGCACCGTCCCACGTCGGCGGCGGGGCGGGCGCTGCCACCGAGGTCTCCTTCGGTTCCGCCACCTACAGCGCCACCGAGGGCGACCCCGTCACCATCGAGGTGAACCTGGCCCTGGCCCTGCCCGAGCCGGTGCGGTTCCAGCTGCGCCCCGCGTTCGGCAGTTCCGCCCGGTGGGACGCCGACTACAGCAGGGCATCTGTGAGTGGGGTCCCGGGCCTCCCTGCCGGTTCGGCAGGGGGTGGGTGGACGTGGAGGTCCCGGCGGGGGAGACCACGTTCAGCTACGAGATCAGGACCGAGGACGACGATGTGGTGGAGGGCGCCGAGACCTTCATCCTGGAGATCCATCCGGTGAGCTGGACCGCCCGGCTGGGTGACAACTCCGAGGCCGTGGGCACCATCGACGACAACGACGAGGTGGGCGTCGAGGTGAGCGCCGACATGGTGGAGGTGGAGGAGGAGGTGAGCGGGACCTACACCGTCAAGCTGAAGTCCAAGCCAACGGCACCGGTGCGCATCGTGGCCTTCAGCACCAACACATGGAAGGTGCGGGTCACTCCCAGGGTGATCGACATCGGCACCCGTTACTGGGACCGGCCCCACACGTTCAGCGTGTACGGCGAGGAGGACTACGACGCGGCCGACGAGGAAGTGGTGATCATCAACACGATCCAGGACAGTCCCGGCGCGGGATACGAGGACGTGACGGTGGGCTCGGTGACGGTGTCGGTGGACGACAAGCACTCGCCGGAGGTGGTCGTGGAGAACGCCGCGGGGGACGCCTCGGTGGAGCCGGCGGTCGGGACGCAGGCCATCTACCAGGTGTACCTCGAGGCCGACCCCAGCTGGATCTACACGGAGCAGTCCAACGGCTCCTACGAGCCCTACACCACCTGCTGCGACTGGGACACGCACACGGTGACCATCTCGGCCACCAGCAGCGACCCCGACGTCGCCACTGTGAGCCCGGCCTGGGTCACGTTCGACGCCCACTCCTACTACCCGCAGTACTTCCTCGTAACCGGGGTGTCCGCCGGCACGGCCGGCATCACCCACACCGTCTCGGGCACCGACCATTTGTTGGAATCGGCCCCGAACACGCCCGATCCCGGGGAGGTGACCACGTGGAGCACACCGGGAGAGCGACGAGCACGGTCGTGGCCGAGACACCGACGGCAACCGCACCATCGACGACTTTCCACGTGTCGGTCACCGCCTCGCCGCCGGCGCGGCAAGGAGCCGGCCCGGCCAACCCACGCCCCAGACACCCGCGCCCCCCGGACGCCATGGCCGCAACGACGCGAACGGCGACGGCATGCTTGACGTGTCCAGGCTCCGGTGCTCGGTCCTCGCTCTGTCCCCGACGCCGCTCACGACCGCCAGACCTGCCCTCCCGTCCCGTCTGACAGCCGATTTCTGACTTCCCTCCGACGGAACTTCGGCGTTCCTTTCCATGAACGCGCCCTGACACCGATGTTTCCCGCCGAGGCACGTCCTGTAGGGCGTTTCCCCTTGACCTGCCTACGTATACAGGGACTTCCCTGTCTCGGAACCAACGTCGTTTTCCCTGTACACACCCATGACACCCGTCGCGGCGTTCCGCGCCCGCTTCCCGTGGGCGGGGCCACGCGCGCCCTCCCCTACAGGGCATTCCGCCGCGACGGTCGCCGCCGCACACTCGATCGCCCTCACCAGCACCCACAGCGGGAGGCGACGGGGCGAGCGGGACGGGCGAGCGAAGACCGCAGGCATCACCGACGAAGTCCCTTTCATGGGATTACGTTCGGCGTTCCCGCCCATCACGCTCTTCCCGTGGAGCAGGCACGCGAGGACCGGACGAGATGCGATCGACAAGGCGGCAAGTGCGCAACGGGCGCGGCCACAACAGTGGCCCGGAGCCGCGCGTGGTCGCCGTCGAGTACCGGCCCCGTCCCGGACGCCGAAGCGCGCCTGCGCCGCATCGCCGCCATCCTCCTCGAACACGCGACCCGCGCCGCTTCGACGGGCAGGCGACGG
>JAPOQZ010000159.1 GCA_026710435.1 bacterium | reverse complement strand
CTTCGCCATGTGACCGGCTTCCCCGGCCTCGGACTACTACGGGTCCTCCGCCCCACCCCCCCGGCATCAGCCGGCAACGGACCTTCCCGCCGACCGGCACAATGCCGGCCAGCTAGGGAACCGGGAGGATGGTTCCCACGTTCACTTTCCAACCGTTTGACAGGGTCGGCGTCCAACTATGCCCCTGCAACATCGCCACGGCTACGCCGCAGGCATTCACCGTGGCCTCCCGAGTCGGCGACATCGACCGACCAAGGAGTTCCCCACACACGTCGTCGTGTATGGGTGTGCGTTGCTACGCGGCCCCGATCCGCCAGGTTCGAGCCGCTGGCTCTCTTGAGGAGCTTTCGGACGCTGGTTCCTCACGTACGCCTTTCTGTCTTGCTAGCCGGACCCGGACCATCTGGCGGTACTGGTCCGTCCCGTCGCCCTCAGGGCTGCTTCCCACCCGAACCCCCCGTTCCAGAAGGTTCAGGCTGCCCCCAGCTTCACGTGCCCGCTGCGACGGACACGAGGCGATGGCCTTTCACCACCGCACGGTTAGAAAACGCCTCGTGGCGCTCGATGTCCGCAACCCACAGTTGGTCAGGGCGATCAGCGGTGAACTCCCGGCGCACCAGGTCAGGCGCCGCCACCCTCTCAGGGTTCTGGCTGGTGGTTGTGACCCGCTGGCGGCGGTGAACACCCTGGATACGGGGCTTGGCGCATGAGCCGTGCCACCCGCTTGCGGCCCCCGCATACACCCTCGAAGGTCAGCTCGGCGTGTATGCGGGGCGCCCCATAGGTGCCCCGTGACCGGGCATGGAAACCTGTGATCCGGTCCCGCAGCCGACGGTCAGCCCGTTCCCGGGCTGACGGGCCACGGCTGAGCCACGCGTAGTAGCCGCTGGGGGAAACACCCAACAGCCCGCACATGCGCCGCACCGAGTAGTCGGCCTGGTTAGCTTTCACGAACCCAAACGCCGCCTAGGCATCGATCCGGTCTCCTCGGCGAACCAGGCCGCTGCTCTTGCCAGGATCTCTTTCTCCTCTCGGAGAACCCGGTTCTCCCTACGCAGCAGGCGCAGCTCCTCCCGCTCGACAGTCGCCAGCCCTTCTTTGCGGCCGTCGTCGATATCGGCTTGGCTCACCCAGTTGCGGATCGTCTGATCAGACGGTTCGAACTCCCGGCTCAACTCACCAGCCGTCCGACCAGCCCGCACCAGGCGAACCATCTCCTGGCGGAACTCCGCCGGATACGGCGCTCTCGTCTTCGGCATCTGACACTTCCTTCCCGTGACCAATAATCACAAGTCTGTAAGTGTCCATCAAACCGGGTCAACCTCAGTTTCTTCGCGGCTATCCGTTTCATGCGCTGCTTGACCATTTGGACAGCGCCCTCGGCCGGTAGCCTCTCATTCTTGGTTCGTAGGGCTCGTATGCATACCGGCTCTGTCGCGCTCTGGAACAGGTCTTTCCATTGACGGGCCCCTTGGAACACGAGAACGACCATCTCATCCCTGGTGACTTTGCGCCCGTGGGGATCCAGCCAGATCACCGACTGCTGCTGTTCGAGGCAGAGCAGAATCATGTCGTGATTCGAGGTAACCACTACCTGGTTGGTGGCTCGGGCATGGCTGATGATCTCCTGGTCGGAAGAGCCCCCGGGGAGGAGCACCGTCTTGCTCGTTCCCTACATAGCTGGCGTTGTATTCGAGTTCCCGAAGCGCGCGGGCCACTCTCCACGGAAGGTTCTCATCGAATAGGAGATGAGTTCGGGGAGGCCTACGCCGCTCGATTCGACCCTCAGGCGGCGCATTCATACTGCAGGGCAGCGCGTACCTGTGTGATGTCATGACTCAGGTCGTCGGCGATGTCTTCGATGTGGTCGCTCACAGCCTTGAGGCCAGCTACCACACTGGTGGGCACCCGGGTGCCATCGATGCATGGTGCGCCCGCCTGGACTTTCGGGTTGAGCCATACGTCCTTAGCCGGCCGCCATATGGATGCCAGCAGGTCGGGTCCGAACTCGATAGGACTCAGAAAGGCCGCTCTCCAGCCGGCTGGGATCACGACCAAGGCCGTGAATTAGCTTGCCTCCGTCGCTTCTGCGGACGCTGAGGCACGAACGGTGGAATCACTGGCACGAAGTTCGACGGCCTTCTGGGCTACTTGGAGGGCGTCGCCGTAACATTTGAGGCTTTCGACGACGCCGGCGAGTATCTGGGGGTACTCCGCGTCTCTTCTGAGGTTGATCGGGAACCAATGCCGACCATGAGTGCTGAACCAGTCGTAGTCCTCCTTGCCGAGTTCTCGGCTCACGTCAGGTTCGTCGGCGTGGCTTTGGTGGCGAGAGGCCCAAAGAGGGGTCTTGCCGGTGTTCTCGAACAGTTCTAGGTTGATGCCGAACCACACCACGTTGTCATGCAGACGAATGTATCTGCCGTATCCGTAGGGCTTGCGGGTCGCTTGCAATCCCTTGCGGTCCGCCCAACCTTGGCTGATGCCTTTTTCGGTTGCGTCGTCGACGAGACGGCGGTAATCGCGTAGCCGCTTCTCCGAATCGGTGCCGGGCTCGTTGCCCCTGGGGATGGGTTTGAAGGCTCCCTCGTCGGCGTATTTAGCGAGGCTGCGCAGCTGGCGGATCTGTGTCACGGCTCCTGGTTCGCCACTGTCGCTGGTCCGGGCCGCCATGGCGTCTAGCAGGCTTTCCCAGCTGACCACCATCAAGTGCCGCCCAGTGTCTCTGATGCGCACGCAGCGGCGCTCGGATTCGATCTCCTCAAGATGACCGAACTCGCGTTTCAGGCGCTTCCTTAACTGGGGCCACAGATACCGGACTCGGTCATCAGGCACCAGGAACATCAGGACCGCAGGACCGTCCTCAGGCAGCCGCTTGATGTAGCCATTGGGCTGATGCGCAGTGAGAGGGGCCCAGAACTTGACCTCGATGAGCACCCGCTCCTGACCTGTCTCATTTTCCTGGTCTGCCTGGTCGAAGCAGACCAGGTCCGGGCGTGTCCCATCGACACCGATGACCTGTGTCTGCACCGTATGGATGGGGTCAATGTCGTGCACGCCGGACTGGACGACGCCATTCAACGCATCCACGCAGGCATCTGATTGATCGAAGACATGGCAGAGAGCTTCGGTCGCGATGTCCTCTGTTTTGCCGGGGAAGCTTGAGACCAGATAGGCCAGCAACATGTCGTCGGACACAGAAACCCCCTTGACGTTTCACGTCTGCGAGATCAGGCGGGCCAGATGGTAATGGTGCCGGCGCGAGGTGTCATAGGGGGCGATGCGTGATCGCGCTGATGGTCTGGAGGGCGATAAGTCGGCGGGTACTGCGGTTCTGAGCCGCGGCCAGCGATCAGGCTGATGGTTTGTCTGAGTGCTGGGCCTCCTGGTCGGTCAGGAGTGTTTCGATGCGGTCTAGACGCTGGTGGAGCGAACGGACTTCTTCGGTGAGGTTGGCCTGCTCGTCTTCCTCGATGAAGAAAGCGGCGATGTTTGCGGTGATGAAGGACACAACCCCGATGCTCGTCACCATCAGCACCACTGCGACTGCTCTCCCTCCTACGGTGGCCGGAGACAGGTCGCCATAGCCGACGGTGGTGAGTGTCACGACCGTCCACCACAGGCCGTCGACCAACGAGTCGCCCTCGAACAGGGCGAACAGTGCGCCAGATGTTAGAGCGACCAGAAGGAACGCGAGAGTTACGTACCCGAATCCGCGCTTCTTGAACAGCCGACCAAGAGCAGCGAAACCCCGCGCCAGGATGGGGACCAGGCGCAGCGTACGGAGCAGGCGGCTAAGCCGGGCGAGGCGCGCGAGCCGGCTCAATGCGAGCAGTCCCGGCAAGAGGGGGAACGAGACGACAATGATCAACAGGTCTAACCAGGCCTTCCGTGCGTAGGCGGCCCGGTTCTGAGCGAGGGATATCACCACGGCGAACTCGGCTGCGAACGCTGCCCAGATGAGCCAGTTAGCAATCCCGGCTGCGGTAAGCAGCCATCCGGTCGTGTTGTACTCCTCGATGAACACCACAGGTATCACCAGCAGAGCCGCTCCCAGAACCGGGGCTTCGAACCGTTGTCTCGCTACAGCAGCCCGTCCGCTGAGCACATGATCAATCGTCTGCCGTTCCCTCATCCGGAAACAACCATAAACGCCGAGGGACTGGATCCGAACGTTCCGAACGGGCCGGAGCCTGGTGTCGCCAACCTGTCATCTCGTATGTAGGGCACCGCTATACGGACCCGATGGCACCACGCACTCTGACTGGTGCCATCGGGTAGCGCCTATATGGGGACCGTAAGGTAGCGATCGCGGCCGGATGGGCCGGGACGGAGGTTGGTGTCAGGACGGCTTGGCTTCCAGCGTTTCGGTGAAGAACCGGGCTATTTCGCGGCGCGCTGATCGGGCCAGAGCGGTTTCGAAATACCAGAAGGTGTGGACCCCGCCCGCGTTCACGGCGAGATTGGCGGCGCTGCCGGCCGACAGCCAGCGCGCCGCCATCAGGACGCTGTCGTCGAGCAGCGGGTCGAGTGTCCCGATGGTGAAGAGCGCCGGTGGCAGCCCATCGAGGGCGGCGTAGATCGGTGAGACGTCCGGAGTTCGGCGCATCGCACGTTCGACGTACTGGTCCATGAGCCATTCAAGCCGGGGCGTGTTGATCACCAGGTTGTCGTCGCCCCACAGCGCCATGCTCGGCGTCATCGTGAGATCGAAGACGCCGCTGACGAGGTTGGCCGCCTCGAAGCCGGTGAATCCGTGCCGGTCGCGCAGGCGAACCAGGGTCGTGACCGAGAGGTTGGCGCCCGCCGACTCGCCTCCGATGACAAGCCGCTCGGTGCCGAACTCG
>JAPOQZ010000053.1 GCA_026710435.1 bacterium | reverse complement strand
AGCCCCTCGTGGAGGGTACGGCGGGACGCGTTCGACGCCGAGGAGGTGGCGGTTGGGGGAGGGCCCGCCGGAGGAGACCGCCTCGACGGTTTTCGCGGTCTCGGCACCCCCGGAACCGGTGCGTGCCAGGCGGAGGAGGCTGTCTCCAGCGAATTCCCGATACAGGACACTAGAAGATCCCAGCCCGGAAGCCGGCCCAATACACCCAGCGCCATGCGTCCGGACCGCCATACCGCCGGCTCGGGCACATATGAGAGAGAGCATCCGCCAGCAGCGACAAGACTGGGACAGTGTGCTGGACAGGATGGTGGACATACAAGTGGTCAAAACACCAGGCTGATAGTAGGGTGGCAATGCCGTGCGAGCCTACCAGAAGTCCCACCCGTGGATCACCTTCAAGGCCAACGAGCTCAACCAGCTAGGTCCTGTCACCTGGATGCTGCTAGGGGAAGCCCGATCCAAGTGCGACCATCTCGCCGGAGTCCCACTCCAGCCCGCGGTGGCTCGGCGCTTCTACGAAGTCGCTCTCGTCAAGGGTGCCCGAGCGACGACCGCGATCGAGGGCAACACCCTCACCGAGCAGCAGGTAGCCGGGATTCTGGACGGAACCTACCGTGCTCCGCCGTCCCGCGAGTACCAGGAGCGCGAGGTCTCGAACGTCCTGACCACCCTTACCGACATCGACGACCGGATCATGAGCGGAGAGCGGCCCGCGATCACGAGTGAGTTGATCTGCGACTTCAACCGTCGGATCCTCAGAAACACCGATCACGAGGAGAGTGCCATCCCCGGGAGGATACGCAACCACTCGGTTGGGGTCCCCGGCTACGTCGGTGCGCCTGCCGAAGACTGCGAGTACCTGCTCCACGCTCTCGCCGAATGGCTGGAGAGTGACACGTTCCAGTCCGACAATCCTGAGATCCGGTTCGCGCTGCTGATCGCCTGCGCGATGTACGCTCATCTGTACATTGCGTGGCTGCACCCGTTCGGCGATGGCAACGGGCGAACAGCACGCCTTCTCGAATATCTGATCCTCGCCAGATCCGGCATGGTTCCCCTGCCGGCGGCACACTTGCTCTCTAACCACTACAACCTGACGAGGGACCGCTATTACAGAGAACTCGCCACCGCGAGCCGAACCCGGGACACGACCGGGTTTGTGGATTACGCAGCCCAGGGGCTCGTAGACGGGCTACGCGACCAGATCGAGGAAGTAAGCCGGCAACAGTTCGCCGTCACCTGGATCAACTACGTCCACGAGGTGATGGGGAAATTTCCGCCGAGTCCGGCACGCACCCGTCAGCGCTCGCTGGTCCTAGCAATTCCGTCGGGTACGGAAATACCCAAGCGCGAACTGCCCTTGGTCAACGCCTCTCTTGCCGCTCTCTATGCCGGAAAGGGGCCGAGGACGCTCAGCCGTGACCTCAACCGGCTCAAGAAGGCCGGCCTGGTGGCGAAAGGCTCGAAGGGATGGCGATCGAACGACATAGTCATCAACGCCTTCCTGCCGCCCATTGCGGAGACGGACACGTCGGCTTAGCCTGAATCCACCGAGGGTTTGGTCTTCGGTGGCCGGGGGTGGGGGTGGGCATGGCTCGGGGAGTGTGGCCTGGCCGGTTATGGCCGGTGTTTGGGGGTGTTTGGGGGTGTGGTTCGGTAGGGTTAGTGGTGGTGGGGTT
>JAPOQZ010000054.1 GCA_026710435.1 bacterium | reverse complement strand
GTCAACACCCGATACCGTTTCATCAGACCAATCTAACCCGCGCAGGGCTTAACCAGCCCAAGCAGGCTAATCATCCCTCTATCCCGAATCCGCCGGTCGCGTCGCCGGGGAGTGGTTGAGAAGGTATCCAGCAAAGCTGGGGCGATAGCGCGGAGGTTACGGAGGGTGGCTCGGCGAACAGCAGCCCCAGGGCCATCAAGCCGGGACGCGTAGGATGTAGCAAGATGCTCTATGGGCTGTGCTCTTCCGATCAGGCCGATCCATCGGTAGATATCGTATGCGAGGGCCGCGCAGACCGGAGCGAAACGGGCGCGCCCCGTGCCCGGGTCTCCGCTAGTATCGGAAACATGCGCCTAGGTTCCTGCACCACAGGTGCCGACGGGCGCAGCCGCAGGCTGAGCGTTCCCGATCGGACAGGTACAATACATGGCCGACCGGCGCCGCGAGACGCTGGCAACACTCGCCTGTCTCGAAGCCGACATGAAGACAGCCTGTGAGCTAGCCCGCATTAGAGGAGCAACCCTTGCAGTTGATCGGCGCAACAAATCGGTGTTTCCCCTCTATCCGTCCACCGATACTGGGTATCCGACTTGCCCCCCGACCCGCCCCCGTTGCACACACAGCGAACCCGACCCATCTGGTCGCCGACCCGCCTAACCGCATACGTTGAAAGGCGATGGCCGACCGCGGGATCGGGTAGTCCCCGTCATGGTCTGGGGGTTCTATTGCGACCGGAATGAGTCGGGTACCAAACCCGAGGAACCGGAGTACCCCGCGGTTCGGGTTCCTAGGAGGATGATCCCCTTTCTATCGCGGCGTCTCCACTAAGCGGGATACAGCTTCGTCGGCTGCCTCGTCGAAGTACTTGTCCGTATACACTCCGTGTATGGGTACGTGGAGGCGTCGGGTCTCCACGTCGAAGTGGATGCCGAGGATCAGGTCTAGGACGCTACCTGTGCAGACTCCGTCGGTTCCCTCACACCACGACCCTACCCGGGACTCGATGTCGGACGGTACGTATGGAGTATGTGGACCTATCGTGAGGAACGTCAGCCCATCGAGGTTCAGGATTCCGTTGCTGGTCGAGCAGCCGACGGTTCCACGTCTCCAGGGTGACAGCGTTCCCCCAATCCCCCGCTGGCAACTCACAATCGAACCCGGGCTTCCCCCCTCCGGGAGATGGAGGGTCGGATCGCTAAATAGGGCAACGTGGGCGATACGATCCCTTTCTTGTTTGCCGATTAGGAATAGGCTCCTCCTGATGACTTGGGCACCTTGTGAGAATCCACCGACCAAGAACACCTCGTCGGGACACTCGGTTGCTCGATCCTCGACGTATATGGTGAACTCGCCGACGCCCTCGATGATGGAGTCCCTGTATGCGGATGCTCCCAGAGCGTTGATTCCAAGCAGATCAGCCGCGCTCTCGGAAGGCGGACTGTTCGCATATTGGCGGGAGATCCGCCCGATCAACGACATCATTATTCCGATGATGTTGGAACGGTACAGATCGAGGATCGCTGAAATCCCAACAGCCCGGTAACGGTAACCCCCATACTCTCGAGCTCCCAGCTCGTAATTGTTTGTCGAATAGCCCGGGAGACGGGTCTGGACATGATCAAAATACGCCTGCGCCATACGCCCATGACCGCCGCTGGTCGCTAGTTCCTGATCGGAGCCGCGGGCGAACACGACCGTGAGGTCGGAACATGGCGGCACCGCCACATCGTCGGCTCTCGCGGCAGATACGCCCGCGCCGGAACCCGAAGCAGCCACCAGGACCGCTAACAGACCCGCCAGCAACCAGCGCGCTGATCCCCGCGCTTCTCGCAAGGGCGACGTAGCATCACGGGTAGCTGACCGAAGCGGGACTTTCACGTCAGATCACTCTAGGTCCCACTGAGGTCCAACTGAACCGCCGCGGATGCTCCTAATGGGGGTCCACCACTTCTTCTTGTTCATCTGGGAGGGTGTGGTGGTTGAGCTGGCTGGCCGGTGAGTACTGTGAGCTCCTGGAACCTGATTCCTGAACATAGATCGTGCCCCGGCCGGTTGGTGAGGCCGCTTGTAGCGCTCATGGGGTGGCGTGCCATAGAGCACTGATCCATTAGGTCGCCGCCAAGCGTTCTCTGCAGCTCGGAAAGAGATAGACCCGCGCAAGGAAGGGGCGAAGGAAGGTTCTTTGTGGGTAACGACTGGGCTGAGGCGCATCACGATGTGTGCTTGTTGGACGAGGATGGAACCAAACTTGCTGTCCGGCGGCTACCGGAAGGCCTTGGGGGTGTGGCCCGCTTGCATGAGATGATCGCCGAACACGCATCGGATGCGGCCGAGGTGGTGGTAGGGATCGAAACCGACCGTGGTCTGTGGGTCGGCGCGCTCATCGCAGCCGGCTATCAGGTGTATGCGATCAACCCTATGGCTGTGTCCCGCTACCGGGACCGTCACAGCCAGGGCGGAGCGAAATCCGACCGGGGAGACGCCAAGGTGTTAGCCGACCTAGTACGCACCGACCGTCACAACCATCGCCGGGTGGCCGGTGACAGCCCCGAAGCAGACGGGATCAAAGTCCTGGCTAGGACACATCAGAACCTGATCTGGGCTCGGGTGCGTCACACCAACCAGCTGCGACACGCTCTGCGCGAGTACTACCCGGCAGCGCTGGAAACATTCTCCGACCTGGCCCATCGCGACACCCTGGCGGTCCTAGAACGGGCACCAACCCCCCGCCTGGGGGCCCGCCTGACGCTGCCCCAGATCCGGGCTGTGCTCAAAGCCGGCGGACGGCGACGCAATCTTGATGTGGTGGCCCGCCGAATCCAGAAGGGGCTCCGTTCCCGCCAGCTCGCCGCACCCCAGCGGGTCGCTGAAGCACACGGGGCCACAGCAGGGGCGCTGGTGAGCGTCGTCGGAGAACTGAACCGCCAGATCGCAGACCTCGAAGCAACCCTCGAAACCTGTTTTGAGGAGCACCCGGACGCCGCTATCTACCTGTCACAGCCAGGACTTGGCAAAGTCCTCGGCGCCCGGGCGCTCGGTGAGTTCGGGGACGACCCCGAACGCTACACCAGCGTCAAGTCTCGCAGGAACTACGCCGGAACGTCGCCCATCACGATCGCGTCGGGCCGCAAACACGCCGTGGTTGCCCGCCACATCCGCAACCGGCGACTCTACGACGCCCTGGACAAATGGGCGTTCTGTTCCCTAACCCGAAGCCCAGGCGCCAAAGAGTTCTACCCCCAACGGCGAGCAGCCGGCGACCTCCACCACCAGGCGCTGCGAGCCCTCGCCAACCGACTAGTCGGCATCCTCCACGGCTGCCTCAAACACCGAACCCCATACAACGAACACACCGCCTGGGCACACCGAACCACCATCAACCAGGCCGCAGCTTGACATTTGCGCCCATGGGGTGTCTATCAGGTCACATCCGCTCCAAACCGGAAACCCCGCCCCTGACCGGGGGACAGGCCGACAGATCCCCAGCAAGGCAACGCAAGCACGCGCCAGATTTCAGTTGGGTCAGACCCGCCCCCCGGTCACAGGGAACCACCTCGTATCATCGCAGCAGCCCCC
Source organism: bacterium (assembly GCA_026710435.1). GTDB lineage: Bacteria > Actinomycetota > Acidimicrobiia > Spongiisociales > Spongiisociaceae > JAPPFW01. The sequence continues at coordinate 5,824 of JAPOQZ010000054.1, read as the reverse complement.
CTAAGAACAGGGCACCTTCAGTATGAGTGAGTTTCAATGATCGTCAACAGAGTCCCGCAAACCGATCCGAAACCCGGCGACCGGACGCCTAGACGACCCCGGACGCAACCATTATGTTGTTGCCGCGGCGGTGGTCATCGATGGAGACATCCCCAGCATTCGGAGCCAACTCAGACAGGTCGAGGCCGGGCTTGGCTACCCGCTGCACTATCGGGAGCTGAGTACGGCTCGCCGGGTAGAGGCAGTCGAAGCGATCGACGGGTGGGACGGCTACCTGTACGAAACGGCCCGGCCACTACCAGACGCTAACTTCAGCGAGCACCATGTCCGGGCCAAAGTAATCACCGAAGCGTTCACGCACTTGAGTTCCGAAGGCGTCGTGGAGGCGGTACTCGAAACACGGGCAGGTACCAACAGACGGTTCCTCCCTCTCGATGACAAGGACCACGACGTGCTGGGCCGGCTTCAGCAGCAGGAAACCGTCCCAGAAAGTTTCCGGATCAGCCACGACGACAAAACCGAGACCATCCTCCATATAGCGGACCTACTCGCCGGGGCACGCTCCGACTGGCTCTGTGACGTCAACCGCCACACCCACGCCAGGATCGGCCACCGTGTACAGACGATACGCACCGTCTTCGACAAGAAGCCCTAAACGCGCAGAGGCCCCGGGACTACGATCCGCAGCCGATTCCGGGGCGTACTTCCAGCGAGGTCCTCGAAGCTACTTGCGGCTCCGAGGATAGGTCACCGGCCACCCCCATCATCGCAGACCGGACAGAAAACGCCAAGCGGTGATGTGTGCCTAGCGCCAGCCCTACCCCGCAACGCCGATAGAGCCTTCCGGCCCGGAAACGGTCAGGGCCTCGACACCCCCGACCCGTCGAGGGGGAGGGACGCTACGAACCAGCGCAGCAGCTCCGCCACGCATCCCTCACGCACCTGGCCGAAGCGGGAGCCTCCGCGGTCATGCTGCAGGCCAAGAGCCGGCATCGGGACCTGCGTACCCTGTCGGTGTACACGAAGCCTGGGGTGGAGGCAGTAGCCCGGTTGACAGCCGAGCAGTTCGATGTGCCGGTCCGCTGATCGAAGAGGTTCCGGTTGGTGGGCGTGGCTGGCTGTGCTCGGGGTCGGGTATGGCGGTTCGGTGGGGTGGCCGCTGGCGGTGCCGACAGTTCCACCGGAATGGGTGTGTGTGGGCCATTGGCCGTGACGTGTGGCTTCCTGTTTTGGCAGAATGTATGCGATGGTCCTCGGCGAAGTTGTCATCCATGCCGATTTGCCTACCGTGGTAGTGGTATCCGTAGCGGCGGTGAGTGGCTTGATTCTCGGTCCTCTAGCGCGCAGGGCCTGGTCGAGGAGGAGCACTCGTCGGCTTGCCGACACTATCGCCCAGGCCATTGTTCGGGCTCTCGAAGACACCGACACCGACCGAGGTCGCCCGAACGAAAGCTCGGACCGGTAGAACGTTTCAGGCAGAAAACGTCGGCGTGAAGGCCACCAGGTATTTCAGAGAGCAGGTGCTCCGCAAGCGGCCTTACATAGACCCGGCCTGGTGCATCCAGATCGTGTCTGAGCCGCTCCACCGGGAGGTGCAGCCCGACGGGCGTGTTCGCATGTGGGGTGAGGTGTTGCGGCCCGGTGAGACGGCACCTCGTTTCCTGCGGGTTGTTACATTGGAGGACGGCGAGACCATTCACAATGCCTTCTTCGATCGGCGGTTCCGGAAGGACGACCCATGAAGCTTCACTACTACTCGGAAACCGACAGCCTTTACATCGAGTTCAAACCGACTCCGGCTACCGAGACCCGCGAGGTAGCCGACGGGTTGAATGTGGACCTGGACGCAGCTGGCGAAGTGGTCGGGTTCGACGTCGATCACGCGTCGAAGATACTGGACCTCACAACGCTCGAGGCTGAATCGCTGCCCCTGCGTGACGCTGCTGGTATCTGAAACGCTCTGAGTCCGATGAGTTCAGCCGGTTACCTTGGCTGTGCGCCGCTGTTGGCAGCGGTCTACCTCTCCGCTTGGGGGCTCGGGGAAGCCTCCGTCAAGACCGCCCTAACGGTTGCCCGTCGATCTCCTGGCGGATCGTTCGGGGAGGCGCGCAGGCGGAAGACATACCGGCTGCTGCCGCCACGTCCTGCTGGGGATGCCCGGCGGTGACCGCTGCGGAGAGGGCGTCGTACCACTCCAGGCGGGCTTTGTCCAGGGCACCGGTAGCCGCTGCGAGTTTCTCTAGGGCGGTGCGTGTTTGCTGCCCGGAGTCGCTCTTGTCGTCGGCCTTACGGCTACGCTCGTCGGTTCGGTAGTCGATGTATCGGTCGCCTTTCAGGTGGTTGCAGGGTTGGCATAGGGTTTGGAGGTTCTTCCAACCGCCCTTCCCGTCGGCGGCTTCGGGGAGTATGTGGTCTACCCGAAGCTCGCTATCGCTGTCGCTTCCGCAGCGGAGGCAACGTCTCTTATCGAGGCGAAAGACAGCTTGTCTACGCTCGTCCCATTTGGTCATTCGCCGGAGCATAGTGGGAGGCTGTGACACCCCCCGCAGCTTTCCAACGTGGCTATGCCGGGTCGGGTACCCGCCCCGGCAGGCTGGAAAAGATTCTGGGGCCGTTTCCGCCCCGGAACCTCAAGGGGAAGAACCACGCCAGCGTGCCAAGGGGACCGGTTCCTTGGCTGTCCGCCCGGCGCGGTAGCCGAGATCCCTTCCGCTTCGGAGCTTCCCAGGGATCGGCCTCCGCCTCCACAGGTTCATAGACCACTTGGGATACCATGCTCAGAGTTGCCGTCACTGTCTGCCACGGTCATCTTCTCGGCGTTGCTGCTCGTCTCAAGCCGGTAGTCCGAGAGGAGCACCTAGCACATCGTTGACGAGCGCTGTGCGGTGCATATTCGTACGTGGCCGACCCGGTGTATGCACGACTCCGGCCGCTGGCGGGTGAAACCTGCTTCTACCTGGGGAAACCCTCCCAGCCCGGCTTTACATAATGTCCATTATCGGACATTGCTCTCCCCCGGCGTTCAGCCTCCGGAACTACGGCGTCTGATTTAGGGTTAGCAGATGAACTCCCAAACACAGCAGTCTGAATCCGGGGTCTTGGCAGCGTTGCCTTCTCGGTGGACTTCCGGGTGGTGGTTGGCTGTGATAGCCGCTGAGGTCGTGGCGCTGGTTGTCCTCGGGTTGATGGCTTATGGCGAACGGTTCCCCTTCTATCCCCCCGACCCGCCATCCTTCACCCCCGTAACGGCCGCCGACCAAGTGACGCTCGGGGTACTTGCTGTCAATGGTCTCGCGTTGTTCATCGCGGCCATCACTGAGTGGTGGAAACCCGGGGTATCAGCCGTGCTGGCGGTAGCCGTTGCTGTGGTCGTGGTCGGGTTCGGATGGGGTCAAGAGGACCACCGACTCTTACTTCATGATCCCCCGGTGCCGCTCGACGTCTCTCGGGCGATGCATACCTGCTATGCACGGGACCCGGTTGCTGTCGCGAACGCCTTCCCCGTGGGGCGGGTCCCTGAGGAATGCCGAGACATATGGACTGGCGACAGCCCCCTACCCGTCTCACTGTCGTCGACGCAGCCGTCGGGGTCAGACGACCCTGGCCGCTTCACTCTCGGCGAGTCCCTTGGTACTTCTACAACCACAACGCGACTGACTGTCGAGTCGGCCCGGGAGGATCTCGCTCTTGTTCTGGGTTCCCAGGATCGGGATGCTCTGAGGGTGCTTGCCGACGCCTACGAAGCTATGGCCAGATCATTCGACACCAACGACCAGGCTGCCCTAATCGCATGGAACACGGCCCACCGGATGGGCGACGAGGAACTGCTCGAGAAAGCAGAGGCGGCCATACAGGAGACTTGGGAGTCCCTCGACTTAACGACCTTGCGTGTGTTCTACGCCGCCCGGGATCGACTTAACGACCAGCTATTACCCCGCGACTGGAGGGCCATTGATGTCTACTTGTCGTTGGCCCCACCCAGGGCGTCTGACTTCGACAGGTTCCTCGACACAGGTTTCCGCCTGAACATGGCCGAAGTGGACGCCATCCGCGAGGCCTTGAACTAGGACTAAGGGCCCGGACTCGAAGGGGTACAACGGAGTGGGAACACAGCGCTCCCAGCGGAGTGGCCGTCCGTTGCTGCAGGCGGGTGTCCTGGTCCCACGGTGTGTCCCTCGTTAGAGGTCTATGCCCATCCCTGGACCGGCCCGTGGATGACTTCGCTGTTTGCCGGTCGCTTGTACCACGAACACGTCGTACACGGCCGCCGAGAAGTCGGTGCCGTCGAACTGCTGGCGGATCTGCTTGTGAACTGCCGGCTGGCTATCCCGGCGGGTAGGTGTCTTCGCCTGCGTGGGTGATGATCCCGGTGGTCCTGGTACTGCCCTGGTGCTCGATCCTCGATGCGCGCCGGCGTTCTTCATCTGTCTCTCCTTTCTGCGTATCTGAGGGCGGCGTCCGGGAAGCCAAAGGATTGAGATAATCGCCGCCGTCGCTGACGGTCGATCACCACCCACTGTATCCCACGATCCGTTCGCCGGCGCTTCACGACATAGCGACCGCATCGCGACCGCCAGTATGGGATGCGCCGGCGGAACCATCTCGGGTAGACCACCTCCCACTCAAGCGGCAAGGCGCCACCCAACCAGTACGCGCTCGCTCATACCAGTGGCCCGTGCTCGGCGTGGTAATGACTCGGGCCGTCGGTGCCCGAACGCGGCCATGGCATTAGTTAGCCCCCTCCTCGTCCTGGTTGTCGCCGATTCGTTCCAATACCACAGCGATCCGACGGAGCTGCTCGATGACAGAATCCAGCCTCTCGTTCATGTCGGCTATATGACCCCCCAAGATAACCAGCGGGTCCTTGTTGCTTAATGGCCTACCCATCGGGGCACTCCTTCGTTCGATGTTGACGATGCTAACTGTTTTGGAAATGCCAAGACCGCGCAAGCGGCGCCCCCAGGTCGAAGGAAATCGCCCGGGCGGTCTTCGCCCAGGCTGACCGGCGCAAGCGCTTTTCCCGTCGCCGGTCATAAACAGCGAAACCCCCGGAGCATCTAGCACCGAAGGCCGGGGGTCTCACCTAGTTGTGGGTCGGGAGGTAGGCACCCGACACCGGATATCGTAGCAAGCCTTTCCGGAATGAACCGCCCCGGGTTTGCCGGAGAGCGTTTTACTTGACTCCTGCTAGTGGTGCTGGGCCGTGTTCTAGATGGTAGTTGACCTCCCTTTCTGCTGGTGGTATGTGTCCGATGGGCTCTAGGAGACGGCGGTGGTTGAACCAGTCCACATATTCGAGGGTGGCGTACTCGACCTGGTCACGGTCTTTCCACGGTGCCCGCTTGTGGATAAGTTCCGTCTTGTACAAGCCGATCACAGACTCGGCGAGAGCGTTATCGTACGAGTCGCCCACTGATCCGACTGATGGTTCGATGCCGACCTCCGTCAAGCGGTTGGTGTAACGGATGGACAGATATTGGGCGGATTCAATTGGTGGTCGCAACACTTGGTGATGAAGGAGGTTCATGGTGAGTGTTGTGGAGCGTCGGGAGGAGATTCAGGCGATGCGTGGTCAGATGTGGTCGCCTGGTCGACCGTCGACAGCGCGGCGTGAGGACCGGGTCCGGTTCTGGGAGGCGATCGCTCGGGGTGTGTCGAGTGAGGACGCTGCCGGCGAGGCTGGGGTGTCGCCGGCTGTGGGGTCGAGATGGTTCCGCCAGGCTGGTGGGATGCCGCCGATCTCTCTGCGTCCGGTGTCGGGCCGTTATCTGTCGTTCGGGGAACGGGAAGAGATCGCCATTCTGAGTGCGCAGGGTGTAGGGGT
>JAPOQZ010000055.1 GCA_026710435.1 bacterium | reverse complement strand
GTCAACACCCGATACCGTTTCATCAGACCAATCTAACCCGCGCAGGGCTTAACCAGCCCAAGCAGGCTAATCATCCCTCTATCCCGAATCCGCCGGTCGCGTCGCCGGGGAGTGGTTGAGAAGGTATCCAGCAAAGCTGGGACGATAGCGCGGAGGTTACGGAGGGTGGCTCGGCGAACAGCAGCCCCAGGGCCACCGGGCCGGGATCTCGACCAAGAGCTCGGAGGACTCCAACAATCCACCCTCGTGGTCGTAGCCGGCCGCCCCGGCATGGGTAAGAACGCCCTCGCCATGAACATCGCCTCCCACGTAGCAATACACCACGGCCCGGTAGCCTACTTCAGCTTGGAGATGTCATCCACCGCAATCGCCTACCGATGGCTAGCCGCCCAAGCGCGCGTCGACTCCAGGCTGCTACGCACCGGCTCCAAAGGTGAGGGAGTGGCTGACACGACACGGATCTGAGCGAAGCTCACTACCACAGGCGACAGCTACCGCCTTCGCGCCCACCACGCCCAGGCACGAATACACCGGACGAACGGAGGCGCGAACTAGACTCACCACACACCCGGGGTGGGGAGTCTAGATGATCGACTCGGGGAATTTCAGTGATCGCCAGCACAGTGAGCCTTCACGTTGGCCGCTCTTCAGGATACACTGCTTCCCAGGCTTGTTTCCGGTGAGATCCGTGTTCCGGATGCTGAGACGTTGGTTGGGGCAAGCCCATGATAGATACTCTGCTGAGTGGCCCGGACCGGAAGGAGGCGTTGTCTCGGGTGTATGTCAAGGCTCTGGCGGCATGTGCCGGATGTGCCACTTCGGTGCCGGAGCCAGACCGGGATAGCGTCGATCTGCGAATTCATGGAGGTGGGCTGCTTCGGCCAGCCCTTGACCTGCAGTTGAAGGCCACGACGAATATCGCCGAACCGCGCGATGGCTTGCTGCCATTCCGGTTGAGCATCAAGAACTACCGCGATCTTAGCGAAGACACGCAGACGCCCCGATTGCTCGTAGTGCTGGAGCTTCCGACGAACGAACGGCTGTGGATGACCGTGCAGAGCGAAGAGCTCGTGCTTCGGCGTCGGGCCTACTGGCTGAGTTTGCAGTGGGACCACGACGAGGTAGTCGGTCAGGAGTCGATTACGGTTTATATCCCGGAGCGGAACGTACTCGATGTTGAGGTCCTACAAGACTTGATGGAACGTTCCAGGACGGGAGGAATCTGATGAGAGTCAGTATTAACGACCGGGATACGCTGTTGGCAGTTTCGCCGGCTGCCCTGCCGGCGTACGCCCGGTCCGCGGGATGGCGCCGGCAAGAGCAGTACCGCGCGCACTCGGATGTTTACACCGGTGAGGAGCTTCCGGAGATCGTCGTCCCGCGTACAGAACGCCTCGGCGACTACGCGAGTGTGGTGGCCTCGTTGATCGACATGTTTGCGAAGGTTGCTCAGCAGGACGAGTTGACCGTGTATCGCTCGCTCGTGACCGCTGACCGTGACGTAGTTCGCGTCCGGGCAGGTGAGAGCGATGACGGCAGCATAGCTTTGACCCACGGCGTGGACCTTATTGGCGGTGCGCATGACATGTTGCTGGCGGCCGCATGTTCCCTAGGCGAACTAAAACCGGTCTATCGCGCGGGAGCGAATCGGGATGCGGCAGATCTGCTGGAACGTGTTCGTCTAGGACAGCCGGATCAGGGCAGCTTCGTAGTGACGCTGTTGACGCCGGCCATCTCGCCGACACTCACTCTGTTCCCGGTCCCCGACGATCAAGACGCGCCGATTGAGCGGCGCCTGACGTTGCGCTTAATGGAGGCCCTGGTCGCGACGCGCGATGCGGTGGAACGAACGGCCGCGGGAGATAAAGGTGCGTTCCCGGAGGCGCTAGAGAGCGGTGTGAGCGCCAATATGTGCGAAGCCTTGGTCCGGATCGTTAGCCGATTTACGCGACTAGATGTGAATGTGTTGTGGGCACGTACTCGACCGGTGACGGTGCATCGGCCCGTTGTTCGGTTCGGTCGGGCGGATGCTTCTCTCCTGAGTGAAGCCGCCCGCTCGCTTAAGGAGCGTGCGCCGCGACCAGACGTTCGTCTCATCGGCTACGTTCGGCTGCTGACGCGTGCGGAGGCAGAAGAGGACGGCACGATCCGTCTGGCCACCAAGTCTATCGGCAGGAAACTTCAATCGGTAACGGCGTCCCTAGAGCGACAGGACTACGAACAAGTCGTTCAGGCCCACAAGGATCGGGTCCCGGTGGTGTTGACGGGAGATCTCGAGCGAATGGGCCAGCGATGGCGGTTGCTGAATCCGCAGCTCGAGGAGGTCCTTCGGGATGACGGGCCGGAGTACCGATGATCGAGTCCTCCCGCGGCGGTCCTCCGAGGGCGGGTGTGACGGAATCCACCGTCGGCGCGCCCGCTTCCGGCGGCGCAGCGGGAACGGCGGGAGCGTTGCTGCCGGGCGGGACCTCGGCCATGCGGCTATTCCCCCACCCGCTCGAAGACCAGCACCTGCCCGCCTTCGCTGTGGAGCGTGAGCCGGTCCCCTGAGACCTCGAAGCGCTCCACCGTTGCCGGCGAGTCCTGCATCCGCTGCTCCTGCCTGAAGAGCGCCTGGGACGGGCAGCCCGCTTCCGTCCACTCCAGGTCGCCAAGGCGCAGTTCCGACCCCCGCGCGCGATAGCTCGCCGAGTAGGCATTGCAGCCCGTCCACCCGGTCATATCCGTCGCGGTGGCGAACTCCGCGCCTGCGTCGCTCCCCGCCATCCCGGCGGGAACGGCGGCATCGCCCAGCGCGACCAGCCGCCACTCGGTATCGGCTAGCGGGGTTTGGTCGCTGCCGCAGGCCGCCAGGAGCAGCACGAGGCCGGTGAGAAGCCAGCGCAGTATTCCTCGCCTTTCAGGGGAGGCCCACCCAAGCGGCCACGTCGGAGGGTCATCCTGCGCTCTCGGCTGCTGGACATGCTTGCGGGGTCTTCCCTCAAGACGTCTCGCCCCGTGCCAGGCACGGGGCATCCAGACCGGCGGGCGTACGGCACCCGCCGACAGACCTAGGTCAGCGTTCTTTGGAATGACTGAAGTGTAACGCTATCTACAACGCGATAACTGTAAGGTGGCTTCGGGCCGGATTCGGCGAATTCGACCCCGGACACGCCCGATCCGGGGGGTGCGCACGTGGAGCACGCCGGAACCGCACCCACCGAGACCGCCTCTCCCGCCTCAGCGAGGCCGGCCTACGCATCAACGAGAGCCCTCGACGTCGACACGGCACGCCGTGATGGACGGCGCGCGCTCGCTGACGCGCGCCCTACGACGTAATCACCGCCCTCGATGCCGCCGGGCGGGTGGAGGACCACCTGGCCCTGGGCATGGACGCCGGCGACGTGGAGAGGCTCTGGCAAGCCTCCGGGGTTGAGCGCTTCTTCGAGACCTGAACGCCCTCGCGGCACCGCTGCGGGTGAGACCGCTGGAGGAGCTCACTGCGTTGATCGGGCTCGGGGAGTTCCGCTCGCCCGTACCGCTTACCGCCTTCATGGCGACCCCGATCCTGCACCGCGGCGCGCGCGGGTAGCGCCTTCGTGGGGCACGACGAGCCGGGGCGGGCGTTCACGCGCGAAGACGAGGAGACCCTCGTGCTGTTCGCCTCGCAGGCGGCGCAGGTGCTCGCCAACGCCCGGGCGCACCGCGAGGCGCGGCGCGCCCGGGCCGACCTCGAGATCTCGCCGGTGGGCGTCGCCGTCTTCGACATGCAGACGGGGGTGCCGGTCTCCTTCAACCGCGATACCCGCCGCATCGTCGACGGCCTGCGGGTGTCAACTATCGGCGGTCGACGGCCCAGCCTCCCAGGAGCGGGCGGGTGGTGAGAATGCCCGAAGGCATCGAGATGACCGGGTTGAGCAGGACCACGATCTGGCGTCGGGAACGAGACGGGTCGTTCCCGACGCCCATCCGTCTCGGCGGTGAACACACCCGGGCGGTGGGTTGGCGGGAACAGGAAACCACGACTGGATCGACCGGCTATCCCCCGCAGCATGACCAGCCAACCAACATCGGAGGCGTGCGAGGTCGGGTCGCTTGAACCAACGGACCCGGCTCGCCGGAATCCACCAGCCGTCGGTCAGCAGCACAGATCCCGCGGCGACCTGTTTCTTGCCGCCGCCACGCGGCTTGCAGGCCGCTAACTCTGGTCGGCGCCCGCTCGGCGCGCAGTTTCCAGCTACGCCCATCCGATCCATTGAACGTACGGCGTGGGTCCGGGTTGAGAGCCCGCGGGTGTGGCAGCTCGGGTCGGATCGGGCTTTGGTGTTGCTAGCTTCGCTCGATTACGCCGCAGGCCACTCGGTCACCGGCCCCTGGTTCCGCGTCGTAGCTGTCGGGTTTGGCGTGGATGATGATCGGGGAACCGTCGGCGTCGCCCCAGGCGAGGTTGTCCCAATCGGTGTCCGAGCCCCGCAAGAGCTCCAATGTCAGTCGAGTTGCCGCGACCGGCTCGTTGTGAGCGATCTGTGCCACTCTCTCGATCGCGAAATCACCGAATCGTGAGGCGCCACCACCAAGCTGTAAGGCGCGGTCGAACGCACGTAGTTCCCACTCTTCGTCGAGCCTGGTAGCTGCGAAGGTCAGCGCGAATGCCTGGGCTTCCCGTCCATGCTCGCCAGTGCTGTCACAGATGGTCTCGAGCCGCTGATCCCACAGCTTCTGGATGCGTTGACCTACAGCGTGGGTAGCCTCATCCTCACTGTTCAGGAGCGGCCTCCCGACATATTCCATTACAGCGCCGGCAAGGTTGTCGTCGGCCTGTTGGAAGAATCGGTCGAGTAGAGACCCAGGAGCCACTCCACGCCAGTACAACACGACTAGGTGCTCGCCGACCTTCTCATCAATGTCTTCGTCCCCGGCGATGTCGAACGTGTCCCCTGAAGGGACTCGATCGACCGTAGCCATGTTTGCCGACCGGCCACGTCTGGGATAGCCAAAACACCAAAGTACAGCAAAAGTGATAACCATTTGATCGAATACACAGGTTACCAGGTTGAATGTACGATTCTAGGGCCTGTTAACACAAGTCTCCACCACATACAGATTGTTGGTTAACAGAATAGTAAGGAGCGAGCACGATACGAGTCTCGAGGCGATCGTTCCAAATGAGGATCGTAGTCGTTTCTTAACCAATGCATACTATCTTGT
>JAPOQZ010000056.1 GCA_026710435.1 bacterium | reverse complement strand
GTCGAAGGGACGCCGCCGGACAAAGGTGCGGGATCTGCCGGTGGGAGGCCGGCCGACGGTGTTGGTGTGGTCCAAGCGAATGTGGCGCTGCCCCGAAGCAGCCTGCGATGTCGGGTCTTGGTCGGAGACCAGTCCCCATATTCGGCCGAGGGCGGTGCTGTCGGAGCGGGCCCGGAGCGAAGCAGCTCGGCGGGTCGGCGAGGATGGTGTGTCGGTCGCAGCTGTGGCTCGTGGCCTCGGTGTGGGCTGGTCCACGGTGATGGACGCGGTGCGGGAGTTCGGGGAACCGCTCGTCGCCGAGCAGCTGGGTTCGCTAGCTGGGGTGCGGTCGCTGGGGATGGATGAGCATCGGTGGCGGTCGCGTCCTGATCGGTGGGCGACGGGATTCGTGGATCTCGAGTCGGGTCGGCTGCTGGAAGTCGTTCAGGGCCGTTCCGGGGCTGCTGCCAGGGGTTTCCTAGCTTCGGAGACCGCCGAAGTGCGGGCAGGGGTGGGAGTCGTAGCCCTCGATCCGTGGCGTGGGTATCTGACCCCAGCACGGGAGCTGCTGCCCGAAGCGACCGTGACCGTGGACCGGTTCCACATGATACGCCTTGCCAACCAGGTCGTCACCGAAGTCCGCCAACGCACCCAACAAGACGTGATGGGACATCGAGGTCGCAAGGGAGATCCGCTCTACGACATCCGCCGGCTACTACTCGTCGGCGAAGAACGGCTCAGCGACTCCGCCCGCCGTCGCATCGACGCCGCTCTGGCCCATCGGGATGGTGACCGCTACGACGAGGTCGCTTCTGCTTGGGTAGCCAAAGAACTCCTCCGCCAGGTCTACGCCGCCGAGAACCTCGTAGCCGCGCGGAAGCGGCTGGAAGCGTTCTATGGCTGGGCCGGGACAGTTGACGTGCCCGAGGTCGATCGCCTGTCGCGGACGCTGCGGACCTGGGAAGAAGAGACCCTCAACTATCACCGAACCGGTGCTACCAACAGATGCGACCGAAGCTGTCAACCTGATCATCGAAAAGACCCGTCGTCTAGGACACGGTTTCCGTAACTGGGACAACTACCGGCTAAGGCTCCTACTCCACTGTGGAGTAACCTGGTATACTCCTCCTACCAAACGAATACGAGGCCGCAAACCCCCCTTAGCCGCGTAGAGCCGCGTAACCCTGATCGAAACTCGAACAGACAACCACGGTTTCCGCCATCGGTTCCACCAACGGGCCGCCCACGTCAACAGCCGCGCAAGCCACGGCCGCCTTAAACGTTGACTTCCCACCACCACGGGCCATGCTTAAAGCCGCGTCACCCGGACCCGAGAACGCGCCCGCCAAGAAACGCCGTTGCCAACCCAACAGCCGAAACGGTTGACCCGCGTAACGGCCCTGGCCAATCGTCAGACCAGATATGTAACGGGCAACAGCCGCCGACAGACTCACGGACAGAAGCCTAAGAGCTTGGTCCAATAATCGCGACCTTTAGCCACATAGCAGCGGCCAGACCGAACAACGCCGCC
>JAPOQZ010000211.1 GCA_026710435.1 bacterium | reverse complement strand
GTCATCCCACCGAAGAGCAACCGCCGTGACCCATGGGACTTCAACCGCGACATCTACAAGCGACGAAACGAAATCGAACGGCTCTTCCGACGGCTCAAAGGCTACCGGCGCGTCTTTGTCCGCTACGACAAACTCGACGTCATCTTCCTAGCATTCATCACCCTCGCCCTCATCCACGACACAACAAAAACGTGAACACGCCCTAGTTGGCTTGGTATGCAGATCGTCCACTAGGTCGTCCACTGCTTGGAACAGCAAGGGAAGGTCCACGGCGCGGACGTCGTCGGTTAGCCCGTAGGGATCATGCACCGATGCGTTCCCCCGCCTACGGATAGCTGTCAGCCCTTTCTTCAGTGTCCGAGTTAGATCGAGGTGATCGACAGCCGCTTCGATCAGTTGAAAGAGGTTCTTGCCCTCGACAGGTTGCTTAGCGTCGACGAGGTGCCGCTTCAGGAAGGCTTCCAACAGAAGCCTGAGCAAAGCACTAGCTGCCCGACGAGAGGCTGGGGCGACAGCAGCAGCTTCTTCGTAAAGCTCGATTTCTTCAGGCTCAAGCCCCTCCGCGGGCGGGATCCGAACACCGGCGTGGGGGAACACCATCTTGGTCGGCCCGGAGAGAGTCGGCTCTTCGGACTCTCTGACCCAAGCTGCGAGGCCCTTACAACTTGGAGACAGGCAGCGTGACGCCAAGAGCCAACCTTGGCGACCTCCGGCCTGATGCACTTCTGGATCGTCGCGTATCGGACTCTTGAGGAACGACACGTAGGGTCGGACCGGGGCGCCCTGTCAGCCTCTCGGCTGGTGGGTTTCCCCGGCCCGCCCTCCGAACCGGACGCGCAACTTCCACTGCATCCGGCTCTCCATGTGTTCATGCCACTGCTGGTTCAGCCTGTGTCTGTATCACACGTACCCGCCACCCGGCCTCCAACGAGGTCGGGCCACGGTGCGCCGGCATTTACCAGCGGCCTCCGTGATCAACAGTTCGGTTGCGAACACACTGGACCCCTTCGCCATGTGACCGGCTTTCCCGATCTCGGACCACTAACTTCGGGTCCTCCGCCCCATCCCACCGGCATCAGCCGGCAACGAGCCTTCCCGCCGCCCAACAAGATGCTGGCATCGAAAAGAGCCGCTCGGAGCGGGGCCCCGTGATGACTCCGGCGGCGCAGCCATTCAGCAAGATCCCAGCAGGGCAGTGGAAGGAAGCAAGGAAGCGCCTCGACGAGGAAGCGAAACGCACCGCGCGGGTCCTACTGAACCGTGTCGGTCTGAGGCCTGAGGGTGTCGAACTCCCGCGCAAGCTCATCCCCGAGATAGGAGCGAGAACCAACTTCATCGCCGCGTTAACGATGGTGAACACGGACATCAAGAAGATGGTCGGCGACGGCCGCAAGAGACACGAGTGGTCCACGGAAGAATTCGGTGCTGCGATGGAGATTCTTCCGGACATACTCAACAACCGCGTCCGGCAGATCAAGAGAGCTCAGAATGGCTAAGGGTAGAACACCCTCGTTGATCGGTTCGTCTCTCGGGCGGCCTGCCAAGAAGACCTGCGGTAGGAAGACACCATGCAGCCGATGCCATGAAGCGATCAGCAAGGGCGACGACTGCTACGACGTTCCTAGACCTACAAAGCCGCACTCATCGACACGGCGCTTCTGCATTTCCTGCTTCAAAGGCGTACTCAACCAGACTGGCCGTGATCTCGAACAGCTACAGGCAGAGACCTGAGAGGCCTCGGGCACGAAGGTCATGCTGTTGGTGTGGGCATTATATACCTAACTTGACAAGTCTATAGGTAGATCGACTCACGATGACGGGTCACCGAGGCGTTGAACCGCTTTTAACGCCCCTCCCATTCCCCACAGCTGTCGATCTCCCGTGTTTGCGGCCAGACGCTTTTTTGTTTGTAAGGCATTGCGGGGTTGAGTAGAAGCACGACGGGGGGGTATCGTCGACAATCGGCTATGCGTTTTCCCTCAATGTGACGAATGACCCGCCAGTGTCGACAAGTCCTACACATTCGTTCCATAGGGGGGTTCTCCAGGTTCGACCATTCGAACTGTAATAGGTAGGGTGTCGACACTGGGAGGGTTCGGCATGTGACAACTGAACTGAATCGCCTTCCTCGACGAGTCCCGCAAGCCGCTACGAGACTCCGCGACCAGGCGCCTGGATACGCACGGACGCAAACACTACGTTGTCGCCGCCGCGGTCGTCATTGATGGGGACAGCCCCAACATTCGTAGCCGGCTCAAACAGATCGAAGCCGAGGGCGGCTATCCGCTGCACTATCAGGACCTGAGCACGGCTCGCCGGGTAAAGGCACTCGAAGCGATCGACGGAATCGACGGATGGGACGGCTACCTGTACGAGACGGCCCGAGGACTACCCGACGCGGGCCACAGCGAGCACCATGTCAGAGCCAAAGTAATCGAGCGAGCCTTGACCCACTTGAGTTCCGAAGGTGTCGTAAAGGCGACCCTCGAGACGCGAGCAGGTACCAACAGGCGGTTCCTCCCTCTTGACAACAAGGACCATGACGTGATGCGCAGGCTTCAGCGGCAGCAAGCCATCCCAGGCAGTTTCCGGATCAGTCACAACGACAAGACTGAGGCCATCCTCCAGATAGCGGATCTACTCGCCGGAGCACACTCCGACGCTCTGCGGAGTCAACCGGGACACCTTTTGGAGGATCAGCCACCGTGTCCGCGCGATACATACGGTCTTCGACGAGGGGCCCTAAACGCGCAGAGGCCCCGGGACTACGATCCGCAGCCGACTCCGGGGCGTACTTCCAGCGAGGTCCTCAGTTCCCGAGGATAGGTCACCGGCCACTGCCATCATCGCAGTTCGGACAAGAAAACGCAAGCGGTGTGTAGCTGGCCAACTCCGGAAAGGGGTCCAGACGTGTCCCACTATCCGGGGGTCTCCCCCTCTACCTGAGCCAGCGGTCGCAATTCGAAGACCATCGTGACACGGGACGTGACAGTCTCGGCACCGCCGAACACCGGTGTGGGCACCGAACCCGACTCGTCGGCAGGGGCCTGCAGTCCCAACTGAACGATCGAGTCGTCCCCGTAAGGATCGAAAACGCCTCCCGGCGCCACCCGGACGATCCGCACGATCTCATACCCCATATGGTCGGCGATAGCCTGGGCGGTTCCCCGGGCGTCGTCGACAGCATCTAGCAGCGCCAACCGCTCGAACTCGGAACGGTTGGACACCGTGAAGTCCAGCCCATCGAAGCGGACGTTGTCTCCCCCAGCCGTGATCACCATATCGACCAACCCCCCAGCGAATCCCGTACCGCGGATACTGATCGCCAGGCGGTTACGGTAGAGGAACCCCAGCGAGACCCGACCCTGTTCGGTCCAATCGGTTTCCTCCGCGATGCGGATGCTCACCGTCTGCAAACCGCTCGGCGACACACACGTCGGACCGGCCATATCATCCGCGTCGTCCGGTACGTCCGCCGTGCACCGCTTCTCCACCTCATCCGCGATGGCCTGGACCACCTCGTTACCGTCCGACACCGCCGAGATGAGCGAATCTCCCAGCACGCTCACCGTGAAACGACCGACCGCGCCGTCGTAGTCGACACTGCGCGAACCGACCCCCTCCACCGTCAACTCCGTCAACTGCTCCTGCTCGGATCGAACACCCAAAGGCACAACCGCCGCACTCCCCTCCACCTGTTCCGCACGGGCAGAGCCCGAAAAAACGGGCACGCTCACCGCCCCCACCACGACGAGCGCCACCAGCCCGACACCAACTAACCGACCCACGCCCCAAAACCGTACCGCTTCCCTCATATTGGTTTGAACCGCCCCGGTTTCCCCGGAGACTCGATTAGTTGGGAGATAATGGAGTCATGGGAAGACCGATCATGTATTCGCCGGAGGTTCGGGAGCGGGCTGTCCGGATGGTGTTGGAGCATCGGGGGGAGCACCGTTCTGAGT
>JAPOQZ010000057.1 GCA_026710435.1 bacterium | reverse complement strand
GCGTGACCTCGACCAGGTCGAGTACGCCACCCTCGAATATGTGGACTGGTTCAACCACCGTCGGCTCCTAGAGCCCATCGGGGACATACCACCAGCAGAAAGGGAGGCCAACTACCATCTAGAACACACCCCAGCACCACTAGCAGGAGTCAAGTAAAACACTCTCCGGCAAACCCGGGGCGGTTCACCACAGGCGTCTTCGCGTGTTGTGGGGTGTTGAGTTCGCGGGTCAGGGGGGTATGGTAGGGGTTTTGGGCTGGGTTGGGGGTCTTAGAGGCGGTCTTGGCGGTGTTCGGGGTGGTTGTGGGTGCTGGTGGTGTTGGCGGCTGGTTCTGTGCAAACCCGGGGGGCGGTTCATCGGGCCGATCTCCTTCTGGTTGGGGACCCGTACCTTGTGGCGGCCTCATTCAGGGACCTACGCTGGCGTGGCTGTGGACGTTCTGTTGAGGTTGCGTCTACAGACCCTACCCATGACGACATTGTCGACTTAGAATGTCGTCATGGGTAGGTACCAGAAACGTCTATGGTCTCCCCGCGACGCCGAACGATATCCACCAACGAGCGGCCGCCGCAACCGCAGATCCGGCACATACGATGCTTACATTCCAGACCAGCTCAACGGCTGGGAACCATCGCTACCGCTGCGTTTAGCGGGTGCGATAGCAGAAGTCGAAACGCTGGTACGCCTGACCGACGCTGCGGGGTCCGCAGGCGACCCGCGCGCGGCTGAGTGGCTACTGGTGAGAGCCGAGAGCGTGGCTTCCAGTCGTATTGAAGGAGTGTTCCCGTCCCTGCGCCGCGTAGCAAGGGCCGAAGCCCGCCAAAGTGGTCTGGCACCATCCGACAAGATGGCAATCGGGAATATCACTGTCACGGCTCAAGCCCTAGCGCTGGGGAAGCAGGCGCAGCCGGTAACCGTAGATGACCTACGCGGACTTCACCGATCCCTGATGAACCACTCACTCCACCCGCAGGCAGGTGGAGTAATCCGGGAACGACAGAACTGGATAGGCCCGGAGTTCTCCACTCCTCTAGAAGCCGTGTACGTGCCACCGCCGCCCGAGATGGTCCGTGCGCTGCTCGACGATCTTGTGTCCTACATGAACACTCGGCACCACCCACCCCTTGTGCAGGCTGCCCTGGCCCATTCACAGTTCATTGCGATCCATCCGTTCGCGGACGGTAACGGTCGCACCGGGCGAGCACTCATCCATCTCATCATGCGCAGGCGGAAACTCACCCGCAACCTGACCGTACCGATCAGTTCGGTGCTGGCAAGGCAACGCTCCGCCTACATCGGCGCCCTCGACGCCGGACTGCACGAAGGCTCCCCTCACGACCCCGCCCGAATGACCGCACAACAACCATGGCTAGAACTCCTCGCCGACGCGACCGTGGCCGCCTGTGACTACTCGGACCGCATCCAGAGCAGGCTCGCCGACATTCGCGCGCAATGGGAGCAGGCCGTTCCGCTACGGGGCGAATACCAGAGGCGAATGGTCGAACTACTACCCACCCAGCCGGTGTTCGACATCCCGACCATGTCCCATCAACTCGGCGTCAGCCAACGCACGGCCGCCCGTGTAGTGGCACACCTCCAAGAAGGCGGAATACTCCGCCAACGCAACGCCGGCAAGCGAAACCGTGTTTTCGAAGCTGCAGCAATCGTCGACTTGTTCACTTCCCTACCCGAGGACATCCAACCCTGAGCGCTTTCGACGAGCAGCTGACACGGGCGACGTTGTACCAGTCGCAAGAGTTTCTGCTAGTGGTTTGGCATCCCCGCGTCTCCGCATAGACTTGACCATCGACTCCTGGGGCGCCCTCGGCGAGTGGAATGATTGAGGCCGGGTGTGGCAAATCCCCGGATGACCGGATGGGTTCCCTGATCCTCAGCCAGTGATTGGACACTTGAGGTTCCCCCTGCTTCCGGCTTGAAGTCCTACTCGGGCCCCCGGCAAGGTGGCTCGTAGCAGGTGGTGGCGAAGTTCCCACCACCACAGCAATCGTAGAGTTCGCGTGCCTGGCCGTGGTCGACCGTGCAGCGGTCGAGGAACATGAAACGTTGATACAGCCGCACCGTGACCCGGGACCGGCAAATGTTCATGGGCCCACTCCAGAAATGCTGCAGTCGTCGCCACCGGCGTGGTCCAGCCTCACGGTCGCCCGAGTGTCGTCAGTGGTCAACGCTCAGCCGGATAGGTTGACAAAGTCGGCCACGGATATCAACGGAATACCGTAGGCACGGGCCTTGCGCGCCTTGCCCGAATTGGTTGCTATGTCCGCCGCCACCAGCAAGTCGCAGTTCTTCTTCGTGACGCTACGGACGGGGACCAGACCGGCGATCGCCGCCATGCGTTCGAGTGCCGACCGATCGAATGTCTCGCCGCCGACCGTTGCCGTACCGGTGAAGCAGACCCGCATGCCCTTCTCGAGCCCGTCCGCTGCCGGGAGATCAGTTACTTGTGGGATTGTCACGTCATTGATGTCTAGCGCGTACGCGACGCGTTCTAGCAGTGCTCGCTCATCCGGCGTCACGATATGGTCGCGTAGAACCGCGGCCACGATCGAATCGAAGTAGGACCGGTGGGCGCGTCGCACCTGCGCCTCACTTATCCCGAGATCAGCGGCGACGGTCCGAAGCTCGCGCCGTTCGCTGTCGGTTATGACATGGTCGTCGAGCGCCCAGTCGAGCATGTCCGTGTAGGAGAGCAGCGCTTCGTCGGAAAATGGGTAGTGAGCTCGTGACACGATGCGCACCATCTCGTTGCTCCCGCGGACTCCAACCGTACCGGGGGGACGGCGGAGGGTCCGAGGGTTCATACCTTGTGCGATGTAGCCGATGCGGCAACGTGTCCTCCCGCCGGTGGAGATCGGCTCGTCTCTGTGGAGTTCCATCGCGAGTCGGGCGGTCGCCCGAGCATCGCCGAGAGCGCGGTGAGCGGCTGTCAAGGGAACCCCGAAGCGTTCACACGCCAGCCCGAGCTTCTGTGATGTGACCCGTAGCGTGCAGAATCCAGAACCGGGGTCGAAGTCCGTCCCGAGTCGTTCGAACTCCTGGCGCAAGAAGCGGGCGTCGAACGCCAGATTGTGCGCTACCAGGGTCGCTCCTCCCACCCGGCGGGCGAGTGCCCCCGCTACTTCATCGAATGTGGGCGCGGCGGACACCATGGAGGCGGTCACGCCGTGTACATCGACCGGTCCGACATCGCGTACCGGATCGACCAGCGTTTCGAACTCGTCGATCACACGGCCGGTCGCGATGTCCACTTCCACGACCGCTATCTCCAGGACACGGTCGTACCTTCCGAATCCGGTCGTCTCGCAGTCAACCGCCACCACGCGCTCTTGTCCTGGCATTCCTATCCCTCCTCCCTCCGAGACTGGTCCGCTCGTGTCGGGGTCGCGGGCGCGTCACCCGGCTCGATTCCGTCGTGCTTATACAGAGCCGAAGCCAGAAGGCCGGACGGCACCGCGACGACGCCGAGGCCGACAAGTACGACGAAGATGCTGAGCAGCTTGCCGCCGATGCTTGCCGGCTGGTACCCCTCCGCGCCGGCTGTCAGCGACAGAACCGCCCAGTAGAAGCTGTCGAAGATGCTGATGTACAGCGTGTCAGGCTGGTCATGCTCAAGCTCATAGATGCCAACCGAAGCGATGAAGAGGATCACTCCGGAGGCCGATAGGTAAATGAACAGCTCGTCGGTGATGTCGCGGAACGCCACCTGGAACCGGTTGAGAGCGGCGCTACCGCGCACGAGCTTGAAGACTCGGAACACGCGCAGCACACGAAGCAGCCGGAACGACACGGCAAAGGGAAAGTTCGCAAACCCCCCGAGCACCGCTAGCAGGTCCACGATACCGAAGAAGGAGAAGATGTACCGGCGCCGGGACGGTGCGAGCAGGATGCGCAGTAAGTACTCGACGCTGAACAGTATCCAGGTGACGAGTTCGATCGTCCAGAGCCACCGGGGAATACTCCCGTCGCCGATGGTGTAATGACTATCGGCCACCAGCGTGGCCATCGACACCAGGATCACAACGGTGATGAACCAGTTGACGCGTCTCCCGTGGCTGGTCTCTAGGTCGAAGATTTGGCGCATGCAGGAAACTCCTCCTCGATAACGGCCTGGCAACACACCGCGGCCGGCCACGATGCTTGCACGCTAAGTCACGGTGGGGAAGGATAGGAACCGGGTACGACACGCCTGGTTATGACCCGCATGGTGGACCGGTTCCGATCACGTACTCACACATGTGTTGGGCTTGGGCCGCGGTCGTGACTTTCGGTTGATGAGGTGACGTAGTCCAGTGCCGAGAGGCGACGTCCTTCGCTGATCCCGAAGTCGTTGGTCAGGTGTAGTTGCGAAGACCCCACCACCCGGCCAGCCGGGCAGCGCACTCTCGAATACCGCTGCGGACCTCGCCGGCCGCTCCGTGGCGGTGGGTGTGACGACTCCGAACGTCCCATGAGGTAGCCACGGGCCGGCGGTACCCTCGGAGCCGATGGATGTCACGGTTACCGGAGCTACCGGGTACACGGGGCGGCATATCACCGCCCGTCTCCTAGCCGACGGCCACCGGGTCCAGTCGATCACCGGCCACCCCGACCGTCCCAACCCATTCGGTGACCAGGTACCCCTCCTCCCGTTCCACTTCGATCAGCCCGACCAACTGACCGCCATCCTCAGTGGCAGCGACGCCCTGATCAACACCTACTGGGTGCGGTTCCCCCACGGTGACCGCACCTACACCCAAGCCGTCAACAACACCCTCGCCCTGTTCGACGCTGCCCGCCGCGCCAACGTCGGGCGAGTCGTCCACGTCAGCATCGCTCAGGCCGACCGCTCCCAACTCCCCTATTTCCGGGGCAAGGCCACCCTCGAAACCGCACTGCGCGACTCGGGCCTCAGCCATACCATCGTCCGGCCCACCGTCATCTACGGAGGCGGTCGAGACGTGCTGCTGAACAACGTCGCCTGGTGCCTCCGCCGCTTCCCCGTATTCCTTCTCCCCTCCGGGGATTACAGCATCCAGCCCGTCCATGTCGAGGACCTGGCCGCCCTTGCAGTGGATGCGGCCCTCAGCGCCACGGACACCATCGTGAACGCAGCAGGCCCCGAGACCTACCGATTCCGCGACATGGTTGCCCTCATCCGCGACACCCTCGGGGTGCGCTGCCTCATCGTGCCAGCCCCGAAGCCGCTGGTCCACGCAGCCGGGCGGGTTATCGGACCCTTCGTCGGCGACGTGGTGCTCACCCGCGACGAGATCGACGGGCTCAGCGCCGGGCTGTGTGTATCTGGAGACCCTCCGGAAGTGACCACCCCCACGAAGCTCTCCGATTGGCTCGCCGCACACGCGGACACGCTCGGGGTGGTCTACGCCTCCGAACTCCAGCGACACTACCGCTGAGACCGCCCGGCCCTGGTCACAGGACTCGAAGTCCCCGGATCAGGCCGCTTTCGTAGTGTCCTGGAACCGCCCGGTGCTGCTTCGGTGGCCGCAACCACACCACCGGACTACCTTGTTCACTGCCGACGTTCCATTACGGCGGATACGGCGTTGCGGTTCGGTCGAGCGCTGGAGATGAGCGGAGTGGGGTTGCTGGGCCACGTAGCGGGCGACGCGGGGTTTCTGGATGAACTTCCAGCGAATGTACGACCTGGATGTGGCCCGGGCCTCTACAGACACAAGCCGGATAGAACCCCTTGTGGAGGTCAATGCATGAGGTGTTGGGGACACTGATGACGGGAAAGGTCTGGGCGACGCCATCGCTCTGAGCCAGTGAGAGGAAACCTGAAGGTCCCCCTGCCTCCGGCCGGAAGTCCGGCCTGCCGCCCCTGCAGAGTACCTCCTCAAGTGTGGTGGCGAAGTTCCCACAAGAACACCGCGATTCGCCCGCAAACGGAACGTGCTGAGCGGGGGCAGCGGGGAACATGAGGTGAGCCGTGTCGGGTGACGTCAGCTTCGATGGGATCGCAGGCGAGTTCGAGTCCGACATCTACGGCTCGACCAAGGGCGCGGTCAGACTGGCCGTTCTCTGGAGGGTACTGAACGACGATGTGCCGGGATTGGTTGATCAGCCGATGCGCATCCTTGATGCAGGAGGCGGATCCGGGCACATAGCGGTCCGGCTGGCGAGGCTGGGTCATTCAGTGGTTCTCGGTGACGTCTCGGACGAGATGCTCGCCAAGGCGGCCGTGAGAGCCACAGACGCCGGAGTCGCCGATTCAATCGAACTCCGCCATGTGTCGATTCAGGAGTACGCGAGCATCGCAGACGAGAAACTCGATCTCGTTCTGTGTCATGCAGTCCTCGAGTGGCTCGACGATCCGAAGTCTGCCGTTGGAGACCTGGCGCTGCTGGTGAAGCAAGGAGGTCACCTTTCCCTGATGTTCTACAACCGCTTCGCTTCGCTCCTCAAGCGAACCTTCGCCGGTGACTTCGAAACCGCTCTCGAGGACTATCGGACCGGCCCGATCAGGCGGGGGTGGGGGGAAGGCGCGACCGCACTAGACAACGAAATGGTGGTGTCGTGGCTCGAAGGGCAGGGCCTGGAAGTGAATGCACGGGCGGGTATCCGGGTATTCCACGATCACGTGGTCGACAGACTGGATGGATCGCAGGGGCTCGCCCAGCTCATAGAGCTGGAGAAGGCGGTGTGTCGGTCCGAGCCCTTCACGTCACTCGGTCAACACACCCACCTGACCTGCCGGCGGGTTGGACTACCTGCACAGGACGGGTGAATCACTCAGACAGAGGGATCGGCAACTCTTGCCGGCGTCAGCGCAGAGTGTCCATCGAAGCGGGTCAACCTCGCCACGGCACGGTCTTCGTGTGTTGAGTTTGGGGTTGGCCGAGCTCTGGGAGGGTGCTCAGCACCCTCCCAGATGCTCTCGTGCTCCGGCCGCTGGCGGGTCCGAGGAGATGTGTTTCTCGGCGTGCAGGCTCCTGCCGCTCCCGGTAACAGTGATCGCCGCGAACAGGTGGACTTGATAGCTGCGAGGACTATTTCGGCCCTTACTAGGGCGCGTCGGATCCCGTGCTCGCAGCGAGCCGACGGGTTTCAGCGTCTTCTGCTCGCCGCACCTGTCCCTAGACATGGACGCGACACTGTCCTCTGTATCATGAGCGCCCTTCTCAGGAGCCGGGCTGGTTCAGAACCCGAGGCCGTACGGGAGGGTCGCCTCTTGACAATGTTCGAAGTCGCGGTGAGCAACGTATGACATCGACTGGACTCGATTCTGGAGACCCCCAGCGGACCGTCATGACGGTGACCGGTCCGGTGGACGCCGACGATCTGGGAGTCACGCTCGTTCACGAGCATGTCTTCCTCGATATGCGCCAATCGTATACGGAGCACCATCTGGACGCCCGTTACGGCCCACCCGAGATACACATGCTGGGCGAATGGCGCCGAGACTATTCCAGGTTCCCCGACTTCATGGTCCTGGACGATCTGGACACGGCCATATCGGAGATAAGGCTCTTCGCGGAATACGGAGGGAACACGATCGTGGATGCGACCCCGATCGGTGCCCGTCCTCCGTCCCGCCACCTCTACCCGGCCGGGCTCAGGAAGGTAGCCGAAGAGGTTGGGATCAATGTGATCGCAGGGTGCGGCTACTACATCCAAGCGTCCCATCCGGAGTACGTGAGGACGGCCGGCTCCCGAGCGCTCGCCGACCGAATCGTATGTGAGATCGAGGACGGGATAGAGGGAACCGGCATCAGGCCCGGGGTGATAGGGGAGATCGGGCTGAGCCAGCCGGTCGAGGAGCACGAGTGGAAGGTCCTCGAAGCGGCGTGCGAGGCGCAGAAACGCACGGGACGCGCGCTCTACATACATCCCTACTTCGGGGCGAGAAGCAGGATAGCGCCGGAGGTCGCCGAGTTCGTGCTGCGCAAAGGGGTGGACCCGGAGAAGATCAACATGTGCCACATGGACGGCTACATGAACCTCGATTACCAGAGGCGAGTGGCTGACCTGGGCGTGTTCATCTCATTTGACAACTTCGGGCTGGAGAACTACTACGACACGATCGATTTCAGCTACAACAGCCACGACTCCCGGCGCCACGAACACCTGCTCAAGCTGCTGGCTCTCGGGTACCGGGACCAGATGCTCATCTCCCAGGACACCTGCTACAAGACCCAGCTCACACGGTACGGAGGCTACGGGTATGCGCACATCCTCCGCAATATCGTCCCCGCATTGCGCCACGCCGGGATCGCCGAGGCCACTCTGGAGCGCATCCTGGTCGAGAACCCTCGCCGACTGCTCAGCCCCGGCTAGCAAAACGGTTCTTCGGTGGATAGGAACGCACCCCGCCGGGATGTTACGGATGTGGTCTCCGCAGCACGCCGTCCATGACTCGACCGCCGAAGTCACCAAGACCTACCACCTGGGAGGGTGCTGAACAACGACGATCACGCGGGCTTGCCGCCGTCCGATCCAGGAATTATGCCGGCGATTGGCAGGCCGCTGGTGGATTGCTCAGCACCCTCCTAGCAACTTCTCGGACGGCACCTCGATGGCGATCTCCTCATCGCCCATCCGAAGACCCAATGCCGTCCGTCGCGGACGAATCCCAGCCCCGCCAGCGACACTCGGTCGCGGGGGTCGATGGGGCCGACCATATCGATGTCGGTCA
This sequence comes from bacterium, assembly GCA_026710435.1. Classification (GTDB taxonomy): domain Bacteria; phylum Actinomycetota; class Acidimicrobiia; order Spongiisociales; family Spongiisociaceae; genus JAPPFW01. Next base: position 896 of record JAPOQZ010000057.1, on the reverse strand, counting down.
GCCGCTCACTGCCGGTGTGGATCATCTGAGCCGCTCCGCCGACGAGCACGAGCGGAGCCCGTACTGCAGCGTCGAATGCAGCAGCTGCGAGGAGTGCGCGTTCGACGCTGTTAGAAGGGTGCCGGACCGCTCGGGTGAGCAAACGGGAGGCAATCACCCAAGAAGCCGCTGCTCGACGGACGTATCGACCCCGCGGGCTCGCTTCCACGCCAGCCGCTGCTCGACATCACGGGCCGCAATACCACGCTCCGCCAACCGTTGGGCGCCCTCGGCCATCCGGGCCTTTACGTCGGCCACCGTAAGAACATCAGGTGAAGAAAGCGCCAGTTCCAAACTAAGAGCGCGAGCGATCCGTGCCAGAGTCGAGTACCTGGCATCCACCTTCCCGGTTTCGATACGGGACAGGTTGGGCTGTGCGATGCCCGTCATCGACGAAAGCTGGGGAAGCGTCATCCCCTTCTCCAACCGGACTTCCCGTAACTGCCGGTATATGAACCTGACCATAGTCAATATGATATACAAGCGAACGCGCGAGCCACGGCAGCACCCGGCCCGAGCAATCGTCATTGTTCAGTACCCTCCTAGTGTCCTGTATCTCTGTTTCGCTTGCGTTCCGGGCTTGACGAGCCGAACACGAACCGGCCACCGTTTACCCATAGGGTTGTATCTGTCACAGGCTCGTTTCACAATGGTAGATAGCCGTATACACCGGCGGTTCGTTTCCGACGTCGAGCGGACCGCGGCAGGGTTCATACTGTCCGGAACCGGCCCGCACAGGGGATAGAAGGTCGCGTCCGTGACCCTCGGAGGTGGCGGTGGGGGTGGGATCCCAAGGGAAGAGGCGCGTTCGGGCGGTTTTCGCGTTCTCGGGGTTCGGTGGGGTTGAGGTGTAGCCT
>JAPOQZ010000058.1 GCA_026710435.1 bacterium | reverse complement strand
GGAAGAGGCCGGAATCGAGCACGCCGTGATCCTCGGACAGCGGGGAGCCGAGAAGTGGGGGAACGCCTCGAATGACGACATCGCTGATCTCGTGAACACCTACCCGGAACGATTCACAGGTTTCGGAGGGATCGACCCGAACGCGGATGTCCTCGCCGAGGCCAAGAGGATCCGCTATGACCTGGGCCTGACCGGAATCGCCCTTGTTTCGGGGTGGGGGGATCCCCCTGTCCATGACGATGCCCCCCGGCTGATGCCCCTCTACGGATGGTGCGCAGAGCGAAAGATTCCGGTCGCGTTCACCTCGTCTCATTTCATAGGCGTTGACATGCTGCACTCGCATCCGGTCCATCTCCAGCGAGTCGCCATGGAATACCCGGACCTCAGGCTGATCGTCGCCCATGGCGGGTGGCCGTGGACGGCGGCAGCGTGTGCGTTGGCCATGAGGTGTACCAACGTCTACCTCATGCCCGAGTTCTACATGTATCTGCCTGATATGCCGGGCGCTCGCGACTACATCGACGCTGCGAACGGTTTCCTCCGGCATCGCATGCTGTACTCGTCGTGCTATCCGAGCAACAGCCTGAACCGGGCACTCACCCTCTTCCGATCACTGCCTCTCAGCGATGCTTCGCAAGGCAACTTGCTGCACCACAACGCCGCCCGGCTGCTCGAGGAGGTCAAATGACCGTACCGGGAGACCTGAGGGAAACGGTGGCCGTCATCACCGGTGGAGGAGGTGACATCGGCGGCGCGATCGGGGTTGAGCTCGCTCAGCGAGGGACGACGGTGGTGCTCGCCGACATCGACACGGACCGAGCCTCCAAGTTCGCGCGACACGCTGATGACTCAGATGGTGGTGTGGTGGTCGAAGCAGTTGACCTCTCGGACCCCGAGTCCACATGGGATCTGATCCGGCGGGTCATTGACCGCTTCGGATCGATCGGGGCGCTGGTCAACGCCGCAGCCGTGACTCGACGCGGGCTGATCAGCGAGCTCCCCGACGACGCATGGGACAAACTCGTGGCCGTGAACCTGTCGTCGGTGTTCTGGGCGTGTCGGGCCACGATCCCCCACATGATCCGGTCCGGCGGCGGCGTCATCGTCAACATTGGTTCGCTCGCAGCTCTCCGGGGACTCCCCGGCAGTCCGGCGTATGCGGCTACCAAGGGCGGCGTCGTGGCTCTCTCTAGAGCGCTCGCCGTGGATCACGCACGAGACGGCATTCGGGTCTTCTCGGTCAACCCTCCTGCTGTCGATACGAGGCTCTACCGAGCAATGTTTGCAGGACACGAGGATCCGGCTGCTGCGCGCCGGTCGTACGAGGCATCGCAAGCGCCAGGCCGCGTTCTCACCACCGCTGAAGTTGCCGCTCTGACGGTGTTTCTCGTTGAAGGGCGCGGCCCGCCCTACTCGCCTGAACCCTTGGTCTGCTAGCCGCATCAGGCGACGACTATTCGTGCCCGGCCCGTCCTAGTGTTGCTGCGGGCAAACGATCCGCCGGCGGGGGCCAAGTGCCGTTAGATTCCAGCGGGGCCCCATGGGGAGGGTTAAGTAGGCAATGCTGGTTGTCGACCACTTGTTACCGCCCCGGCTACGAGCAGGTGACCGCGTTCACCGAGGCGGAAACGGGCCTCAAGGCGATCGTGGCGATCCATGACACCACGCTGGGACCGGCCTGCGGCGGGACCCGCATCTGGCCCTACGCCCGCGAGGAGGAGGCGCTCCAGGACGTTCTGTTACTGGCTCGCGCCATGACCTACAAGGCGGCGGTGGCCGGTCTCGACATCGGCGGCGGCAAGGCGGTCATCATC